>SBEK01000385.1 GCA_009668925.1 Deltaproteobacteria bacterium
CGATGAGGACCACGAGCAAAATTCCCGCCAAAAGCGATTTGATGACGTCCCGCGTGGCGGAGCGGGCCATTGTATATCCCGTTTTCCGTTTCAGGATGACATAGAGAAATACGAAATTATAAAGCGACACGATCGACGTCGCGAGGGCGATGCCGAGATTTTTGAAGGGGACCATAAGCACGGAAGCTATAATAGCGTTGATAACAATGGATGATATGCCGATAAGGGCGGGGGTCTTCATATCGTGCATGGCGTTGAATATCCGGACGAAAGAAATGGAAAGCGCATAGAAAACAAGCCCTATGCTGTACCCGAACAAAGCCCTGTTCGTCATCGCCGTATCGGCCGGGGTAAAGGCACCGCGCTGGTACAGGACCTGTACGCAGATGTCGCCAAGCGTGGTGAGGAGGATCGTGGCCGGTATCAGGGTAATGCAGATGAGCACGATCGAACTGTCGATATGGGCCTTGAAGTCCTTCATGTCATTGTCGTGGAAAAGCCGCGACAGTTTCGAGAACATTACCGTGTAGACCGGCACGGCAAAAAGGCTGAACGGCAAGATGAAGATCCTGAAGGCATACGAAAGGGAGGCCACTTCGCCGTGGGGCAGGTATGACGCGATAATACGGCCGACAAAGCTGTTGATCGGAACGATAGAGGTCGCTATGAGCGCCCCGGTAAAGAGGCTTTTTGCCGTGCTTATCGCCGGGTGCTTAAGGTCGAGCGTTGGCCGGTATTCTACCCCCAGTTTCTTGAGGTATGGGTACTGCATGACGATCTGCAAGAGCGAACCGGCCGTGACCCCTATCGCAAGGCTGTAGATCCCGAGCTTTTTACCAAGGAACACCGCAGCTGCGATAAAGATGATGTTCCATACGATCCCTGACAGTTCGGGCGCGGCAAAATGCTCTTTTGCGTTGAGGAAAGCCTTCATGACCGAAAGGATGGTATGGAAGGCTATGACGGGTATCATGATGATGAAAAGCTTGTCGGTGACCGCTTTAGCCTCGGGCGTAAACCCGGGGGCGATAAGCTTTACAACCGTGCCGCTGAAGAAAAAGAAATGGACGACACCACTATAGTAAGCAGGATGGAGATATTTATGAACGTTGAATAGATACGGGAATATTCTTCCCGGTCATTTAAGTATTTTGTGCATACCGGTATCAGGAATGCGCTTGTCGCGCCCGAGAAGAAAAGCGTCTGGATCAGTTCCGGAAAATTAAAAGCGACGATGAAGGCGTCAACGAGCAGTGTCGCCC
>SBEK01000386.1 GCA_009668925.1 Deltaproteobacteria bacterium
GGGATCCCTCATATTTGATAATGATCGCAACAATTATTATCTGATCTGGATCATCACTCTGGGAGTCATGCTGCTGTCGATCAATTTGTCCCAGTCCCGGATCGGCCGAGCATTGAGGGCAATCAATGATTCCGAAGTCGCGGCCCGGGTTATGGGTGTCAATGCCCGGATGCTGAAAGTTCAAATATTCACCGTCTCGGCATTTGTTTCGGCCATTGCCGGAAGTCTGTATGCTCACACGATCACCTTCATCTCTCCTACGTCTTTTGGATTTAACTTTTCCGTTGAACTGTTGACGATGATCATTATTGGAGGCCTGGGAAGTATTTACGGCTCATTTGCGGGCGCGGCAATCTTAACCCTGTTGCCCGAATTTCTGCGCGTATTTCGTGATTTCGACATTGTGATTTACGGATTGATGTTGATTTTGATCACTATGTTCATGCCTTCCGGCTTGATCGGCGGCCTGGAGACACTGTTTAAGATCGTCGCGGGCAAAATAAAAAAGGATGCGGTCTAAAATGCTAAGAGTTGAAGGCATCACTCAAATTTTCGGCGGATTGACGGCACTCACGGATGTATCGTTCGCGGTCGAACCGCGATCCATCACAGGCATCATCGGCCCCAATGGCGCGGGTAAAACAACTCTGTTTAACATTGTAACCGGCCTTTACACCCAAACAGAAGGGAAAGTTTATTTAGGCGGAACAGATATATCTTTTTTTGAACCCGAAGTGCTGGCTGGGCTCGGTCTCGTGCGCACATTCCAAAATGTGGAACTGTTCGGGCAAATGTCGGTTCTGGAAAATGTCATGGTCGGCCTGCACACGAAAAGTAATAGCGGCATTTTGTCCTGCGCTTTCAAGCTACCGGGTCAGATCAAAGAAGAAAAACAGATCAGGGAAAAGGCACGCCGGTGGCTGGAGTTCACGGGTCTGACCGGTGAAGCTGATGTTGCAGCCTGCAATTTGCCGTTCGGCAAGGGCCGGCTTCTGGAGATTTCGCGGGCCATGGCGGTGGAGCCGCAAGTCATCCTGATGGACGAACCGGCTGCGGGACTAAACAGCCGCGAGACGGCGGTTCTGGCGGAACTGATCCGTAAAATTCAAAACATGGGGATAACCATTGTGCTGGTGGAGCATGACATGGAGCTCGTTATGGATGTCTGTGAATCCATCGTTGTGCTGAATTTAGGGAAGAAACTGGCCCACGGTACACCGCGCGAAATTCAGGAGAATGCGGCGGAGATTGCCGCCTAC
>SBEK01000198.1 GCA_009668925.1 Deltaproteobacteria bacterium
ACCTTAAACATGCGGTTCGGTGCGGAGGCCTATGAAGCCCAAAGAAATCATCGTCAACGACCGGATGCAAAAAGGCTACCGGTATGTGCTCAGCCGGCCCGCCGGCCGCGATTTTGACCCGGAATTCAAACCCCAGCTCACGCCGCAGCAAATGCTCGAAGCAGGCGTTTTCGGCGGAAAATACATGACCGACTGCCAAAGCGAATTTCCCGCCGCCTGGTTTGCCAAAGCCAAACTGTGCGCCAAACGCCATGATCCGAAACTCAACTGCTTTGGCGTGAACGCTTCCAAACCTCTTTCCTACTGGATTGCCAAAGGCTGGATTTACCCCGATGATCCCCGCGGCTGGTTTCAATGGTATTGCCGCTACTTCGCGGGCCGGCGCTGCCCCGATGATGAAAGACAGATCAGACGATGGAAAGCCATGCAGCGGCATGTTGCGCAGTTGATCAAGCACTGCCCGGCGGGCGATCTCCAATGCCGGCGCAGACAGCGCCAGGCTTTGCTGCACTGGGCCTATGACAGCCGCAAGATGTAGCCGATCAAGGTCATGCGCCTACTCTCCCGATCCTTGCTTTTTTCGACCAGCCATCCAGGCCGGTCAAATATTAAAAAAGGAGGAAACACCATGAATCAGCGAGGCAGAGGTAGTCTTCCCATCTTTTCCGTTGTATTCTTATTGTTGATTTCTTTTTTTCTGGCTTCAATACCTTTAAACGCGGCCGTCAAACCGACACCCCCGGGCATGATCAATTCCGTCCTCGGGCCCATTTCTCCCGATAAACTGGGAACGACCCTGGTGCATGAACATTTCGTCTTCGCCTACCCGGGATGGTTCGCCGATGAGACCATGGCTCCCGCTGACGCCAAAGCCATTTTCAAGACCGACCTGGCTGTCATCAAGACAGCGCAGAAATACGGCATTAAAACCATCATCGACGCCACGACCAATGACGTCGGCGGACGCGACCCCATCCTCTATAAAAAACTGGCCAAAAAGACCGGCATCAACATTATTTGTTCGACGGGACTTTATACCGAGCATGAAGGTTCACCGGCGTACTGGACAACCAAGGCCATTTGGGGGATGGACATCTCCAAGATGATGTCGGAGCTCTTTATCAAGGAAATTACGCAGGGCATCGGCAAGACCGGCGTCAAAGCCGGCGTCATCAAGATCGGTTCGGGGCCCAAGATGTCCACGTATGAAGCCGCCGTCCACAAGGCGGCGGTCGTCGCTCAGAAAGCAACGGGCGCGCCGATCATCACGCATACGGAGGGCCCGACGGGCGGCGTCGAACAGGCCGATTTATTGCTCGCGGAGGGCGCCGATCCGAAGAAGGTCATGATCGGCCATGTCTCCAATTCCAAGGATATTGAATACCACAAAGCCATTCTGGCCAAAGGCGTGTATATTGCCTTTGACCGCATCGGCCTGGATATCATTACACCGTTTGACGTCAACGTGAAAAATGTCTCCGAACTGTGCAAGCAGGGGTATGCCGGGCAGATCATGCTCTCGCACGATACGGTCAATGTCTGGCCGGGACGTCAGACCGTTTTGCCTGAAAAATATCTGCCGGCCTTTGCCAACTGGAGAATCGATCACATCTCCAAAGAGTTCATCCCCGCGCTCAAAGCCCAGGGGGTAACCGATGAGCAGATCAAAACCATGATGGTCGACAATCCCCGAAATCTGTTTTTGGGGAAATAGGCGGGAAAACATATAAAACCTGACGACGAAAAACGGCGCTTTCCGATTCACAAGGGAAGCGCCGTCTTTTATTTTGGGAAATCGCCGGGATCCTGCCAAACAAAGAACAGGGGGATTCCACCCCCTGTTCTAATAAGAGTTACAGCAATTACAGATCGGCAACAAAAGAAAGAGCGGAGGCCGAATCCCTGCAAACGGATTCGGCCTCCACCGGTTAACTCAGTATCCCGTCACCACCCAGTTAGGATCAGAAAGAATTACTTTGAAGCTCGCAAAAGTCCCATCCGCGTTCATGAACCAAACAACCTTTCGGCCATCTGTCGTGTTTCTCCAGATAATATCGGCAATACCGTCACCGTTGATGTCCACCGTACCGATGATCGCCCAAGAAAGACTATTATAAACCGTCTTCTCGACACCCATGAGGGTTCCATCAGCGTTCATAAACCAGAGGACGGACTGCCCGGTAGTTGAATCTCTCCAGAGAATATCACACCTGCCGTCTTTGTTAAAGTCACCCATACCCGCAACTGTCATCGTAAGAGACGTACGCAATGTCTTGATGCTTGCGGTGGTTCCATCGGCGTTCATGAACCAGACATCCGTCTGACCGGTAACCGTGTTTCTCCAGAGAATGTCAGCGATATTGTCACCGTTGACATCACCCACACCAACGACCGTCCAGTTGAGATTCAACATAAGCTGCTTATAGTTGCCCATGCGCGTTCCGTCGGCATTCATGAACCAGAGAACAGTCTGTCCGGTAGTCGTGTTTCTCCAGATGATGTCCGATCTGCCGTCGTCGTTAAAATCACCCATCCCGACAATCCGCCAGCTCAGATTGGTAAAGAGTTGCTTATAGGCACCCAAGCGCGTTCCATCAGTGTTCATGAACCAGAGAACCGCCTGTCCGGTAGCTTCATTTCTCCAGATAATGTCAGAAACACCGTCTCCATTCACATCACCTGTACCAGCAATCCACCAGTTGGGGCTTGTTAAGAGCTGCTTATAGGCACCCATGATGGTTCCATCGGTGTTCATGAACCAGAGAACCGTCTGTCCGGTCGTCGCGTTTCTCCAGAGAAGATCGGATCGGCCATTGCCATTGAAGTCGAATTTAACCGATGGGCGGTGGACGATATAGGACCTCATCATTTCGTTGTCTTCATGTTCCACGATGTGACAGTGCCAGACATATAAACCGGGGATATCGAACTTCGCTTTGAGCCGTGTGATCTGGCCCGGCAAGGCGAGCACGGTATCTTTATAACCCAGTTCATTGGGCTGCGGCAAATACGTGATCCCTGTCGGCACCAGATTCCCCAACGCCAGAGCGGCCGCGTCGAGATCTTCGCGGTTGACGACTTCGAATGCCACCAGATGCAGATGGATCGGATGTGCGTCGGCCGTCGTGTTGAATATTTCCCAGACTTCGGTGCTGTTCAGAGTCGGATTCTCAGTCATCTGATCACCCCATCTCTGCGGCACAGGTATCAAATTGAGGCCGGAAGTGGTCACGATGCCCAATTGAGCCTGACGGGGGCCCATGGGCGACGGGAAATTACCGGCGCCAACAACCGCCGCGGCGCAGTTGGTCAGGAAATTCGGATCGCCGGCGAAGGTACTGAAGAGCGTTTGGATGATCGCTCCGTCAAGAACCCGCATTTCCACACACACCTGATCGGAAGACAGTTCGTTTAAGGACACCTGGCGCGTGTTCGAAGGAGCACCCAATGCCGCCGGTGCGGGAAGAACGATATTTTCCGGAAGCAGGGACGCCGTATCGCTGGGCTGCGCCGGCAGCGCAGTGTTCACAATGAAATCCATAACCTGGCCGGTTGTACCGAGATCAGCCGGGACATAACCCACCAATCCGGGGGGAAATCCGCCGAACGGTGAGTCGGGCGCCGTATTGAAAATTCGCACATGCGTACCGTTGGCCAGACCGCCAAAATCGATAATCACATCGGCGCGCTCGGCGGACATCATCAGCAATCCCTGTTCCGTGGAGGGAGCGGCAACAGCCGGTGGAATCGTACCGTTGCCGGGAAGCGTCGAGGTAAAGCCTTTGGTGATCCTCACGACGTTGGGGAGGAAGCCCTGGTCACCGCCGATCTGATTGAAGGGAACTTCCGCGCCGACCACGTCGTCCACAGTGCCGAAAATGCCATCAACACCGGCCGTCACGACGAACATCGAGAGATTTAACGTCCGCGAGTTGCAGCCGTTCAGCAGTCGGAACCGATACCGTGCCGGAGCGACTTCAAACTTCGGCCAGGTCGTGCCGTTGACGACGATGGTATTGAAAAACGCCTCGGGATTCCAGATCGGAGAAATGTCCGAAGGCCCCGCCGGGACGCCGGCGCCGCCGATAAACGGTCCGGTGAATCCATCGAAGAACGTGCGGCTGTCCGGATAAAAGAGCGTGCCGTCGGTGTTGAAGGACCGGTCCTGAATCGCAATCGGAATTTCGCGGATTGTTTCACGCACTGCCGCCGTGAAATTCGGATCGCCGCCTCCGATGGTCGGTGCGGGTCCCGGCAGCACGCCGGCTGCCGTATCATTGGCGCCGCCGCGGATCAGCCAGAATCCGGCGGGCCCGGCATAAACATTGAGTCTGGTCATGCCGAGAGCATGATCGTGGTACCAGATGGTTGCCGCCGGCTGAGTATTTTCATAGGTAAAATATGCCGAGCCGGCAACGGTATTGGTGGTATTTCCCTGACCGTATTTCGTCCCCCGTTCGGCATAGCCGGCCGGGATGCCTTTGGTGCCGGGAGCGCCGGGCAGCCACCAGGCCTCCGGATAACCGTCGCTGTGCGGCTGCACATGGGCGCCGTGCACGTGAGTGACCAGCGGAACAGGCCCTGTATAAGGCGCGGCAACGGCTGTTTCGCAATCGGTCCGGTTGGTCGGCATCATGACGCAGTTCGCTTTAGGAGGGTTGGCCCAGTGCAGGGTCTGGTCCACGGCGAACAAATGAGGCCGATAATTGCCTGTACCGGGATCAATGAGGTCATTAATCCAGCGAACAGTGGTCGCCACAGCGGAGGTGTTTTCCACGGTAAAGGCCGGATAATTGAAGGAAGAATTTGTTGCGGGCGCCACTCCGTCGGCCCCTCCGGGGATATCTGACGAGTCGGGGAGCGGATCTGCCGCGCGTCCGTAACTCCATACGGTTGTCGCCGGAAAAGGACCGACGGGCGCTCCGCCTAGAGGATTCGGGAAGGAAGAACCCCAGATGCCGCCGGGCAGGATCTGCTGCTGGAATTGCCGGACGGCGATATCAAAATTAGCCGCCGGCGCCGGAGAAGCCGTGCTTTGCGGCATCACCGGCGGGATGACCAGGGGAGTGACATATTTGGGGATGGTTGTCGGGTCCAGCGTCCCGCCCGGCACATACGTCGGCTGGGCGAAGGCCGAAACACCGATGGCCAATACAAGCATCACGGCACTTGCCGCCATTAAGAACTTACATCGCCATCGACTTTCTCTTGAAATTTTCATACTGTGCCTCCTCATTCCAATAGTCTAATATTGTTTACACACCTTCAAACTATTAGCAGTCCTGGTCATGATTCCTCCTTAACAGTAAATAGTTCCATCTGATAGATAAGGACCGGCGCACTTTCCAGAGCCTCCCCCCTCACGCCCCGCGAAGGTCCGGGAGGAAGGACAATCTCCCAGACCGCGCCTTCCTTCATCAATTGCAATGTTTCCTGAAGACCGGGTAGGGCCTTCTTCATTGGGTAGGCGGTGGGTTTCGTTTCGGCGCTCGCCGGCGTCACTTTCTGTCCAATAATGCGGCTCACCTGATATTTGATGACCACGCTGTCCGAGAGCGTCGGTTTTCTTCCCGCACCCTCTTTGATAACCCTGTATTGCACTCCACTCGGCAAAACAACGACGCCTTCTTTCTTGGCATTTGCTTCCAGAAACGCCTTATCATTTTCCCTCACTTCCTTTTGCTGGTCAGCCGTCAGCTTCCTCTTCAGCATCTGCAAAACTGCGTTCATCTCTTCCTGAGACATCAGGGGCGTTTCACGATTCAGGGCGTCATTGAGGCCTTTCATTAAAACATCGGAACGGAGTTCCCAGTGTTGCCGCTGGAAGTCGCCCCCGATTTGATACCCGATGCTGTAATTCACCCGATCGCTGTCATCCTTCAGTTCCACCTTGTCTGCCGCAAAACAGCTCCCGCTGCTCACCACGACTACTCCTAATATCGCTGCTAAAAATTTTTTCATTTGTATTCCTCTTGTTGACCCCCTCCGAAAGTTCACGTCTTCATGATGATCCGATTTTTACCTGACTGGAAAACCTGCCCCACGCTCTTTGCAGTGAAATACCGACGCTTCTTCGCCGCAACTTTGCTGTTAGATTAAACACAAGAAAATAGCTTAAACAATGGTAGATCTTATGTAACCGAATAGGAGGCCTATCCTACCAAGTTTTCAAAAATAAACAGGCGTTTGCCTTTTTTTTGACTTCCTGTTTTCAGCCATTTTCTTCTTGACGATAGAATGGGCCGGATTGTCGTTTTAAGAGTGACAAGACACGACGTCCTAGACAAGGTACGCAAGCAAAATGAGAGGTCGCGAAAGGCAAACCGGTCTCGTCATCGTATTGAGGATCTCATCCAATTCAGCCAAAGAGATGGAATCGGAATCGGAACGCTTCCGCAATTTCATCACGGGCTGAACACGGATGTCTTCATTTTCTATTGATGGACGGTCGGGGCGGCAGAGGCGGCGGGGCTGTGCCTGGTTTGGCCGTCTGACGAGACGTCGGCGGAGACACCTGCAGCTGACCGGACGGAGGCTTGGGAGGGCTAATCTTTGCTTCTTCCGGCCTTCTGTCCTTCTGATCGCGCAGGTTCACCACCATTTGGTCATCATCATGAGCCAGGACGATGGACTCGGGATTTATTTCTTTGAGCTTATATCCGCCGATCATCGCCCCTTCGGCAAGCGGAATCTGCCTTTTCCCCCGTCCCGGGGTTGAATACGGATTTTTTTTATCCTCAACGTAGGCGATTTTTTTGTCGTTGGTGATAATCGCGCCATAAAAGATGATTTCCGGTCTGACGAGAGCTTGTTCTCCCTTTTTG
>SBEK01000387.1 GCA_009668925.1 Deltaproteobacteria bacterium
TCCGGAACCTGGTTGATCAACCCACCGCCGATAAAATCTTTGAAATATTTCATGCCGTGTACCTCACCGGGGAAACGGTCAAGGGCTTTGATTGGCGAATCAACAAAAAGAACGGTGGAACACTCGATGTTGAATCCTCCGTCGCGCTGTTGCGCGATGAAAACGGTCAACCGAAGGGCTTCCGCGGCATCGTCCGCGATATCAGCCGGCGCAAACAGACGGAGAGGCACCTGCGCCTGATCACCGAAAATATCCGGGATGTCATCTGGACGATGGATTTTAACGCGCGCTTCACTTACATCAGTCCGTCGGTGACGGCCATGCTCGGGTATACTCCCGAAGAGCTCATGCACCTGTCCTTTGCCGATTACCTGACGGATGATGCCCGGATATGCCTCGAGCAGGCGTCCGCTGAAGAGTTGGAACGATTGCTTGCGGGCCATCACCGGATGACCAGCGACCACAGAAGCCTGGAATTGGAAGTCATCCGCAAAGACGGTGAAAGACGCTGGATGGAGATCCAGCCTGACTTTAACTGCGATGAACAGGGCGTTCCGTTTGAGGTCCTGGGCGTCGCCCGGGACATCACCGACCGCCGGAAGGCCGAAGAAGCCTTCCGGTCGACCGATAAGCTCTACCGGATACTCGTCGAAAACGTCCACGATGTGGTGTTTGCGGTTGATCTCAATTTCCGGTTTACCTTCGTCAGCAATCACCGGGCGCAACTGACGGGTTACACACCCGAAGAAATCGTAAAAATCCCCCTGGATAAATTACTGCCGCCGCGGTCGATCGAGACGATCACGCATGAGGTAACCGAGGCCATGACGAACCGCATGGCGCTTCCCCCTTCGGGGGCCTGGCCGCCCACGACGGTCGAAATCGAGCTTAATCACAAAAACGGCCAAACGGTGTGGCTGGAAATTACCGCGACATTCGGCAGGGACAATCAGGGCGTCCCCCGCGAGATTATCGCGACCGCGCGGGACATCACGGCGCGAAAGAAAGCCGAGCTCGCGCTGGAAGAAAGCGAAAAGCGCTACCGGATGATTGTGGAGAACATGAACGAGACGATCACCGTACTGGATCTTGATCTGAATTACCTCTATCAGAGCCCTTCGGAAATACGCACGACGGGTTATACGCCGGAAGAAATCATGAAGATTCCCACGGAGCGGCAGGTGACGCCGGAATCCTACCTTCGCGGAGTCGCCATGCTGGCTGAAGAACTGGCGAAAGAATCCAGCGGCGAGC
>SBEK01000199.1 GCA_009668925.1 Deltaproteobacteria bacterium
CTTCTTCAAAATCCGTCCAGACATCGGCCTCGGTCACGAGAATGATGACATCGGCGCGATCGAAGACCTTGGCCGTTTTTTTCAGACGGGCGTCGGACAGGAAGGATTGATCGTCCAGACCCGCCGTATCCAGAAACAAAGCGGGCCCGAGCGGCAAGAGCTCCATCGCTTTTTCCACCACATCGGTTGTCGTCCCGGCGACGGGCGAGGTGATGGCGATGTCCTGCCCCAGCACTAAATTGAGGAGGCTGGATTTCCCGACATTGGTGCGCCCCATGAGTGCTATATGCAACCGGTTTCCCTTCGGCGTGGTATTCATCGTTTTTCGTCCCTGTAGCCCAGAGCCGTCAACCGCTGCGGAGCAAAGAGCTCATCAATCAATTCTTTTCCCAGCTTTTCTTCAAGAAAATGCCTCATGTTTTTCTCAGCGCCCGAAGCAAACTCCGTGACGAGCCGCGTGGCTTCCTCATAGCCGATGACGGGCAGCAAAGCCGTGATAATCATGGGGCTTAGGTTGAAATATTCCTCGCACTTCTCCCGGCGCGCGGTGATGCCTTGCA
This sequence comes from Deltaproteobacteria bacterium, assembly GCA_009668925.1. The sequence continues at coordinate 561 of SBEK01000199.1, forward strand.
CATGTCCGGTAAGGAGGTTGTCGATGTTCACGAGGAGATCAAGCGACTCCAGAAGCGCGTGGCCCAGAAGCGGCAAAAATTCATTGATTTGCAGAGTGCCCCGGGCTGCCGCTTCGGTCACCATGCCGTCGTTGGCCATAACCTTGAGGCCTGTTTGAATGACTGTTTCCGCGAGAACCGGGTTGATTTTGCCGGGCATGATGGAAGATCCTGCCAGAAGTTCGGGCAGGCGGATTTCGGAAAGCAAGTTCATCAGACGCAGATCATTGGCGATTTTGATCAGATTCACGGCGTGCGCCTTGAGAATGGCGGAAACCTCGACAAAAACGTCCGCGTTGGCGGTTTCTCCCAGCATGTTTTCGCCGCGGGCGAGCCCCAGACCCGTTACTTCCCGCAATTTCTCGATGACCAGAAAGATGTAGTTTCTGGATGCGGTAAGCCCCGTGCCCACGGCGGTGCCGCCTAAATTGACGACGCGCAGGCGCTCTTCACATTTGAACGCCCGCCACCGGTCGCGGGCAATCGCTTCGGCAAAAGCGGAGAACTCGGCGCCCAGCGTGATCGGCACGGCTTCCTGCAGCTCCGTCCGTCCGAGCTTGACGATATCGGCAAATTCCTTTTCTTTTTCCTGAAAGGCGCCCTGCAGGCCGGCAACCGCCCGGGCCAGATCCCGGAGACGAAAGATAGCGGCAACTTTAATTGCCGTGGGATAAACGTCATTGGTCGATTGATGCAGATTGACATCCTCCAGCGGATGAATAAGGCGGTAATCGCCCCTCCGGCCTCCGGCCAGTTCAATGGCCCGGTTGGCGATGACTTCATTCAGATTCATGTTGGTCGATGTTCCGGCTCCGCCCTGCAGGGCATCCACCGGAAACTGATCGGCAAGCAATCCGTCGGATATTTCCCGGCACGCCTGCCCGATGAGCAGGGATTTCTCTTTGGAAAGAAAGCCGGTTTCCTCGTTGGCCTGGCAGCAGGCCAACTTGACGCGTGCCAGCGCCCGGATGAGCGAGGGGTTCACCCTTTGTTCGCTGATGCGAAAGTTTTGGATGGCGCGCTGGGTGTGGATTCCCCAATAAACGTCGCCCGGAACGCACATCTCGCCCAATAAATCTTTTTCCAGCCTTTGTTTGCTCATGGTTTATTCTAATATAAAAGTAACGGTAAAAAAAGAGGTTTGTCCCGAGCGGACAAACCTCTTTTCTACGCTATTCGAAATCCGAAAAAGATCTACTCATCTTCCTTGTGGGGCAGATCGGTGCCTCTTTGCGTGTATTTCGTGTGCAGAAGCTCATGCGACTTGTGCCCCAGCGGTTCTTTGAGGAATTTGTCGTAGAGTTTCTTCACCGATTCATTTTCGTGGGACTGACGTTTCTTTTGAACCTTGCCGTCATCGGCATAAAGTGCCGCTGATCTTTTCACGCGGATATCATTGTTTGTGGGAATCGGCTCGCCGCCTCCGGAGATGCAGCCGCCCGGGCAGCACATGACTTCGATGAAGGCATAATTGGCCTTGCCTTCGCGGATCTTATCCATCAGCTTGCGGGCATTGCCCAGACCATGCGCGACGGCGATGCTGACGTCTCCCAGCGCGCCGACCTTTACCGTGGCTTCCTTGACGCCTTCCAGTCCGCGGACAGGCGTAATGTCCAGGCTGGGTAGGTTTTCGCCGGTCACGACGGCGTAGACCGTACGCAGCGCGGCTTCCATAACGCCGCCCGTGGCGCCGAAGATGGTGCCGGCGCCCGTGTACTCGCCCATCGGAGCATCGTAATCTTCATCGGCCAGGTTTTCAAAATCGATGCCGGCTTCGTGAATCATTCGGCCCAATTCGCGGGTTGTGAGCACATAGTCCACATCGCGGTAACCGCTGCTCTTCATTTCCGGTCGCTGCGCTTCAAATTTCTTGGCGGTGCAGGGCATGATGGAAACGGACACGATGTCTTTCGGATCGATGCCCGCCGTTTGGGCGTAATAGGTTTTGGCCAGCGCCCCGAACATCTGCTGCGGCGACTTGCAGGTGGACAGATGGGGCAGCAGATCCGGGTAGAAGTGTTCGCAGAACTTGATCCAGCCGGGGCTGCACGATGTGATCATGGGCAGCTTGCCGCCTTCTTTCACGCGCTTCAGCAATTCATTGCCTTCCTCAATGATCGTGAGGTCGGCTGTGAAGTTCGTGTCAAAGACCTTGTCGAATCCCAGCCGGCGCAGGGCGGCAATCATCTTGCCGGTGACCAGTGAGCCGGGAGGCATGCCGAATTCTTCGCCCAGGGCGGCGCGGATGGCCGGCGCTTCCTGGACGACCACGTGCTTGGTCGGATCGTTGAGGGCCTTCCAAACCAGATCGACGTCGTCTTTTTCGTAAAGCGCGCCGACCGGGCAGGCCAGAATGCACTGACCACAGGTAACGCAGTTGGACTCAATCAAGGGAAGATTGAAAGCCGGCGTGACTTTGACATCGCTTCCGCGATGGGCCGGTGTCAGAACACTCACCGTCTGAATCTGCTCGCAGACCGTGATGCAGCGGTGGCATTCAATGCATTTGCGGCTGTCGCGCACAATTGACGGGCTGGAGCGGTCGATGGACTCCTCTTTGTTGAACTCGGAGGTGGGGAAGCGGACTTCTTTCAGGCCGACAAATTCGGCCACTTTCTGCAGTTCGCAGCTGCCGTTCCGGACGCAGAAATTGCATTCCTGCGGATGATTGGCCAGAAGCAGTTCCACGACCATTTTCCTGGCTTCACGGACTTTTTCGGTGTTGGTGCGGACGACCATGCCTTCCATGACCGGAAAAACGCAGGCGGCGATGAGAGAACGCTGTCCTTCCACCTCCGTCATGCAGACGCGGCACGCGCCGGGGGTATGGTGAATTTCAGGCCAGGCGCAAAGCGTCGGGATTTTAATGCCGGCGCTTCGGGCGGCCTCGAGAATGGTTGCGCCGGCCGGCGCTTCCACAGGCCGATTATCAATAGTCAATTTAACAGTGGACATGAATTCTTTCTCCTTAAACGAAACATATGAATTAAACAGCGGCGTCGCAGCGCAGGCAGCGGCACGCTTCCTTCATGGCATCCTCCCGGCTGAAGCCCAGTTCCACTTCCGCAAAGCTCATCTTGCGGGTGGCGTGGTGCATTTCGGGCATCGCCATTTGCGGCGTCTCCACCGAGTCTTCATCAATCACCAGCGGAACGATGATGTCTTCCAGCGCCGGTTTGACGTAAGCCGGTTCATGGTTGGCCACACGGATGGCGGCGTCGATATCGTCGGCGGCCTGATGGCCGGCGCCGATGGCCGCGATAACCGTATCCGGCCCGGTTTCGGCGTCGCCGCCCGCGAAATAGCGGGGGTTCGTCGTGCGGGAGGCGTAGCCCTTGCCGACGGTATAGCAATCCCACTTATTGATGTCGACGCCGATTTTCTTATCCACAAAACTCATATCCGGCACCTGGCCGATGGCTGCGACAATGGCGTCGACGGCCAGCGTAAATTCCGAACCGGCAACGGGCACCGGTCTTTTGCGGCCGCTGTTGTCGAAGTCGCCCAGCGTCATGCGCTGGCAGGTGATGGATGAAACTTTGCCTTTGGCGCCGTCGATCTTAAGCGGAGCGACGAGATATTCAATCTTGATGCCTTCTTCTTCCGCTGCTTTGATTTCTTCTTCGGCGGCCGGCATATCGGCTCTCAAACGGCGATAAAGGATCGTGACGTCGGAGCCGAGCCGGAGCGCAACACGGGCGGCGTCAATCGCCGAGTTACCACCGCCGATAACGGCCACCTTCTTGCCCAGCGTCTTCTCGCCTTTGAGCCACTTGTCTTCATTGTTGTTGAAGTCGCGCAGGAATTCAACGCCTCCGAAGACATTGCCAAGGTCTTCGCCGTCCACGCCCATCTTCTGACTTTTGTGTGCGCCGGTGGCGAGATAGAAGTAATCGAAGTCTTTTTCAATCTGCTCAAAAGAGATGTCCCGGCCCACGCGGGTGTTGAGACGAATGTCAACGCCCAGGGCGGTGATGTCATCGATCTCTCCCTGCAGGATGGTACGGGGCAGCCGGTAAGAAGGGATGCCCCAGTAGAGCATTCCGCCAGCTTTGTTCAGTTCTTCAAATACCGTTACCTTGTAGCCGCGCAGTGCGAGATCGCGGGCGGCTGTGAGTCCTGCGGGACCCGCGCCGACGACGGCGATTTTTTCCTTGCGGGTGACGGGCACCGCCGCTGTTTTCGGACGCGAGGCATTGTCGGTGATGAAGCGCTTCAGGAATTTGATGGCCAGCGGCTCATCCATATTTCCGCGGCGGCACTTGCTCTGGCACTTGTGGTCGCAGACGCGGCCGCAGACGGACGGGAAGGGGTTGGTCTGAAGCAGAATTTTGTAGGCATCTTCAAACCGGCCTTCGCGAACCAGCGCGATGTAGGACGGGATGTCCATTTCAATCGGGCAGGTGTGCTGGCAGGGGGATTTGTACATCGCCGAGCAGACGGTCGCGCGGCAGCGATGCTCAAAGATATGCTCCTCGTATTCCTTCTTGAAATAACGGATGGTGCTTAAAACGGGATTGGGAGCGGTCTGTCCCAGTCCGCAGAGCGCCGCATTCTTGATGACGCTTGCCATTTCCTCGAGTAGTTCGATGTCACCCGCTTTTCCCTTGCCTTTGGTGATGTCGGTCAGCAGATCCAGCATGCGCTTCGTCCCTTCCCGGCAGGGCGTGCATTTTCCGCAGGACTCATCCTGGCAGAAATCCATGAAGAACCGCGCCATATCGACGGCGCATTTGTCTTCGTTCATGACGATCAATCCGCCGGAGCCCATGATGGCGCCGAGTTCCGCGACTTTTTCGTAATCGACCGAGGCGTTCAAGTGCTGAATCGGGATACAGCCGCCGGACGGGCCGCCCAGCTGGGCCGCCTTGAATTTCTTGCCTTTGGGGATGCCGCCGCCGATGTCATAAACAATGGTTCCCAGCTTGGTGCCCATGGGGACTTCCACGAGGCCCACGTTGTTCACGTCGCCGGTGAGGGCGAAGACTTTCGTGCCCTTGCTCTTTTCCGTGCCGACGGAGGCGTACCACTTGGCGCCGCGCAGAATGATCTGGCCGACGTTGGCCAGCGTTTCGACGTTGTTGAGGATACTGGGTTTCTGCCACAGACCCGCGACAGCCGGGAAGGGCGGACGGGGTCGGGGCATGCCGCGTTTGCCTTCGATGGACGTCATCAGGGCGGTTTCTTCGCCGCAGACAAAGGCACCCGCGCCCTGGTAAATCTCCAGATCAAAATTAAAACCGGTTCCTAAAATATCATTGCCCAGAAGACCGGCGTCTTTGGCCTGGGCGATGGCGACATTCAGCCGATGGATGGCCAGCGGATATTCCGCACGGCAGTAAATATAGCCATGCTGAGAACCGATCGCTTTGGCCGCGATGACCATGCCTTCCAGAACGGCATGCGGATCGGCTTCCAGAACGCTGCGGTCCATGAACGCCCCGGGATCGCCTTCGTCGGCATTGCACAACACGTATTTAACATCGCCTTTGGAGCCGGCGGCAAATTTCCATTTGAGGCCGGTGGGGAATCCCGCACCGCCCCGGCCCCGCAGGCCGGAGTCCAGCATTTCCTGAACGATCTGTTCCGGCGTCATTTCGGTGAGCGCCTTGGCCATGCCGGCATAGCCGTCGCGGGCGATATATTCTTCAATCTTTTCAGGGTCGATTAATCCGCGATTCTTCAGAACTCTCAGTTCCTGATGGGAGAAGAAAGGGATATCCTGCATGGTGGGGATGACTTTATCCGTGCCCGGTTCCCGATAAAGAAGTCTTTCAACCACGCGGCCTTTGACGAGATGCTCTTCCACCAGTTCGGGCATGTCGGTCGGTTTGAGGTTAATATAGATGACGCCTTCCGGGTAAACCACCATGATGGGACCCAGAGCGCAAAACCCATTGCAGCCGGTCTCCACGACCTTGATCTCTTCGGCCAGTTTTCTTTTGACGATTTCTTCCAGAAGGGCGTTCTTGACGCCGAGACTGCCGGATGCCTGGCAACCGGTGCCGCCGCAAATCAGCAAGTGTGAACGAAATACTTTCATTGATCCAAAATCCTCCTTAGCAGTCACCCCATAGGAGAACGAATTCCTGCGTGACTGAAGATGTATTTATTTGATAACTTCAGAACCCTTGGCCAGAACGAAGGGGGT
>SBEK01000200.1 GCA_009668925.1 Deltaproteobacteria bacterium
CCTTTGTCTAAACTTCAAAATCGCCAAAAGCGACATTTCACAAAGGAGGCTTGATATGAAAAAAATCAAAAGATATCCATGGATCATTTTGTTGCTGTTGTTGTTTTCTTCTTTGCCGGGGTATGCCGAGCCCAATTCTTCGGAAGACCGGACGCTGTCCCCGTATTTTTTCGTCGTGAGCGCCGACCCGTCCACGGACCGTCTGCCGCTTAAATCGACGGCGGCGGCGGTGACGATTTCCGGCGTGATGGCCGATGTGCTCGTCACCCAGGTCTACAAAAATGACGGCAGGAAGCCGCTGGAAGCGATTTACATTTTCCCGGCATCGACCCGGGCCGCCGTTTACTGCATGAAGATGACGATCGGGAAGCGGGTGGTCGAAGCCAAAATCAAAAAGCGCGATGAGGCCCGCCGCGAGTATGAGCAGGCGCGCGACGCGGGAAAGAATGCGTCCCTTCTGGAGCAGCAGCGGCCCAACGTGTTTCAGATGAACGTTGCGAATATCATGCCCGGCGACGAGATCAAAGTTGAACTGCGCTACACGGAACTGCTGATTCCGACGGACCGCGTTTATGAATTTGTTTATCCGACGGTGGTCGGGCCGCGCTATTCCAATGCCCGTGCGTCGCAGGCGCCGCCTTCCGAACACTGGGTGGAAAATCCCTATCTGCGGCAGGGTGAACTTCCGGCGACCTCCTTTGATATCTCCGTCACGGTGAATGCCGGCCTGCCCATCAAAGATTTGACCTGCTCCTCTCACAAGGTGAAGGCGGTCTATGAGAGTGTATCCAACGCAAAAGTGTCCTTGGATAAAGCCGAGGCTAACGGCGGCAATCGCGACTACATTCTGCGCTATCGTCTCGACGGCGACAAGATTCAAACGGGCCTTCTGCTTTACCGGGGCGAAAAGGAAAATTTCTTTGTTCTCATGACGCAGCCGCCGAAAAGAGTCACGAATGCCGTCATCCCGGGGCGTGAGTATATTTTTATTGTCGACGTCTCGGGTTCGATGCACGGCTTTCCGCTTTCGATCTCGAAAAAGCTGCTCGCCAATCTGATCGGCAATCTGCGTCCAACGGACACCTTCAATGTGCTTCTTTTCTCCGGCGGCAATACGCTGATGGCCGAAGAATCGCTGTCGGCAACACCGGCCAATATTCAACGGGCCGTTTCCGTGATCGATCATCAGCAGGGCGGCGGTGGGACGGAGTTGCTGCCCGCACTCAAGCGTGCCCTCTCGCTCAAGAAGAATGACGGCTTTGCGCGGACGGTCATCATTGTCACCGACGGTTATGTGAGCGTCGAAGAGGAAGCCTTTGATCTGATCCGTCAAAATCTGGGCAATGCCAACATGTTTGCCTTCGGCATCGGCTCTTCCGTCAACCGTCATATCATCGAAGGCATGGCGCACGTCGGCATGGGCGAACCTTTCGTTATCACCAAACCGGATGCAGCCCAGGCGCAGGCGGAGCGTTTCCGCAAGATGATTCAATCCCCCGTCCTTACCTCGGTGAAGGTCGATTTTAACGGATTCGAGGCGTACGATGTGGAGCCGGTGTCCGTTCCCGATGTGCTGGCCGAACGTCCGGTGCTGGTCTTCGGCAAGTGGCGCGGCAATCCTCAAGGGGTGATTAAGCTCTCGGGCAGGACCGGTGAAGGCAAGTATGCGCAGACCATCAAAGTGGCGGATTATAAACCGTCCCCGGAGAATGCCGCCCTCACGTATCTCTGGGCGAGGCAGCGCATCATGATCCTGTCCGATTATAATAAACTGCGCAGCGACGACAAACGCATTAGAGAAGTCACGGATCTGGGGCTGGCTTACAATCTGCTCACGGCCTATACTTCGTTTGTGGCTGTGGACAATGAAGTTCGCAACGTTGACGGCAAACCGACGACAGTGAAGCAGCCCCTGCCGCTGCCTGAAGGCGTGTCGGATTATGCCGTCGGCGGGCAATTGAATTACGCGGCGGGAGCCCCGGCACTGTATAAAAGCATGCAGGTGGCTAAGATGGAAAGCCGGCTCTCCAGGGACAAATCAGCAATGCAGGAGACGGCGGCGCCGGACAAAAAAGACAATGGGCCGAATATCACCATCATCAGAGTGACTGCGGGCAAGGGTCTGGCGAAAGAAGAAGTGCTTAAAGCCGTCCGGGACGGATTAAGCGATTTGGAAAAGTGTCTGGCCGGAAAGAACGTATCTGGGACCATCAAAATCAATCTGACCATCCATACGGACGGTACTCTGAAGAACGTGGAGATTGTGGAAGGCCATAGCGACGAGCCCTTCCGTCAGTGCGTCATCCGGTGGATGCGGCTGTTGACTTTTCCGGCCCCGGCAACCGGGCAGAAGGTGCAGGCAACTGTCCTTCTAAAAATTTAGTCCTCCGGTCAAGGTCGGGTCTGGGGATGCGGTTCGTCATGCATTCCTCGACCTGGCCTTGATCTCCTCCTTGTTCCGGGGAATCCCCCGGAAGTCAAAACCGGCGGTTCGTCACGAATGGCGGGCCGCCGGCAAGAGAGCCTGCCGATCAGCGGTCATCGCCGCCGGCGGATGACAGTTCCGTGCGGTAAAACGCTGCCGCGGCTTCCTGCTCCCGGGCCACCGAGTCTCCGATGTCCGCCATGTTGTCGAGGAGCAGGTTGGTGATGCAGGCATCGCGAAATCCCAGGTTGGCCTGTTCCCGGAGAATCCTCCTGATGTCCTCCTTCTTCATGCCTTGGCGGTACGGCCGGTCTTCCGCAACGGCGGTGAACAAATCGGCCACGGCGATAATTCTTGCGCCCTGATCGATGCCGCCTTCCGGCAATTTGAACGGGTAGCCCCGGCCGTCGAGCCGTTCGTGGTGGTAGGCGGCCCAGCCGGCAAGGGGTTCGAATCCGGGAATCGCGCTGAGAATGTTGAAAGTGTGATAGGTGTGCTGTTTCACAATGTTCATCTCGGCCCGGGTCAGCCCCGCCGGTTTTTCCAAAATGGAATTCGGAACGACCAGCTTGCCCAGATCGTGGAGGAGTCCCGCCACTTCGATCATGTCGATTTCGGTTCGGGTCATGCCGGCGAGTTCGGCAATGAGCGCGGCTGATCGGGAAACGCCGGCGGAATGGGTAGCCGTAAAGGGCGACTTGAAATCGATGACCATCGCCAGCAGTCCGGCAAAGGCTTTGACGCCGTCCATGTCCAGCTCAATTTTCGAGAAGGTGTTTTTTCGGCCAAGCAGTGCGTCAAGGCGCCGAGATGACAGGTCCAGCCAGAATTCCTCGCGATAGGCGAGTTCGCCGAACAGGTCTACGAGGTCCGGGTCAAGCTCGCTGCCGCGAAGCGTTCGCAGGCGATCGAGAAGCCTTTCCACCTGGTTCAGAATATAGACGCCGCGGTCGATGTGCCGTTCGAGATCGTCCGCCAGGTGCAGGATTTGTGCGTCGACAGCGCCGGGAGCGCCGCGGGGCTCCTCCGAAGCCGACCAGGCCAGGTGATGGTTTCTGACCAGCGGCGCCGCGCGTTCGAGCCAGGGGCTCCTCCGGAAAAGGCACTCGCCCCGGAGGCAATGCCTTTGAGACGGATAGGTGTCGATGTCATGGACTGCTTTTTTTTCTTCCAGCGAGAGCGCCCCGATGTCGTGAAGCAGACCGGCAATACCTATATTTTCACATCGTTCACGGCTGAGATTTCCCTGCCTGGCCAATTCCCCGGCAATGAAAGCGACCCGCTGCTGATGGGCGGCCAGTGAAGGGAACGCCATATCCAGGGCATCGGAAAATGCTAAAATCAGATGTCCCGGGTTTACCGAGAGTTTTGGAAACATATCCGCTCCATCCGGAAGAAATTATTCAACGCATCTTTTTTGAGCCCCGGGGATATTTCGGAAAGACGAAGAGCTCGTTTTGTTTTTACGCGCGCCGCAGTTCGGCTCAGTGCGGGCAGGACGAAAAGCTCGGTTTACTTAAACCGGGATGCCCCCTTTTTGGGGAGCGACGTCCAGGGCCGGGTCCTTTGAGCAAAACCCGATGATTAGATGATCATTTTTCCCGCCTGTAGCCGTGCATATAATTAATATAGAGCTCTTTTTTCCAAAGACAATACGCGCGGGATCGCCGGATTTGCGCCGGCGGAGAGAAATTTTGCTTGACAACTAGACGACCGGTCTATTATAAGGGAACGCAAACAATGAATCATTCAAGGAGGCCGCCATGAATACCCATGAACAACTGAGAGAAATCCTGGATTCGCACCCGTCAACCGCACCCCGAGGAGAGGCCATCGATGAAATCCTGCGCATTCTCTTTACCCCGGAGGAGGCGGCCCTGGCCATTAAAATGAATTTCAAGCCCAAAAGCCCGGTCAGCCTCGCCCAGGCCGCAGGTATTGCCGAGGGTGAGGCTGAAAAGCTTCTGGAATCCATGGCCGACAAAGGCGTCATTTTTTCCCGGAACAAGGACGGCAAAAAAAGTTACGGCCTGGTGCCGCTCATTCCGGGCGTCTTTGAATTTCCGTTTATGAAAGGCGGCGGGTCGCCGATGCACGAGCGCCTGGCCAGACTCTGGGAAGAATATCATCACGAAAGTCTGGGAGCTTCCTTTGCCGGCAATCCGACGCCGATGATGAGAGTTGTCGCCGTGGAAAAATCAGTTACGCCGCAGGACCGCATTCATCCCTATGAAGAAGTCAAACATTTGATTGAAAATTCCAATTATATCGCGCTCACGAACTGCGCGTGCCGCGTAAGCGTCGCCAAATGCGATAAACCGAAGGAAGTCTGCCTCATCTTTGACGGTGTGGGCGAATTCCTTGTCGAGCGGGGATTTGGGCGCGCGATCAGCAAGGAAGAGGGGATCAAAGTTCTGGATCAGGCGGAAGCCGCGGGGCTGGTTCATACCAGCAACAACAGCGCGGATAAGGCCAGTGTCATCTGCAACTGCTGCCGGTGCTGCTGCACCATTTTGCGGGGCCGGACGCAGTTGAACCATCCGCATGCTTTTGAAACCAGCCGTTTCGCCGCCTTTGTGAAAAGCGACGATTGTCTCGCGTGCGGGGTCTGCGCCGACGAGCGCTGTCCGATGCAGGCGATTGAAGTCGGAGACGACGCTGCTTTCGTCCATGAGGATAAATGCATCGGATGCGGTCTGTGTGTTTCCACGTGCCCGTCGGGCGCCATGGGCCTCATCGAGCGCAAGCAGGTCCCGGCGGTTCCGGCGACAACGCAGGATATGGCCGTTAAAGTCCTGCAGGAGAAGGGAAGGCTGGATGCTTTCATGAAGGTCATGATGAGTTAGGAAGGACCGCGATTGAACACAACAATGAAAACTAGCACCCGTGACGAGATCATCCGCAAGGGAGCGGAATTGATCCATGCCCGGGGCTATAAGGCCACGGGCATTCAGCAGATTCTGGATGCCGTGGGGATCCCCAAAGGGTCGTTTTATTTCTATTTCAAAAGCAAAGATGATTTCGGCTCCGCGGTGATTGATCATTTTGCCCTGACCATCGGCGACGTATTCTCGGGTCATTTGCGTGATGACCGGAAAACGCCGCTGGTTCGTCTGAGTGAGCTCTTGGGCTACTACGAGTCGGCATTTCAAAAGAGCGGGGCGACGCTCGGATGTCCGATCGGCAATTTATCGCTGGAGCTGGCCGATGCGAATGAGGCTCTGCGCAAGCGCCTGCAGGCCGCCGTGGAAGGATTCATCGCCGAGATTGAATTCTGCCTCATGGAAGCCAAGTCCTGCGGCCAGTTGCCCGCGGGCCTCGATACGGCAGATTCGGCTCACTTTATTTTTCATGGACTGGAAGGCGCAATTCTGCATATGAAGGTTTCCAAGAGCATTGAGCCGCTCCACGCGTTTCGCCGATATTTGAACATCTACCTGGCAGGGGGTCGTACAGAAAATGCATGAATTGCCGATAACGGAAAGTATTCTGAAAATTGTGCTCGCCCACGCGGAAAAAAACGATGTCCGGCGGGTGATGGTCATTCATCTGCGCATCGGGAAACTCTCCGACCTGGAAGATGAATGGATGCAGCGCTATTTTGACTACGTGAGCCGCGGCACGATCGCCGCCGGCGCAGAACTTAAAATCGAGCGGTCGCCGGTGATGCTGCAATGCACGGCCTGCGCCGAATCCTACCCGGTGGAAGTCACCGATATGAAAAACACCGTCTGCCCCGCCTGCGGCGGGAAAGACGCGCAGCTGATTTCCGGACGGGAATATTATATCAAGAACATGGAGGTACAGTAGTGGACGACGTAAGACTCATCGAAGTCAAGGAAGAAATTCTTGCCGACAACAGTCAGGTGGCGGCGGGCGTTCGGGAGCGTCTGACCGGGACAAAGACCCTGCTTGTGAATCTGATGTCTTCTCCCGGCTCGGGAAAAACGAGTCTGATCCTGAAGACGATCGAGGGCCTCGCCGGCTCCGTAAAGCTCGGTGTGATCGAGGCCGACATCGATTCCAAAGTGGATGCGGAAAAAGTGGCTGCCGCGGGGGTCGAGGCGGTTCAGCTCCGGACGGGAGGCTTTTGTCATCTGGATGCCACGATGGTCACGCAGGGCATCGACGCCCTGCCCGCATCGAAGCTGGATCTGATCATCATTGAAAACGTCGGCAATCTGGTCTGCCCCGCCGAATTTGATACGGGCGCCCACAAAAACGTGATGATCCTGAGCGTCCCCGAAGGAGACGATAAACCCCTCAAGTACCCGCTGATGTTTTCGATCTGCGATGTGCTGCTGGTGAATAA
>SBEK01000388.1 GCA_009668925.1 Deltaproteobacteria bacterium
ATCCAGCACGCCGTTGTCCCGAATCCGGAACAATTCGTTGGGATATTTATCGCCGAGAATCGGCAGCGCCCTGGCCACGGCGCCGCGGATGGCACGGGGATCACTGACCGAACCGGCAAGAATCATGGCTTCGGCGACGACATGCATCATACTGTAATTAAACGCCGATTCCCAGGTCGGCATTTTTTTATAGGCCTCCTTATAGCGTTTGGTGAATTCCGCAGTGGCGGGCATCGTCAGATCCGTAATGTTGGCGATGCCGACTGAGCCGTCCATCAAGCTCATATTCTTCAGAACGCCGGCTATAAAATCCATCCGGGCCTGGTCGATCATGACAAAACCGCCTTTAAAGCCCATGCTTCTGGCCTGCTCGACCGCCAGAGCCGTTGTTGCGGAAGGACCGCCGACGAGCAGGAAATCCGGCTTGGTCGCGAGCGCGGATGTGAGCTGCGCGGAAAAATCCGTTTCGGTGTAATAATTGATCGGACAGTCGGCCAGGATCCGGCCGCCTTTTTTCTCCCAGACCGACCGGAAGCTCTTGCGCCAGGCATCCCCGTAGGCGCCCAGCGTCACGACCATCGCCCCGTTGCGGAATCCTTTCTTCCAGGCGATGTCGGACGCCGCTGCAACATAAGCGAGAAGATCCGGCGTAGGATTGATGAGCAGTTTATTGCCCAGGCCGTGAAGCGCATGCGCACTGGTGTACCCCACGATCAGGAATTCACTGCCCTTGGTCTCGTTGATCTTCATCAGGGCGCCGATCGTTGTGGCCGAAGAATTAAACACGACCGGCGCCTTGTCCTGCGTCACGAACCTGCGCGCGTTGCCGACGGCTTCCGCCATTCCGGCCCGGTCGTCCAGCCGGTGAAGTTTGAAAAAGTAGTTTTTTCCCTTGACCGTGATCCCGCCCGCGGCGTTGATTTCCCGGACGGCCATGTCGATCCCGTTGACATTGTCCTGGCCGTATTCACCGGCGGGACCGCTGAGCGGACCGCTGTATCCGATGACCACCTCTTCCGCCCGACCGGTTGCCGCGCCCATCACGGCCGTAAAAACAAACATCCAACAACAACACCATGCTTTCCAGCTTTTCATTTTATCCCTCATCTTTCAGTTTTTTTGAAATCCGCTGCGGGCTATCCTTAAGAAGCGGCGCTGCCCGCATGGCGGATTAATCCCCGGCCGCTTAAGCGCCCGCTATCCCGGATGCAGACACCATGCCAATGCCGCAGCCGCCGGCCGGCTAAATT
>SBEK01000389.1 GCA_009668925.1 Deltaproteobacteria bacterium
GCGGCGGGTCACCCATTATGGAGCAGATCGCCATCACCACGCAGTATGATATTGAATCCCGCAAGAAGCTGGTGAAATATATTGCCGGTATGAGCGGCGGCGACCGCGAAGCGCTGGCCAAGACCAATATGAGAAAATAATGAAGCCCAATCCGGATGAGGCATAACCACGGTCGCGTCCGGATATCTTTGTTCAGGAAAACCGGCGTCATGAGTGGTCCGCTCATGACGCCGGTTCTTTTTTCCTAATGGGGGATGGTCCGGGCCGCCCCCCCCCGCAGCGGATGAAATCATGGCCGGCCGCTCTTAGCGCCCGCCTACGAAGTAGTACGCCATAAAGGCAACCCGGAAAACAAGCTGCGGGAAGGTCTTTTGCTCCAGATCTTCAAAGCCCAACTTTTCATACCAGTCGTGCAGTTCCTTGTGTTCGGCGATAATTCCGATCTGCAGACGAAAGGCCTTGAGAAGACGGGCCTGTGCTATAACATGCCCGACCAGAGCGCTGCCGAATCCCCGCCGGCGCAAATCGGGCAAGACGGCCAGGCGCTCGAGATAGCAGACCTCGTCATTGACTTGTTCCAGCGCGGCGCACCCCGCCGGCCGGCCTTCATTTTCCAGGATATAGTAAGCGACGCCGCGATTCATCTCGCGCAGGATCCATTCGGGGCGGCAGTTGGAAGGATGGGTGGGAGAGTTTTGCGGCGTCAATCCGAAGCGCCGGGCCACATCCTGAAAAGAGCTCCGGATCATATCGACGAGAAGATCGATGTCCACCGCCGCACCTTCTCTTATCCGGTAATCCATGGTTTGCACCTTTGATCAGGGAAAATAATACTCGACATCCCGGCGGACCTCGGCAAGCCAATTGCGACGCCGGGCTTCCGTGCTGGTGATGACGACACTAAACATGCGGCGATGAAAATTGTCAACACCGCACAAACCGAAGATGCAGTTTTTCCAGATGGTCTGAAGCGGATCGCCGAAAACGTCTTTCTCTCTTTCCGATTCCGTGTTGGACGTATTGTAAACCAGCGCCGCCTTTGCTCTCAGCAATCCATGCGGAACGCCTTCGCCGGAATCGCCTTCCCGAAACTCATAGGCTATCCCCGGACGCATCACCCGGTCCACCCAGCCTTTCAGAATCGCCGGCGGTTGCCCCCACCAATTGGGATGGACGATAACGATGCCATCCGCGACGGAAATCTCATCACAGTGGCGTCGTATAGCGGACGGAAGCTCCGCATCTTCGGC
>SBEK01000390.1 GCA_009668925.1 Deltaproteobacteria bacterium
TTTCGATCTGCCGGATACCCGCAAGCTGTGACTCATCGAACTCCACGGTCTGATAGCTCACATCGCCGACGGTAATACCGCCATAACTGAGTGAAAGATTGTCGGTCAGGGGCACCATGACGATATTGGCGCCGAAACGGTCGAGACGTTCTTCCACATCACGGGTCATCGTTTCCGTAATGGATAAAAGACTGACGCTCGTGGCAATACCCACGAAGAGACCCAGGATGAGAAAAAACATCTTCCCCTTGCGCCGCCGGAGGTTATTGAAGGAAATATGACGAAGTTTCATAGATTAGTTTCCTTGCGCGCCTCGCATATGCTGTGAATGATCGATCCGATTCAGCAAAACGGCATTGAGGCCACTTTTTTCAAACAGAGGCGTGACGTTTCGGGCGTCAAAAACGGTCCGGTCGAACGTAACCACCAACCGTGTTCCGCCTTTATCGGTCATGGTTTTCTTAACCCCAGGCTGCTGGGCCACGGCAGCGACAACTTCGCCGGGCCAGGATCCTCCCTCCTTCAATTTGAAGATGGCATCCGACAGGTTGCGGCCGTTCCACCAGGCCAGGGATTTTGGAATGATGATCAGGCCGAAGCTGGTCAGGATCAGACCCGATACAATCACCGCGATGAGCCCGAGTCTGATTCCTCGTCTTCCGACGCCCAGCACTTTTTCACGCTTTTCCCGATGTTTTTCCGGATCGTAGGACATAAATACTCCGGGCACCCTTACTTTTTGGGCAGCTGGCAGTACCAGCTTTTTGAGTTGATATCCTTCATGCCGATAACCAGCTGATCGGCCTGAATTTTTTTATCAATGCCGACCGGGTTGCACCCCCCGGCGATCACATTGATTTTGTCGGAGAAAAATCGGCGTCCACATTGTTCACAAACCATAAAGTCACCGTCCTGTACATATCCTTTGCCGGCCCGGTAACACTCGTCGCACGCATTGAGTGCTGCCCGAATGACGCCATCCTTGCTTTTCAGAACGAAAAAGGTCACCATCGTCCCGTCGCCGGACTTGACCTTAAAAAAATGAGCCTTACCGTCACTGACATCCGCAACCGGTATCCGAAGCTCGCCCTGTTTGGGAGTCAGAAGCTTCGTCTTTTGCCAGAATCCTGCGTGGCTTACCGTCGTCAGAAATCCAGCGACAAGCACCGCTAAACTCATCACAAATAATTTCTTCATTCCCTCGACCTCCATTTCTATCTCCTCACTCGTTTCACACAAAGAACGTGCC
>SBEK01000201.1 GCA_009668925.1 Deltaproteobacteria bacterium
GGGAAATAATAAAATAAGGTCGGAGGTGCAAACGTTGAAAATTTCCTTTTCCGGTTTCATTGTCGGCCTGATCTTTATCGGCATCGGATGTTTTTTACTGGCCGGGACCTGGGGATCCTATCTGGACTATAAGCGGCTCAAGGATTACAGCGGTCATACGAGCGCCTACATCACGAAGAAGCATCGCCAGAAAGGAGCCGACGGCAAAGACCAATACTATCTGGACTATTCCTTTTCGCCCGCCGCCGGCGGTAAGATCATTGTCGGCGGCACGGTATCCAAGCAGCAATGGGACGCCTTTCAGGTTAACGACACTTTGGAAATCCGGTACGATGCGTCAAACCCCGGTCGCCATATTCCGCTGTATGAACCCAGCTCTTCGCCGGCCTGGGCATTTTTCATGCTGGTGATGGGGGCGGTATTTCTGCTTTTCGGCGGCTCCCGTCTTTTCTACAGCTTTCGCAAACGAAAAGCCTGAAATCCGGCAAGAGGCGCCGCACAAAAACAAGGGATTGCAATCCCTTGTTCCGGGGACATTGGCGGTCATCACAAATCGGCAATACCAGACAATTATGTCCGGAAGCGTCAGATGCATTGTGCCGGCCCGCATTTTAGGGCTTTCATCTCTTCGCATCGCCTGACCTGAGCGGTCCGTTTCTTCATTTTCCGTCTTTTTTATATTTGCATTTTGGGCATCTTCCCGCTATTCAGATGCAGTCAAAAAATAATGCGCTATTCTAAATCGAAGGAGATTTTATGAAGATCAAGGATAAAGTTGTCGTGGTCACGGGCGGGGCGTCCGGAATCGGCCGGGGATTGTGTTATCGGTTTGCCGCCGAGAGTCCCAAAGGGATTGTTGTTTCCGATTATAACGGTGAAGGCGCGGCCAAAGTGGCTGCGGATATCGGCGGTCTCGCCGTGGCGGCCGATGTCAGCAAAGAAGCGGACATCAAAAAAGTAGTGGAAGCAGCCACCCAAAAGTATGGGCCGATCGATCTGTTCTGCTCGAATGCCGGGATTCCGGCGGCGGGCGGCGCCGAGGCCCCGGATGAAGTCTGGCAGCGCTCCTGGGACATCCATGTCATGGCCCACGTTTTTGCGGCCCGCGCCGTGCTGCCGTCCATGATCGAACGCGGCAGCGGATACCTGCTCAATACCGCCTCAGCCGGAGGGCTGCTCACCACGCTGGGGCAGGCGCCTTACGCCGTCGCCAAGCATGCGGCCGTGGCCTTTGCGGAATATCTGGCCATCACCCATGCCCGCCAGGGCGTCAAGGTCAGCTGCCTGTGTCCTTTCGGCGTCATCTCGGGAATGCTTCCGGCCGACGCGGAAGGCGTCGGAAAGTACATTCTGCAAACGGCCATTACGGCGGAGCAGTGCGCCGATTATGTCGTCGGCGCTCTGGACAGAGAGGAGTTCTTTATCCTGCCGCATCCGGAAATTTTGGAATTTTTCAAGGCCCGGGCCAACAACCATGACCGCTGGATGAAGGTCATGCGCAGGGAGCAGGAACGGTATATCGGTTAAAACAAATCTTTCCAGGCAAGGGTGCCGGCCTCCCGGAGGCCGGCACCCGTGAATGATGAGGACTGCCCTCACGATCATTTTGTGGAAGAATAAAGGAGAAAGGGATAATGAAGATAAAAATCATCGTTATGCTTTGCCTGTCCATCCTGCTCTTTAACGCCTGCGCCGTCCGCAAAAATCCGACCATTTTTATCGATCTGTATCATTCCTCATACCAGCCTAAATTTGATTCCGCCGCCTACCAGGAGTACAAGGGAAAAGCGATGATCTTTGATTCCGTCAAAATAACGGCGGGAAATGCCACCATGCTCGGCTATTACAGCACCGACAGAAATGTGCGCTACACGACGAATTACGCCGTGGGCAAAATGTCTCAGCCTCTGGAATCATTTCTCTGGTATGCCCTGCAGAAGTCGTTTGCCCGCGCAGGTCTCCAGGCAACCAATGACAACGTTGCCGGTCTGCCCGAGCTGCATTTGAATTTTACATCGCTTGACGATGGCGAGGCAAAATTTCAGCTGCAGCTTTTACGATCCCGGAAGCTCCTGGTAAAGAAAGATTTCACTGTCACGCAAAGCCTGCCGCCGACAGCAGATCCCGCCCTACTGGAGAGTAGAAGCTATGCATTCATCGATGCCCTGGCCACCGCGGTGTTGAGCGATCCGGACCTCAAAAAAGAAATGTTGTCTTCCGAGGCGAAGTGAGTGACCGCGGCACTGCGCGGCTGCCCGGCAAAAGATGAAAGCCGAAACGTTGTGCGTGAAGAAACGGGTGGCCGGAGACAGCGCCGCATTGCTTTTGATTCCGGGAAACGGGCGCCGTCTCCGTCATATTCAGAAACTGATTAGTGCCGTCCTGGTGAGCGTCACCTGGGCCGAGACCCGAGGGGCCGTGAGCAGATGCCATGCTGTGTACTGCTCGGCATAGAGGGTTTCAGCCGATACGCCGTCAACGGCCACCAGCACTTTGACGCCTCGCAGAGCCGCCCCGCTGGCGGTATAGAGAACGGCGCCGTGCGCCGCCGTACCCGCAACGATCACCGTCTTGATGCCTTTTTCTTTGATGATCTTTTCGAGATCCGTCCCCAGGAATTTGTCCGGTCCGGAAGTCACGACCGGTTCACCCGCCGCCGGCGTCAGTTCTTTGGCGATGTCGGCGACCGACGCGCCGGGGGAAAGGCTGTAGATCACTGTCATGCACTTTTCACGGGCTTTGGCCAGAAAGGCCGCCATGGCGGGGATGGAGCGGACGCAGCGGGGACGGGTTTTTTCGTTGCAGGTTTGCGAATTGAAATCAAGCAAGAGCAGCGCGGTCGTGGCGGGTGAGATCGTAACCGTTTTCAATTCGGGAGCCGGCGGCGCCGCAACCGTGTTCCACTCGTCAATAATCGTCTGAGAGAGAAGCGGCCCCGGCAGGCACAAAAGGAGGACAAGGGCACCGCCAAAAAAGATAACGCTTTTCTTCATAAATCTTCTGTACATTTTTTTCATGTCGTTCTCCTTTCCCGTTTTCACATCTGGTTTACAGCCGTTGGCCGCGTTCCTGGAAACAGGCGGCAACCGCCTTCAGCGCACCGCTTCCTGCTTTGCGGAAATTTGCCGCCTGACCTCTGCCACGATTTTCGGCAGGATCGTGCCGGTCTTCCCCCGGATGAGATAATCCGATACGCCTTCGTGCGTGAGCGGCGTAGAATCGGCATTGATCTCGATGATCGTTGTCTTCTTTTGATAAGACATCTCTTTCGCCATCCGGGGCAGCATGGCAAAAGGATAAACGACCGCCGACGTCCCGCAGATCAGCATCAGATCGCATCTTTCCACTTCCTCGCGGCTTTCCTGGGCCACGTCCGCGGGAATCGCCTCGTTAAAGTGGACGACATCCGACTTGAGCACGCCGTTGCATTTCCGGCAGTAAGGCGGCAACCGATCTTCGGCCAGGAGACGCGCCAGGTCGTATTCGGCCGGGTCAAACCGGGCATCGCAAGAATAGCAGCGCAGCAGTGAAATATTCCCGTGGTAATCAACGACCCGCCGGCTGCCCGCCTTCTGGTGCAGGTTGTCGATGTTCTGCGTGACGATGCATTTGAGGATGTCCTCCTTCTCCAGTTCAGTAAGCGCAAGATGCCCGGGATTCGGGCGGGCGTTGATCAGCTCCGTAAGCCATGATGCCCCGGTCATGCGCTCGATCCAGTATGCTCTGGGGTTTTGCTGGAATTTGTAATAACTTTGATAGGCCTGCCGTTCGGCGTCGGGGTTTTTGGTCCAGATGCCGTTCGGTCCCCTGAAATCGGGGATCCCCGATTCGGTGGACATGCCCGCTCCCGTGAGCGCGACGGCATGTCGGCATCTGATCAACTGCCGGGCCGCTTTTGCAATTAATTCTTCCATCGCCATTCTCCGGAAAACCGACGGGCCCGGATTTCCGTCCGGGTCCGCTGATCGTCCCATTTTTCGAGCTTTCAGTGTGCTTCCCTTCCCTGGTCCTGACGCCGTTCCTTTATTGCTTTAGCCTTTTCTAAATATAGGAAGTCGCATTTTAGATGTCAATGAAATATTCCGCCGGGGGCACATCCGCACGTCTTGCGCGCCACACGTCGGGCGCAGGAATGTGATCTTGCCGCCCGCTTGGCCGGTAAGCCGGCCCTGCGGACCCCGTTGCCGCTCTTTCCGGAACCGCCCGCCGTTAAAGATGGCCTTGACAGGCCGGGCCGCGCTTTCTTATACTTCACCGGCCGGGCATAATTTCTCATTCCTGCTGTCGCTTGAGCGGCAGGTTGTTTTACGGGGGGTTCTGCAACGCCGAACGCAATGCTTTCGTGCGTATTCAGCGCGGCCGCCGCCGGCCATGGCGGCAATATAGAGCGGCTCAAAGGACGGTCCCTTGGTTTCCTATTTTTCTTCTTTTCTGGTGGACATCGTTTTGTTCGCGGCAACCGTCGCTCTGTCCGTCTATTACGGCTGGACGGCCCGGGACCTGCTCTGGAGCTTGTGGATCTCCAGCCTGACGGTGGGCTACTGCTCAATCCTTGCGGGGATCGGGCGAAGCCTCATTTCAGGAAACGCGGTCTATGATGCCTCGGCCAGGGCCGGCGCAGGGAAAGATCCCGACAAGAAGAAATTGCCGAGCCCCGGCGCGTTGATGGCCGCTTTCTTTCTTCTGCCGATCGCCGGGTTTTTCGGGTTTTCGATTGTCACCCTGATCTATGCGCTTTTTGCCGGACTGAGCATCGGGCTGGCCGTTATGAGGTATCGCGCCGGCGAACCGGAGAGTCCCGCCGCAAGATTCGCAATGAATGCGGCGATCAACCTGCCCGGAACCGCGTTTCTGCTTTGTTTCTTTACGATCCATTTCGGCGGCTTCCATTTTGTCCACAGCATCTTTCTTAACGGATTCTTTCCGCTTACCGCCGACACCCCTTTCGGCAAAAGCATCGAAGGCACCTTCGAGATGTTCCTCACCTTTGTTTCCGTCTGTATCGTTTCTTACTGGCCTTTTATCGTGACCAGCGCCGTGGCGAGTGTAAGCGATATCAAGAACACCGTAACCGGCAGGAAAGGGGACATCTTCCTCAACCCCTATAAGAACGTCATCAAAATGCATCTCATGATTTTCATTATCGCGTTTATGGGCGCCGGAGGACTCAACCAGTATATTCTTTATGCCGCCCTGGTGATTTATTTCTTTCCGTTTGGAAAATTGTTCACCTTCGGAAGAAAGCCGCAGAAACTGCCGGCGGACAACCCTTAGTCCAGTGCGTCTAACGCTTCTTTACATATTCTGTTTGTACTGCAAGGCCATAAATCTGCCGAGAGCAAGGGATTGCAGCTCCTTGTTCTAAGGAATTTACGATGCACTGCACCAGGCGCGAGGACGGAAAGCGGATCCTATTGTCTGACAGGCGAGCACGCCCGGAGCGCGCGAGCCGCCTCCGCATCCGTTTTATAACATCAGATTCAACGGCTGATTCCGGCCGCCGGGGCAAAGACAAAAAGGCAGATCCATGTTTCGGTGGATCTGCCCCCGTCAATAAAACGTTGTTTGCGGATGATCAAGGATGATTGGCTCACCTTCTATTGCGGTCGCTTTTCTCGCGGTCAATATCCCTCTTCAGCCGGTCAAGTTCGGCATTCAGCCGGTCCTTCTCCCGCGGGGTCAGAATTCCGTCCCGCTTCATCCTGGCCGCATCGTCGCGCACCTTGTTAAGCTCCCCCCGCAGCATCCTTCCTTCATCGCGGGTCAGCGCACCGCTGCGCATCCCCTGGTCGATTCGCTGACTCATCTCGCCGATTCGCCGGTTGATGTCGCTTACGTCGACTTGCTGCCCGCGATGCCGGTCGCCGTCTCTTGCTTCCCGGTAAATGTCCAGCTTTAGCCGGTCGAGTTCGGCATTCAGGCGGTCTTTTTCCCGCTGAGTCAGAATTCCGTCCCGCTTCATTCTGGCTGCATCGTCGCGCACCTTGCCCAGTTCGCCGCGCAGCATCCTTCCTTCATCGCGGGTCAGTGCTCCGCTGCGCATCCCCTGGTCGATTCGCTGATCCATCTCACCGATTCTCCGGTTGATGTCGCTTACGTCGACTTGCTGCCCACGATGCCGGTCATCGTCTCTTGCTTCCCGGTAAATATCCCTTTTCAGCCGGTCAAGCTCGGCATGCAGCCGGTCTTTTTCCCGCGGCGTGAGAATCCCGTCCCGCTTCATCCTGGCCGCGTCGTCGCGCACCTTGTTGAGTTCGCCGCGCAGCATCCTTCCTTCATCGCGGGTCAGCGCGCCGCTGCGCATCCCCTGGTCGATTCGCTGATTCATCTCGCCGATTCGCCGGTTGATGTCGCTTACGTCGGCATTATAGGTTCTCGGCCCGTCGTTATCATACACGCGGCGATCATTCCCGGACCGGCTGTCCTGCGTCGCGGGCGTAACCACGCAGCCGCTCATGCAAAATAACACGACGGCAATCAACAGAGCGGGGATCCTGCTTAAGCCCGGCCAGCGCCGATCTCTTGCAGCTTGCGGCCAAACAGCGATGCTCATTTCCTGGTCGGCCGGCGTGCTGCAAAGTGGTTGATTCATTTTTTTCATGGATGACTCCTTCCGGACGGAATTGACGGCATTGACCACAATATAGAAAAACGGCCGGCGCCTGTCAACGAATAAAACCGGATGCTTCATGGTGGTGCATCCCGAGG
>SBEK01000391.1 GCA_009668925.1 Deltaproteobacteria bacterium
CGGGTGAGGAAGCCCATCTCATACATATCGCGGGCCAGGAAATCCTTGCGGCCGCTGTAGATGATTTCCCTCGCCCGATAAATCGGCATGGCCCGGACAATACGCACCGTCCCTCCCCAGCCGGGGAGGACTCCCATGTTGATTTCGGTAGTCCCGAACTTGGCCGACTCCCTGGCATAGATAAGGTCGCACATCAGGGCCAGTTCCAGCCCGCCCGCCAGGCAATGGCCGGTCACCTTGGCAATGACGACCTTCTCACAAAGCTCAATGGCCTTGCCGATGCCGTAGCCGTCGTGAGCCAGCCAGTTGAGTCCTGCCTGATGTTCCGCCAGCGACGGAAAGATGCTCAGGTCACCGCCCGTGCAAAATGCCTTCCCGTTTCCGCCCAGGACAACTACGCCGACCTCGGGAATATCTCTGACCTTCCGAAAAGCATCGAGCAGTTCGGCGGCCATTTCCCGGTTGATGGAATTATACTTGTCCGGCCTGTTTAAAGTGATGTAACAAACCGGCCCTTTGATTTCATAAGTGATGGTTGTGTATTCAGACATGGATCATCTCCTTTTATTTCTTGCCGGCAGGGCGGAAAT
The DNA here is from genome assembly GCA_009668925.1 of Deltaproteobacteria bacterium. The sequence continues at coordinate 591 of SBEK01000391.1, forward strand.
AAGGCAGGAAATAACCGCCGCGCTCATGGAAGACAACTTCGACCGCCATATCGATTTTAATATCTTCCGGTTTGCACTCCACAATCCGGGTCATCATCCGTATCCCTTCATCCAGGTAGACAAAGGCAATTGTATAGGGAAGTTCGTCCATAAACTTCGGTTCAACATTTGCGTAGGCAGTTGAGAAAGTTTGAATTTTTGCTTTGCCGGAGGCCTCGATCCAATCCAGATTACCGGACCAGCATTCCGGACAGAATTTCCTCGGATAAAATATTTTTGCTTTGCAATCCTTGCAGACCTGAATCAGCAGTTTGCCCTGCTTGGTGCCTTCCCAGAATCTCTCCGACCACGGTTGCGTTACCGGAACCGGTTTTGTCATATCGAATTCCATTATTTAATCTCCTTTCCCCAGATAGTGCTGATTTGGTTGAATCCCGATCCGCCGGCGGCGTTCTGGTAAACGTATTTGCAGTTCTTCACCTGACGCTCACCGGCCTTGCCCATGAGCTGACGTGCCGTCTCTACATACGTGGCCGCACTCACGCCCGATCCGGTATGGCCGCGGCCCGGCGCATCGCCGATGGTCGACCAGGGGATATCGCCGCCGAAGGACATCCGGCCGTCAAAGAAGTATTGCCCACCCTGTCCCGGAG
>SBEK01000392.1 GCA_009668925.1 Deltaproteobacteria bacterium
AAATGTGATTTTCGAGCACCGCACCTATCTGCCCGGGTTCGGTTTCTTCCTGGCCCTGACCGGCGCCTTCTTCTATTTTTTCAAGGACCGGTACTTCAAAATTGCAGTGATGATTCTTTGCCTCATTGCGGCGGTTAATGCGTTCTTAACGTATCAACGCAATAAAATCTGGAAGAACGAACACACCTTCTGGGCTGATGGCCTGAAAAAATCTCCGAACAAGGCCAGGCCGAACAATAATTTCGGCCTTGTTTTGTTTGCCGAAGGAAGAACCACCGAGGCTATCGAATATTTTAATAAGGCCATCCGCATCAGCCCGGATTTCATCTTTTTCTACAACAATCGGGGAGCGGCCTATGCGAAACTCGGCCAATATCAACGCGCGATCGATGATTACAGTCAGGCGATTCGACTTGATCCGAAGCATCCCGGCGCCTACTACAACAGGGGAATCGCGTACAATGATTCGGGGCAGCCCGAGCGGGCGATCGAGGACTTCCAATCGGCCATCCGTCTAAGAGCGAATTTTGCGGAGGCCTATATCAACCTCGGGTTCACATATCTGAAAGTTGGGCAGTATCAGGAAGCCGTCGAAAACTCCAGCCAGGCCATTGTCCTGAAACCGCGCGATGCCAACGGTTATTACAACAGAGGGTTTGCCTACAGCAAACTGGGTCAATATCAGCGTGCCGTTGATGACTACAATCGAACCATCCTTTTGAAGCCCGATGATTATATAGCCTACAGCGACCGGGGAATTGCTTACGGCAAACTCGGCCGGCCCGAGCGTGAAATTGAAGATTACAATGAGGCCATCCGCCAGAAGCCGGATTATGCCGATGCCTATGACAACCGCGGGACCTTTTACTTGATGCGCGGCGATTTCCAGCAAGGGTGCCGTGATGCGCAAAAAGCCTGCGAGTATGGAAAGTGCCAAACATTAGAGTGGGCCAACAGCAAGGGATACTGCCGATGATGGGACCGCTCGGGAAAGATTCCGCGATGATGTTGCCGCCGTGCAGAGCCCATTTAAGTGATTCACCGGAAATCCCAATTATTCAATTTACGCTGTAACGACGGAAGTTGAGAAAGATTATTGCCAGTTGACAACATCCGCGTCTTCACCCTCGCCGCCCGGGTTGCCGTCTCTTCCGTAAGAGAGCAGATCAAATTCGCCATGACTGCCGGGTGCGGTGTATTGGTAAGATTTGCCCCACGGGTCTGCCGGCAATCCTTTCTTGA
>SBEK01000393.1 GCA_009668925.1 Deltaproteobacteria bacterium
ATGCCATCTTCATCTTTACGGCTATTTCCTTCCTTCAGGGCCAGGCACAATATCTGACGCTTATCGGGATGGGCATCTTGGCTTCAGCATTTGCTCCGGCCGCCATCACCGCCACGCAGGAGGTGATTCATCCCGGGCTTCGGGCGACCTCCTATTCCGTCTGTGTCGTCGTTCAGAATCTCTTCGGAGCCTCCCTGGCTCCCATCGTGATAGGGAAAATATCAGACCTCTACGGCATCCAGGTGGCCATGTCGATCCTGCCCGTTTTCCTTGTGGCCTCGGCCCTGTTGTTTTTTGCCGGATCCTTCTTTTATAAGAAGGATCTGAGTAAGGTGGAAAAAATTACGCTGGAATGCGAGGATTAGATCGAAAGAAGGATCAAAGTTCAAGGTTCAAAGGTGAAAAAGGAGATGCTGTAATGCGGCGATTAGAAAAGGGGCAAGACCTCCTGTTCCGGAAAGAGATAGGTTATGAAAGCGGTCGTATTTCGTAAAGACAGGGGGCTCGTCTACGAAGAGGTTCCCGATTACAGACTGGCGCAAGATGAGGTATTGGTCAAGGTGGCCAATACCGGGTTTTGCGGTTCCGATCATTCTTTAGTGACAGGCGGGCTTCTGCCCGACGGCTATATCCTCGGTCATGAAATCAGTGGTGTAGTCGTTGACAAAGGCGTTGACGCCTCCGGCCCCGCTTTGGGCACACGGGTTTGCATTCGCCCTACTTACTGTGGAAAGTGCGGCAATTGCCTTTCCGGCAAACAGCAACTCTGCCGCGTCCACAGGCGAACCACCGGGATCGGCGACCTGCCCGGCGGCTTTGCCGAGTATGTAAAAGTCTATCCGCAAATGCTGATTCCTATCCCGCAAGGCGTCGATTCCCGCAACGCGGCGCTCGCCGAAACCTTTGCTTCCGCCCTGCATGCCGTTAATTGCACAAGCAGCCGGACAAGTTCCGCCCTGGTAATGGGAGGTGGCCCCGTTGGTTTGTCTGCCGTCCGAATCCTCAAAATTCTCGGCTATGGCCCGATAGTGCTTTTCGAACCGGTGAAGGAAAAGCGGGATATCGCTTTGCTCTATGGCGCCGACCATGCTTTCGATCCGCGCGAAAAAGATGTGGATCAGCAAGCCACAGCGCTTGTTCCGGGTGGGTTTCAAAAAGTGTTCGAATGTTCCGGCGTCAGGACCAATGTCGATCGCGCCATTGGCCTTTCGGCGGATAGCGGAGAGGTTTGCATTGTGAGTG
>SBEK01000202.1 GCA_009668925.1 Deltaproteobacteria bacterium
GATGCGGTTTGAAATGCACGCAGTCTTTCATGGTCAGAACAAACTGAAAGTAAGGCAGGAGTCCCGACCGGCGGTGAATGATTTCGAAGTGCTCTTGCCCGGAGCTGGTTACGATCCCCATGACGTATTTTCCCCGGAGTGCAGCGAGCACTTCCCGGACGCCGTCGATGACCAGCGGCTCACGGGAAATCAGGTCGGCATAGCGGTCGTCGCGCTCCCGGCGCAGTTTATAAAACGCATCCGTTCCCGGCTTTTCGGCGAGCTGCAGGACGCTTCCTCCCCGGGTAAGAGAGATCTCTTCAAACTGCTCCCAGCCAAGCGTGATTCCCACACCCGCCAGGGTTTCCTCGTTGGCCCGGAAAAAAAGACCTTCCGTGTCGACCAGAACGCCGTCGTTGTCCCAGAAAATAGCCTTGATCATTAAGGGTTGCTCTCCATCATTTGCCAAAACACTCTATACCGCCCCGGTGTTACGGTCAATCTGAACCAGCGGTCGCCTATCGATTATTCTTACGTTTCTTTTTAGCTGATCCGCAGGCATCAGGACTTGTCCCGGCAGCCGGCAGCGCCGCGGGGTGAACGCGGCCGGAGCCGGGCAATGCTTCGGAAAGCCGTACATCTGTGTCCGGTGCTGATTTCGGATGAAGGACGACTTCCGGAAAATGAGATTGGATCAAGTGAGTTTGAATCATAAAAACAGAATCGCGGCATCTAAGAAAAGAAGAGCCCGGATGGGAATCATTCCGTCCGGGCTTCTGTCATCGCAGCGTGATTTGATCGGGGCTCGATCAACCGGTCAATCAGGCTGACGCTGCCCGCGTGACAGCCGGGCGGTCTTGCACAGCGGCGGGAGGAAAAGATTCGGATGCAAAACGTCCCGGTCAAATGTCAAGAATAAAGATTTGACCCCTCAAGAATCTCTTTGACCTTCAGGGAGAGTTTTTCAATTTGGAAGGGCTTCTGGAGAAAACCGCTGCAGCCGCGTTTCATGATGGCCTGCGCTTCCCCGTCGACGCTGTATCCGCTGGAAAGAAGCACCTTGACCCCGGGATCTATTCCCCGGAGACGGTCGAAAGTCTCTCCTCCCGAAATCCCCGGCATGATCATATCCAGAATCACCAGGTCAATGGTGTTTCCTTTTTCCATGTAAACGGCCAGGGCTTCCTGGCCGCTCGCGAACGCATAAACCGTGTAACCTAAAAATTCCAGCATTCCCTTATTGGCGCGCAGAACCATCATTTCATCATCCACCAGCATGATCGTTCCCTTACCCATGGCTAGGGTCATGGGCTCCGCTTTTTCCTTTACCACTTCCATTTCCGAAGCCGGCAAATACATGATAAACGTTGTTCCAGTCCCCGGTTCACTGGATACGTCGATCACTCCCTTATGACCCTTAATGATTCCATAGACCATCGCCAGTCCCAGTCCGGTTCCTCTGCCCATTTTTTTGGTCGTGAAAAAGGGATCAAAAATACGCACCTTTGTCCTCTCGTCGATTCCCGTACCGGTGTCGGTCACGGATATCCTGATATACCGCCCCGGTTTGACATCATTGATCAGCGCTTGTTGATCATCCCAAAAAACATTTTCTGTTGTGAGATAGATATTTCCGCCCCCGGGCATGGCCTGCCAGGCATTCACATACAAATTCATGAACACCTGTTCCATCTGTCCGAGGTCCACTTCCACCGGGTAGAGATCTTTTTCGAATTTCTTGTGAATGGTGATTTCCTTTTTGGTTCTTCCAAACAGGGAGGATGATTTTTCGATTATTTCGTTCATATCCACCGGCTTTACTTCATATCTTCCCCCGCGGGCAAACCCCAGCAACTGTTTGGTGAGCTCCGCTCCGCTTTGCGCCTGTTCTTCAATCATTCTGAGATTTTCACAATTCGGATCTTCCGGATCAAGCTTCAAGAGCGTCAGAGAAGCAAACCCCTGAATTCCCATGAGCAAGTTGTTGAAGTCGTGGGCAATGCCGCCGGCCAATGTGCCGATGGATTCCATCTTATCCGCATGCTGCAGGCGCTCTTCCAGTCTTCGCTTTTCTTCCTCCGCCTGTTTGTGCTCCTGCTCCAGTTGCACGCGCTTCGTTATATCCCGGGCGGCAAGGATTCCTCCGATTTGGTTTCCCTGGGGATCTTTTACTTCGCGCACTCTGATCTCCATCGTTACATAGTGACCATCCTTGTGGCGAATACGTGTTTCAAAGCTGGCTTCACGCCAATGGTTCTGAAGACCTTCCAGGTAGATCCGTGTTATCCGTTCGAGATCATCCGGATGGGCAAAATCGAACCCTGTCAAACCGATCATATCTTCCGAGGTATATCCGAGAATTTCTTTGTAGGAGGGGGACACATATTGATAGGCGCCGCTCGTATCCACCAAAGAGATGCAGTCGAACATATTTTCCGTAATCAGGCGAAATTTCTCTTCCGACTGTTTGTGACTGAGCATTTCCTGTTCCAGCGCGCAGTTGATGATCTGATAATCGGCTGTTCGCTTTTCCACACGTTCTTCGAGTTCCTGATTCGCCCTGGTAACTTTTTCCCGCTCAAGCTCCAACTGTTTCCGGCGATAAAAATCGCGCCGGGAATAGAGTTCGATGAAATAACAGGCCAGCATTCCAATAAAGTTGGAGCTGATGAAGAAGAAGTTATTGTTGACAAGAATGGCAAAGGGCGTCGGACTGATCCAGATGGCCGCAATTTCGTACAAGACCACCTGCACCCAGCCGGCCAGTGTCGCCCAAATGAACAGGATGCGGGAAAATGTGTAGCCCCATATAAAAATAAGCAGCAGGCCGGCATAGTAGGAATAATTGACGGGCGGCGGGGCGATGACAATCATGCAAATGATGCCGCCGCCGGCCAGAATGCAAACGCCGGCCAGGAGGGGATGCATATACCGCTCAAAGGACCTGGAAAACGAAGCCAGTAAAGTGGCGAAAATGACGGGGCAGACAACAGCGAAACGGATAAACCATATCGTGGATTTTTGCTCCGGCATGAGCAGCGCATCCAAAATACCGAAAGCGCCATAAAAGAGCATGGCCAGAGCCAGGGAGATGCGGATGTGGGGGAGCGACACCCGATAGTAATCGCTTAGAAAAGGCGCTTCAAGATGCGAGTCGTTTCCGGCGAATTTCAGTGTCAGCCAGTGCAGCTTCATGATTTACCTGAGGAAAAATGAGGCCAGGTGTTGAAATAAAAGTTTTACCACTCACCCATCAGCATTTTTATATGTAGAAATGACGCTCGATTCAAATCTATCATTGATTAACCCTGCGTATCCTCTCCGGGGTAATCGGCCTGACAATTATGGGATCCGGGTTTATTTGATGTGTCTTTAATCCCACTACGTGCAGCTGGGGGCTTGGGCATTTTGCCAGTTTTCCCCACAACTCGTCTTGGAACTTCGGGGCACACTATACAACTTGTTGAAAAGGATGCAAGAATAAAATTCCCCTGTGGTTCCCCTGTGGGGTCAAATCTTTAATCTTGACATTTCAGTTTTCTCAGTCTAGGAAAAATGCTCATGAGCCGCCCTTTGAGAATTCAATACCCGTTTGCGTTTTATCACATCACCTGCCGGGGAAATGCACGTCAGGAAATCTTCCGTATTGATGATGACCGGAAAGACTTCCTGCGCTTGCTTGGCCGTTCTTTGGATATCTTTGAAGTTCAGCTCCTGGCCTACGCCCTGATGCCCAACCATTTCCACCTGCTGGTTTGCACCCCGAAAGGCAACCTCTCAGCCTTCATGCGTCATTTTAATATCAGTTATACCGGTTCGTTTAACCGCAGATATAACCGGTCCGGACATCTCTATCAGGGAAGATACAAAGCTTTTCTTATCGACAAAGACAACTACCTGCTGGAAGTATCGCGGTATATTCATTTGAATCCACTGAGGATGAAATCCCCAAAATCCGTGGAGCGCAGCTGGCAGGACTTGCTGTTGAATGAGTCCACCAGTCTGCCGGGATATCTCCATCTGAAAGACAGGAAAGCGTTTATTCATTACACGGCCATTTTGGACTATTTTGGCGGTGATCATCGAAAATCCATGAACGACTATAAGAGATTTATGGCGGAGGGGCTGGAACGAGATTTGCTGAATCCGCTGGAGAGGGGAAGAGGAACCGGGATCATTGGAAGCGACGATTTTATCGAAGAAATGAAGGAAAAATTCCGGGACGGCAAGGGTCCTAAGCGATTGTCCCGGGAGCAGCCGGCGTTGCGGGAATTAAAAAAACAGATCAAACCGGATGACCTGATCAAGCTATACTCAAAACTGGTGAAAGTCGATCCGGTGGAACTGACGAGGAAGGGAAAGCAGTCGCTCCAGAGGTCGATGCTGATGGAACTGCTCTACCGGATCTGCAACATGACCCAGCCGGAAATCGGGGACCTTCTGGGCGGGATTGACTATAGTGCGGTCAGCCAGGCGAGAAAGCGACTGCATGTTAAAATTGAAAATGACCCGGACCTGGCGAAGAAAATGGTTCAGATTCAGAGCGCTCTGGTCAAATGTCAAGAGTAAAGATTTGACCCCTCTTCTTCTAGTTTCGTGAAGCGGAAGGCAGTGAAAAATAGAAAGTTGCTCCTTTATCGATTCCCCCGTCCGCCCATACGTCACCGCCGTGGCGTTTGACGATTCGTTGAACAATCGCCAGCCCTATGCCTGTGCCCTCATATTCGTCGCGGCTGTGAAGGCGCTGGAAGACGCCAAATAGTTTGTCATAATATTTCATGTCAAACCCCGCCCCGTTGTCCTTGACGCAATAAACAATTCTATCACCGTCTTCGTAACTGCTGATCTCGATGATGCCCGGTTCGCGATCCTTTGTGAATTTAACTGCGTTGGAGAGAAGATTGAAAAGAACTTGCCGGATGAGAAACGAATCCCCATGCCCGGGTAGGATATCGCCAATCTTAATATCCAGTTCCCGTTCTCCGTTTTCGGTCTGCATTTCGTCCGATATTTCGTTTATGAGTTTGTCCATGTCTATCGCGTTGCGACTGATGCTGCTTTTCTGCGCCCTGGAAAAAGAAAGGAGGTCATCAATCAGATGGCCCATCTTCTCTGTATTTTTACGAATAACGTTCAACATGCGCACGGGTTCCTCCCCGAGTTCTTCCGCGTGTTTATTCAATAACATCCGGGAATAGCCGTCAATGGCCCTGAGCGGCGCTCTGAGATCGTGGGAAACCGAATAGCTGAAGCTCTCCAATTCCTTATTGGCAGCCGCCAATTCGCTGGTACGCTGCTGCTCACTTTCCCGAAGGCCTAATTCAGCGCTGCGGCGGAGTCCGTCGATCCGGTTGACAGACTTGGCATTCAGCCAGACAAGAACTAAAAAGCAAAACGTGTAGACGACTGCAACCAAAGCAACCCCGACTTCTGATGAAAATGTGCCGAATCGTTCCCCCTGCATGCGCAGCCAGCCGATCAGGAGGGGGAGAATCAGTAAAGCAGGCAGGAGCCGCCTGGCCATGATCGCACCGGCTTTGTCGCCGACGAAGACGTTCATCAGCCAAGTGTCCCGGCGTGCAAAGAAGGATCCGATACACAGAGCACAGAATGCAATGCCCGTGTTAAACGCCACTCCCAAATGCAGCCATTCATAAAAAACCCTGATATTAAAGAGGTACCCGACCAGAACCAGGTAGGTCATCATCGCCATGGGAAGCAGGATGGCATGTGCGATGTCCCCGGTGCGACGGCTGCGTCTTTCAAACAGAAGTAAGACGCCTCCATAAATTGAGAATAGAATTGCAGTAATGATCGCCATTCTGTTGCCCGGGGCCAGGAATGGACTCAGAAGGAGGCTATGCGTCCAGGACCATTCCTGCCCTGTTTGCAGCTTCACGAGATAAGATACTAGTGAGAGAAAGCTTACCACTGTTATCCATATGGCTAAAAGACGTGAACTGATGACAATCCACCTGCTCTCGATCCTTTGCTGTATAATGACCATAGCCGCGGCTGACATAAAAAAACACATGATCGTAATGGGTCTCATAGCAGTCCATTGTGGACCCAGACCTCTAAGAAACGCTATATCCAGAACCCATCCGATAAGCGCCAAACTGGCGATGATCGCGACGACCAGGATCGCCAGTAAACTGATCACCTCCATGGATACTGCGGAAAAAGGCAAGCGTCGATGTTGCTTCATAATTTCGCTCTCTGGATTCACCAACTCGGCATCAGTAGGGTTGCTTTCTAAAAGGCGAGCGCGCAGCGATTCCGGCATGGTTCAATCTCCTGAGAGGGACGCTGTTAACTTATTAACTTCTTCGCATGCCCTCTATTCACAAATTACTGCTGACACACATAATGATTTGCTGATAGGCGTGAATAATACAACATATCGAAAACATTGCAAGAAAAAAAGAGGAAGACAATGGGGTCAAATCTTTATTCTTGACATTTGATCGATGCATTTTTGAATCTGAATCAGTTTTTTCACCAATCGCGCAACGGCATTCTTTGATCAATAAGTTAATTACTTATTTGGGGGCGTCTTGCTGTGACCTGTTTGCACGGGCTTATTTTACAGCCTCATTTATTAGCGGGCATTTCTAAAGCTTCAAAGCTCCTCTACTG
>SBEK01000203.1 GCA_009668925.1 Deltaproteobacteria bacterium
GTACGCGTCGCAGGGTAACCGAAAGGTCAAATCATCTCTTGGCTCAACTTCTGATTTTGGGCGCGGTAGCGTCCACACTCTCTCGCACTTCTTAATTTTGCAACTCAATAGTCCGATGTCGGAGCCTGCCAAGCGGTAAGGGATTTTTATTCCCCGCTGCAATTTCGCTGGCAGCGGGGAATACTGGAATCAGGGATTGAACAGCGTCAGATGGTCAGCGGTTTTCCTTAAATGCGTCCGGATTTTCTTTTTTCAGCCAGGGTTTGGTATTGATGGATTCGCCCCAGATCAATTTGGAGTCGGGAGGATCGGCTCCCCACCAGTTGTCACGGGCGTCAATGTATATGGACGAGAAGCTCTGAACGGCCACCGCGTTGCCGATAAAATTATTCTGAAAGATTTTGGGATTGGCTTGACCGACGCACGTGATGGCGCCTTCGCCCTGATTTTGCGCGAAGGTGTTAAAGGAGATCGCCGGGGTGGAATCTTTGCGACAGTAAATGCCATTTTGCGAAGAGTGCGCGATATAGCTGTAGGAGATTTCCGGCGAACCCGCGTAAATATCGAAGGCCGTCGCCGCATACTTCACGATACAATAGGTGAAAGAACTGTTCACTTTGGTCGGTTCGGCAAACCGGACGGCGCTTAAATAAAAGCCGGGCGCCGGGGAAGTGGAAGCAGCGGTAAACGTGATCGGCAGGGTCTTCGTTCCGCGCGCCATGATGCCGCCGTTTCGCACAACCACGGAAGTCTTCTGCTCAAATTCCAGAACAACGCCGGGTTCGATAAAGAGGGTTGCCCCGCCGTCGATTACGACATCTTTCGTGATCCGGTAGGGGCTTGCCGACAGGATCAGATAGGAATCGGTTTTGATCGGGCCAGCCAGACGTTTTTCGGCAATGGGTACGGAGCGCGATTTGCCCTGCGGATAGGGCGCATCGAGGACGGTACTCACGTCGACGCGTCCCGAAAGACCGCTCAAGATGTCCGCGAACTTAACCGTGCCCCACCAGTTGTCGAGCGCCGTGGCCGTCGGGCCGCGCATTTCACCCACGATGTTGTAGGGATGATTGTCCAAGATGCTGTTGTGGTGGATGACGGGCTGAGGGCCTTTGACGACAATGCCGTTTTGTTTGTTTTGCGAGACGGTATTCTGCCGGATTTCCGCGGCGGATTGCACCATCATGCCGGTGCCGTTATTCAGGATGTTGTTTTCCAGAATCCGCGGCGCCGCCCCGTCACCTATGGATACGGCCGTGCCCCTGTTTTCATAAATCGTATTCTTGCGGATGAGCGGTTTGGAAAAAGCGCCTTCGATTTTAATCGCGTCCTCATTTTTCGTAAATTCGGAGAGTTCGATCGTCGGAGAAGAGGCCTGGCACGTAACGGCTGTTTGAGCGTTTCTGACGCGGACAAACGTCAGTTTGTTTTCCCGGTCTTTCACGTTCGCGAAGATGATCCCCGGCCAGACTTGATTTTCCCGGTCCGATTCAAAGCGGATCAGGCGATCGCGATCGCCTTCGGCCGAAAGGCGCCCTTCAATAATCAACGCTCCGCCTGCGGAGCGGATCTCGGTTCCCGGTTCGATCGTCAGGAGGGTCTTGTCCCGGACGGTGACCTTGTCCGTGAGAATGTAAGGACTGGCGCCCGCGTACCAGATCGTGTCCTGGTCGATGATACCGGAAACACTCGTCGGACCGGGGGCGATCGGCATGCCTTCCGCCTGTGTCGCCGGGCTTTGATTGCCGGCCAGATCCGTGGCGGCGATCCGGTAGAAATATTTTTTGGCATTCACGAGCTTCGGATCGGCATCGATAAAGGTGTTGAACTCGGTCTGGCCGAGGGGCTCATAGCCGGAGAGCGGCGACTCGGACCGGTAAACGGTGTAGCCGGCCAGATCCCCGGCCGCGGACTTATCCCAGCTGAGGCCCACCAGCTTGTTTCGGCCGGTCACCCTGACCTGCGCCGGTTTGTCGGGGGGGATGGTATCCAGGGTGACGGAACTGACGGCGTCCACCCACTGGGCGGTATTGCCGGAGTCGTCCGTCAGATAGCCGGTAACAATTGCCCGGTCGACATTATCCCCCGGGACGACTTTATAGACGCCGTAGTAGCCGCCCGGTTCAACTTCCTGCATCTCCAAACGCTTGCGGTATTGCCCGATATCGAAGGAAGCCTGCATGTTCGGCGTTCCCTGGATGACGACTTTGATTTCGTCGCCCGCTTTTTTGGGTTTCCCCTTCGTATCCTGTGTCAGCAGCGTAATGGCCGGCGGGCGTTTGGCCTGGGCCAGAGACGGTGTGGGGATCGTTTTGACCATGTCCCGGAAAAGATCGTCATTGGCGCGCAGCAGTTGAATATCCCGGACATTCAACGCCGTCACAATGACCGCAGCGACGATGCCGACCGGATTGGTGGAGAAGCCGCCTTCGTGCTTGCGGACTTTGTTTTTGCCGCTCCAGAGCAGGCGGCCTGTTTTGGTGTCGTACATTTTAATTTCCGCGCCCACGGCCACCTGCGAATAGAGAACGGCAAAATACTTGTCGAAATCCGAAACGTCTCCCGTGACGACCGCATCGACGCCCAGAATCTCGCCCAGCTTCTGCGGAGGCGTCACGCGGATGGCCTGCGGATCGGTAAGCCCGGCGCGGGTCAATAAATCGTCCACCTTGAAAAGTTCCATGTCTTTGAAGGGAAGTGCGCTGAAATGGTTATAGAAGCCGAGACGCATGGCCCTGGCCCCTTCTTTGCTTCCGGAAAGGTCGATGAAAGGCAGGACGGCAATGGACAGGGGAATGTGTTTTTCCATGTAGGGATCGACATGATAGTCGCCCGAATACAGCGACCGGATTTCCGGGGTGATGAGCGTCGACGGCGTGGCGACAAAACAACTCTGCAGAAGCAGAACTCCCCAAAGGGCCAGACAACCGGACATAAAAATGAAAAATTTCCGCATCGCGATATCCCTCCCTCCCGTTCGATGAACATCTATACCACAGACACGACGGGAATTCATTTTTTTAAAACCGATTGCCCCCGCGGAATCCGTCCTGTGCAGCAAGCCGTGCGGGCCTCACCTGGGTGTGGCGTGCACGTCGCTGCAGCAGGTGCGGCTGGTGATGAATTGAAAGTAGTCCGAGAAGGCCAGCTGCCAGGGCTGCATGGTCTTGCCGGTGACGGCGACGAATTTCTGCATGCCGAGAACGCTGTAAGCCGGGCGCTTGGCCGCCCGCTGCAAATCGCTCGTCTTGATCGGCAATATTTCAACGGTATCCAGATGGGCTTCCTTTATTATCTTGCACGCGAAATCGTACCAGGTGCAGAAGCCGCGGTTGGTGACATGAAAGGTGCCGCGGGCCTTCTTATCCATCAGCAGCTCCGTTGCCGCCGCGAGGTCGCGCGTGCAGGTGGGCGACCCGGTCTGGTCGTCGACCACTGTCAGCTTGCCGGTTGTCCGGGCGCGCTCCAAAATGGCCCCGACAAAATTTTTCCCTTTCGCTCCGTAGAGCCAGGCCGTGCGGATGATCAGATGATCGTCCGTCAGTTGGCGCAGGTAATGTTCGCCGGTCAGTTTGGAGGCCCCGTAGGAGTTGATCGGGTTTACGGGATCGTCTTCCGTGTAGGGACGGCTGCCGTTGCCGTCAAAAACATAGTCCGTGCTGTAATGGATCACCGGAATATGCCGGTCGCGGCAGGCTTCGGCGATGTTTTTCACCGCCTCGGCGTTGACGGCAAAGCACTCTTCCTTGGCCGTTTCGCAACCGTCCACGTTGGTGTAGGCGGCGGCGTTAATGACCAGTTCCGGTGCAGCGTCGGCAATCGCCTGGCGGCACTCGGAGGCGCGCGTAATGTCGATTTCCTCCTTATCCATGCCGATGACTTCGTGACGGTATTTAAATTGCGCCGCGAGATCGCTTCCCAGCATCCCTTTATGTCCCAGGAGCAGTATTTTCATTCTCAGTATTTAACCTCCTTCAGAAAAAGGCCGCACGCCGGGGCGGCGATTCCCGCTTTCTTCCGGTCGCGGGAGGCGATGATGTCCGGCAGGTCGCCGGGATTGAGCTTGCCTCGTCCCACATCCACCAGTGTGCCGACGATGTTGCGCACCATATGCCGCAAAAAGCCGCTCGATTCAACTGTAATTTCCATGAGGCCGTGGCCCCGTTCGGTAATGGCGATCGGACCCAGCGTGCGGACGCGGTCTTTGATATCGCAGCCCGTTGCGCAAAAGCAGGAGAAATCGTGCCGGCCCGTAAGATGGGATGCCGCCTCGCGCATCCTTTCGATGTCGAGCGGAAAACGGATGAACCAGTGATACTGGCGGCAAAGCGCGGGGCGCAGGCGCTGATTCTTGATTCTGTATAAATAAACCTTGCCCTTCGCGTCTTTGAGGGCGTTGAAATCCGGAGCGGCTTCCTGCAAATCTTTAAGAACGATATCGGCGGGCAGAACGCTGTTGACCCCGAGAAAAATTTTGTTGACCGGAAGCAGGCTTTCCACTTTAAGGCTGGCCACCTGATTCAGGGCGTGCACACCCGCATCGGTGCGCCCGGAGGCGATGATGGAGACGTCCTCATGGATGATGCGCCGGACGGCTTCCTCCAGAATGTGTTGAATGGAAATTCCGTTTTTCTGCCTTTGCCAGCCGCAGTAGGCCGTGCCGTCATATTCGAGAAGCATTTTAAGGGTTCGCATTTTATAAATCTGACTTGCCAGTTTTTTCTAAAAAGGTTAAGCACGAAAACTATTATAATTCAGGGAACGGTTTTGCGGCCGGCTTTGCCCGCCGCGATACTAGCCCACGCCCCAAGCAGGGTCAAGATAAAACTCGGCATGTAAAGGAGATTCCATATGAGTGACGATTTGCAGAAGACAACCCAGGGAAAAATTCAGGCCTTTGACGCAAAAGTTCAGGCGCTCTTGAAGATGGGGGGAGAAAAGCAGGTTAAGAAGCAACATGACGGCGGAAAAATGACTGCCCGTGAGCGCCTGGACTATCTGTTTGACCCGGGCACCTTTCAGGAAGTGCAGTTGTTTGTAAAACATCACGCCACGTTGTTTGGCATGGATAAGAAGGAGATTCCGGCGGACGGCGTCATCACGGGCTTCGGCAAAGTGAACGGCCGGACCGTGTTTGCCGCATCGCAGGATTTCACGAGCGCCGGCGGCACCCTGGGGGAAATGCACGCGAAGAAAATCTGGAAAGTCATGGATATGGCCATCGCCGCGCAGAAGCCGTTTATCGCGATTAATGATTCGGGAGGAGCGAGGATCCAGGAAGGCGTTCCCTCGCTGGAAGGCTACGGCGGCATCTTTTACCGCAACTCGATTGCGTCGGGCTACATTCCCCAGATTACGGCGATCATGGGACCCACGGCGGGCGGCGCCGTCTATTCCCCGGCGCTCACCGACTGGATCTTCATGGTGAAGAATACATCCTACATGTACATTACCGGTCCGGAAGTTATTAAAGCCGTGATCGGCGAAGAAGTGAGCCAGGAAGACCTGGGCGGCGCTGTGGCCCATGCTTCCAAGAGCGGCGTCTGCCACGTGGTGACCGAAAACGATCAGGACTGTCTCGATAAAATCAAAATCCTCCTGTCTTATTTGCCCGACAGCTGCCAGTCGCCTCTGCCCATTGCCGTTTCCACGGACAGCGCCGACCGCCTTTGCCCCGAACTGGACAAGGCGATTCCGGACAAAGCGGCCCGCGCCTACAATATGAAAAATATCATCAAATCCGTAGCCGACCAGGGCGAGATGTTCGAACTCCAC
The DNA here is from genome assembly GCA_009668925.1 of Deltaproteobacteria bacterium. The sequence continues at coordinate 5,776 of SBEK01000203.1, forward strand.
GCGCAGTGGGCGCCCAATATCATTGTTACGCTGATCCGCATCATGGGCCGGCCTGTGGGTGTTATCGCCAATAACCCGATGGCTTTTGCGGGTGTTCTCAACGTCAACGCGTCCGACAAGGCCTCGCGGTTTATTCGCTTCTGTGATGCGTTCAACATTCCGCTTTTGACGTTTGCCGATGTTCCCGGTTACATGCCGGGCACCGACCAGGAATGGGCGGGCATCATCCGCCACGGCGCGAAGCTGCTGCACGCGTATTCGGAGGCGACCGTTCCGAAGATCACGGTGGTGACCCGCAAAGACTATGGCGGGTCGTATATCGGCATGTGCTGCAAGCAGCTCGGGGCGGATTACGTCATGGCCTGGCCCACGGCGGAAATCGCGGTGATGGGGGCGGAAGGCGCCTGCAACATCATTTATCGAAGTGAGATCAGTGCGGCTGCCGATCCGGCGGCCAAACGGGCGGAACTGATTGCCGACTATGAGGAGAAGTTCAACAATCCTTATTTTGCGGCCTCATTGGGAGCCATTGAAGAAATCATCCTCCCGAACCAGACGCGCCGGCGCATCATTGCCGTGCTCGATGCCCTGGAAAATAAAAAAGAAGTGCGCCTCGAAAAGAAGCACAACAATATCCCGCTGTAAGGCAGCGGCTTTTGGTTCATGATTGAAAAGAAATGCCGGGAGGCCGCTTTCCCTGCGGCCGTTCCCGGCATTTTTATATCCGGCGTCGTTCCAACCCCGCAGGCATGCGGGGTTTTTTTGAATATTCCGGGTTGTTACAAGACTTTACTA
>SBEK01000394.1 GCA_009668925.1 Deltaproteobacteria bacterium
CTGGCGACGGACATGACGATGTCCTCCGGACTGCAGCTGGCCGAGTTCAGTGATGAAACCCGCGCGGTCCTGGCCAGTCATCTGCCCTCGGCCGCCAGTATCAAGAACCCCGTGGACGTCATCGGGGATGCCGCTTATGACCGGTATGAAAATGCCTTGGCCGCAGTGATTCGTGATGAAAACGTCGACGGCGCCCTGGTTATTCTGACCCCTCAATCCATGACGAATGCGCTGGGAACGGCACAGGCGGTCGTGAAAATTTCACGCAGTTCAAGAAAACCGGTCCTTTGCTGCTTCATGGGCATCGGCGATGTTTCGGAAGGTGTCCGGTATTTTCAGGAAAACGGGTACCCGGTGTACCGGTTTCCTGAGAACGCAGCCCGCGCGCTTTCCATCCTTTACCGGTATTCGAGCTGGCTGAACCGACAGCAGTTCGCGCCGTTTCATCTGAAGCACGACAAGGAACGGGCATCGCGCATCATCAAAAGATGTATTGAGGAAGGAAAAACCAGGCTGGGAGAGCTGGAGGGAAATGAGCTGCTGCAATGCTACGGCATTACCGTTTTGCCCACGGCTTTGGCTAAAACGGCCGGTGAGGCATCCGATATTGCTGCAAAGATGGGCTTCCCGGTTGTCATGAAGATTGTGTCCCCGCAGATCCTTCACAAATCGGATGCCGGCGGCGTCATGGTCGGACTGAAAACCCCAGAGGACGCAGCGGCCGCATTTGACCGGATTGTAGCCAATGCCGCGGCGTTTGACCCCGGGGCCGAGATCACCGGCGTGCTGGTGGTGAAGATGGCGCCTCCCGGTGAAGAGGTCATTATCGGAGCCACCCGTTATCCAATCTTCGGGCCGCTCCTGATGTTCGGTCTCGGCGGCATTTTTGTGGAGGTGTTCAAAGATGTTGAGTTCCGCCTGGCACCGGTGGACAGAAATGATGCGCACGAAATGATCCAGAGCATCAAAGGATATAAGCTCCTGCAGGGGTTTCGGGGCCGGCCCAAGGTGGATACGCTGATCCTGGAAAAGATACTCGTAAGCCTCTCGGAGATGGTCGTCAATCATCCGGAAATCAAGGAAATGGATGTCAACCCCCTGCTGGTTCACGGGGAGGGAAAAGGCGCAACGGCCGTCGATTGCCGGATTATCCTCGATGGGGTGAGCGGATAGGCACCCATGTCTCAAGCGGCCGTTTTTTTTCGACAAGAACTTGCCTTCACCGCAGTCAAAT
>SBEK01000395.1 GCA_009668925.1 Deltaproteobacteria bacterium
CATCATGTCAGCGTTCAGAAAGGGCAATGAAGACGGGAAATTTATTATCAGGCTTTTTGAGCCGTCAGGCAAAAACGCGAAGACTGTATTGGTCCTTCCCAAACTGGGCGTAAGGTTTCCGGTCGAGATCCGGGGAGCCGAAATACTTACTCTTGAACTTGACACGAATACCGGCGCAGTAACCATTCAGGATACAATAACGCAATAATAAGGGAAAAAATCCCGGTGACGATGAGATGAAAGACCGTTTCAGCCTGATATATAAGGGAATGATGCCCGACCTGCTCTGCTGTGACACGATTCTTCGGGAAATGCCCGACAAGAGCTGGGTCGTGGCCATGCTCGGCGGCGGGCATATGGAGCCGCTCCCCGAAAACGGCGTTTTTCTTTTCCGTTCGCGGGACAAGGGCATGAGCTGGAGCAGGCCGCGCAGGCTGTTCAGTTACGAAAACAAGACGCTGATCCCGACCGAGCTTGCGGTCATAAAGGAAAAGTGCGTATTGTTCCTGATTTCTCATGACGGCAAATTTCATGACTGGAGATGTCTTACCAGCGCGAGCGAAGATTGCGGAGAGACGTGGAGCGATCCGGTCCCATTCGAGCCTTGCCCTTATTTTACGGCGATAAGGACCCTTCATGCGACAAGAAGCGGCGAAATTCTGCTGCCTTACCAGCAATATGGGTTCGATCCCGAAGAATACTTGCAGAACAGGGATACGGACCGCTATTTTTGCGACAATAATATAAAGATCACTCCATTCAACGGGGTTGTTGCAAGTTCGGACGGCGGCGCTTCGTGGACAAGACGACCGGGTATACCGGTCGATACGGGACAATGGACCTGGGCCGAAAACAACGTGGCTGAACTGAAGGAAGGAAGGCTGGCCATGCTCACGCGCGTTGACGGCGCCGGGGTGCTATACCGCGCGGATTCATGCGACGGAGGCAGGAGCTGGGACAGCCTGCAGATGTATCCGACCGGCATCCCGAATCCGGGATCGAAATTCCGGCTGTTTTCATTGAAAGACGGACGCATCGCCCTTATTCACAATCCCTCGCCTGCAGGTGCGAACTGCATGGCCGGCAGGCGCCCGCTTTCGATATGGATCTCCGGCGACGATATGGAAACGTGGGAAATAAAGCGCGACCTTGTGACGTTCCCCGGGCAATTATCCTATCCGGACGGATTTGCCGATGAAGAAGACGGATATATTCATTTTGCCTTCGACTATAA
>SBEK01000396.1 GCA_009668925.1 Deltaproteobacteria bacterium
GGGTTGTCCGTCGGGTCGTGTCCGGTGAGTCGGCCCCGACACTCAGATCGAGTTTCATTAATTCTTGATAATTCCCGCCTCCTGGAAGCTCAGATACCCCTTGCGGGAGACGATGATGTGATCAAGGACGCGCAGGCCCAAAATGTTTCCGGCTTCGGTTAGCTGCTCATGCATCTTTATGTCTGCATCGCTTACCTGCAAATCTCCCGATGGATGGTTATGCACAAAGATCACGGCGGCCGCCCGATCCACAATGACATCGGCAAAGACCTCGCGCGGATGCACGGGACTCATGTTCAACAGGCCGACGGTGACAGTCCGTTTTTCAATCACTTCATTGGCGCCGTTGAGCGATATGCAAACAAAATGCTCCTGGCGTTTGTCAAGCAAGTCGGAAACCAGCGGCAAAATATCCTGTGCGCGGCTGATCCGGACGGTGTCCGCAAGCAGATGCCTGCGCGCCAGCTCAAAGGCGGAAAGAATCTGCGCCGACTTGGCAAGCCCCATCCCCGGCAAATCCAGCAAGTCCGCAAGCGTGAGGTTTTTCTGTTTCTCGCAAATCAGCGCTGACACCTGTTTGGCAATGGCTCGTACATCGCGCCCGGCCGTGCCCATGCCCAGGATCGCCGCGACAAGTTCCTCATCGGTCAGCGCGGTTGCGCCTTTTTCCTGCAACTTTTCACGCGGACGGCTGTGCGCAGGCATGTCCTTGATCGTTTTCATAGGTTCCCTCCCATGATGGACGATATGGCAATAATGAAAATTGGAAATTGAAGATGGGGCCATAAAAGCCTATTCATCCAGTAATGTCAACAGGATATTAATGTGTAAGCGCATCATTTATCTTGACACAGAAGGCGCGGAAACCTATACTCGGCAGACTTTAGCGCTATCCTTTTTCGGATATGGTATTCAGCTCAGAACAGGAGTTTACACACTCATGCCCAAACTCGACTGGATCGGCAAAAAGGCTGTAGTCAATCATCACCGCGCCGTTCCCTTTCATTTACTTAAAAACAACGATGACCTTTCCGTTGGCGATCCCGGATCGGGGAACCTTTTGGTGCAGGGTGACAACCTGATTGCTCTCAAGGCGCTGCTCCCTTATTACGCCAAGCAGGTGAAGTGCATCTATATCGATCCGCCTTACAATACCGGCAATGAAAACTGGGTGTATAACGACAACGTCAACAGCCCTGAAATGAAAGCCTGGCTCGGCCGCGCCGTGGGGAAG
>SBEK01000397.1 GCA_009668925.1 Deltaproteobacteria bacterium
AAACCCCACCTGCCCGGTCGCCGCAAACAGCTCGTTCAAGCGCTGGAATGACCTGCCCTGACGGTCCGCGATCCAATAATACCCGAAATCGCCGAATGCAACCGTTTTCGCGGCGGATGCTATTACGGGGACATAACTGGACGTGCGCACCGGTTTATTAAGCACGGTATCCGGCTGGCCTATCGCGATTGACGGCTGCCACAGATACTGTCCCTGGCCGTCTTTCAGTTTCCTGATCGCTTTCACTGTCGCATCGTTCGTGACAAATACCGCGTTTTTGCGGTACGGCGATTTAAGCGAGTAGAACAGGTCGATGAGCTCATCTATTGTGATCGCAGCCGCAGACGCCGTTGTCACCCCAAGCGTCGCGCCGCCTGTCGCGTTGAATATACCGGTGGGCTTTCCGGATCCGTTGCCGATAAAAAACGCCTCTTCCTCCTTTGCGCCTATCCGCCGCGCAAACTCCTTTGCGATATAGCTTTCAAGGTTAAACACAGAATCGTTTAACAGCTCCTCGGACACCTTGATCATTGTCGCGAGCTTAAACGCGCCGATGGACACCTGGTCGAATGCGTCGTCCGACTCCGGGATCGGGCCTTCTTCCTCCACCCAGGACGCTTCGCCTTTGGCAGCTGCTACCGGTATTTTCCGATCGCCGGACGAGGTGGTTATCACCTTCGCGATCGACCTGAAAATGTTCTCCTCCTGCAGCGACTCGATCAGTATACGCTCGAACTCATCCGGCACAAGGTACCCGCCTTCGGAGTCTGTCCCTATCTGCAACGCGTTTTGCACATCGTAATAGTTCTTTGTGCGCATCGCGCGCCAGAACGCGGCTTTATACTCGTCAGTGGCCCTCGGCCCGCATTTGCCCATGCCTTTCTTCTCGTCCAGTGGGTTGTTCCTTATCGCAGTCGTAGTAGCTTTTGCCAGCTCCTGATCGATCGCCGCCTGCCTTTCGAGCCTGTCGATTTCTTTCCCCAGGCTTACGACCTCGGATTCCATCTTCTCATAAGTTGCGGTGTCTTCGGGGCCGATAAGCCCGTCAGCGCCGCGTTTAGCGTCCAGGAATGCTTTTGCGGCCTCCCACGCCTTTGCGCGTTTTTCGCGCAGTTCCAAGTTCATGTTCATTTGTTTTCCTCCTTATGTCTTTAAGAGCTCAAGTCTCTTATCCAAAATTTGTATGTCCAGTTTTTTCTCAGTGGTTTTCATCTTGGGCAGTTTTTCCATCAG
>SBEK01000204.1 GCA_009668925.1 Deltaproteobacteria bacterium
GATTTGCAGGCCTTGCGGCTGGAAGAAAGCGCCGCTTCCGGCCGGCTGGAAAAAGCAAGGCTGCCGCTGGGCAACAACCCTGCTGTGGAAAGTTATGTTTCCAGGAAAGACCGGCCCCAAGAGGATGGCGGTGGCGCCTATACGAACTATGGATTCAAAATTTCTCAGGAGATTGAAATTGCCGGACAGAGAGGCTCAAGAATTTCAGCGGCCCAAAATGAACTGGCCGCCGTCAGAGCCGGCATTGCGGATAAGGAGCGGACTTTAACGGCGGACGTAAAAGATGCGTTTGCCCGGGCGCTGGCCCTGAAAAAGAAAGAGGCGCTGGCCGGCCAGGTTCTGGGGCTCAAAGAAGAGTTTCTGGGATACGCAAAAATCAAGTATCAGGCGGGCGATATCTCCGCGCTCGATGTGAATCTGGCCGAAGTCGAATTAAGCAAAGCCAAAAGAGAACGGCTGTTGTCGCAGCGTGAATACCAGGCATCGCTGTTGGCTCTGCAGAGCTTTTTCGGCGCACCGCCGGATCTTTCTCTGCCGCTTCAGGGAGAGTTGCCGCAAAATGCACCGGTCATGCCGGATAGAAGAACCGTGATGAACGCCGCAATGTCCGGGCGGCCTGACGCTCAGGCGGCGTCATTGGAGATGGAAAAGACGAAGGCATTGCTTATGCTCGCCAAGAAAGAGGCCTTCCCGAATCTTACGCTTTCCGGATTCTACGACCGCGATGAATTGAGGAATGTCGTGGGGGTGGGTCTGTCCATTCCTTTTCCTCTTTTTGACCGGAAGCAGGCGGAGAAAAAGGAAGCCCTGGCCAGACGCGAGGGCGCCCGCATCAAAGCGGATGGTTTGAAACAAGCCATAGAACGTGAAGTGGAGCAGGCGGTGAACGATCTTACCGCAGCCCGAGAGGAACTGACCATTTTCAATCGGGAAATTATTGTGAAATCCGGAGAAAATTTGAATCTGCTGAACCTGGCCTTCAAAGAAGGGAAAGTCAGCTTCTTTGAAGTGCGGCTGGCGCAGAAGGAGACGATGGACGTTCAGTTCGCTTATATTGATGCGCAAATTCGCACACAACTGGCCATCAATGCGCTGGAAAAAATCACGGGGGGAGCCCTGAAATGAAAAGAGTCAGTCACACTATCGGAAAATGCAGTCTGCTTATAACGCTGGTCCTTCTGCTGGGAGTGGCCGTTCTTGCGGGGGGCTGCGGCAAAAAGGACGCCGGCGACCACGATAAAGAAACAAAAACGGCAGGCCGCAATGAAAAAGGCCATCAGGATGAACCGGGTGTTGTGACCCTGGCGCAGGATAACCAAAAGTCGGCCGGCATTGCCGTCAGGCCGATGACCATGATGTCGGCGGCCGTGCCGCTTTCGGCCACGGCGGCCATCGAATTGAATCTGGACCGGTCGGCCAAAGTCAGTCCGCGGGTGACGGGAAAAGCTATGAAGATTCTGGTTTCCCAGGGCGACCGGGTCAAGGCGGGGCAGGTGCTGGCCTGGCTCGACTCCGTGGAACTCGACCAGATCTGGAGCGACTATCGCAAAGCCCGGGGGAAGATGGAACTGGCCAAAAAGAATCTTCAGCGGGAAGAGACTTTGTTTGAAAAGAAAATTTCCCCGGAAAAAGACGTGCTCACGGCCAGGCAGGCGCTGGAAGAGGCCCAGGCGGATATGTATCTGGCCCGGGAGCGTTTCCGTCTGGTCGGCGTGGACGTCGATCAGTTTGCGGCCGGGCAAGGCAACGGTCAACATCCGATGATTCCCGTTACGTCGCCGCTCGGCGGCGTCGTGATCGAAAAGACGGTGACGCAAGGCGAAGCGGTGGGACCCGACAAGGTCATCTTCATGGTGGCGGATCTTTCGACGCTCTGGGTGGTTATTGATGTTTATGAAAAAGACATGTCCCGCCTCAGGGTGGGCGCTGCCGTCAAGGCCTCGGTGACCGCGTTTCCCGACAAAACATTCCAAGGCCGGATCTCCTATATCGCCGATGTCGTGGATGAGAAAACAAGAACGGAAAAGGCGCGGGTGACCATCGACAATCCCGGCGGCCTGTTAAAACCCGGCATGTTCGCCACCGTCGTGACGGAGGCCAGAAGCGGCGCCGCCGAAAAACTGCTGGCTGTTCCGGAAGAAGCCGTACAGATTGAAGGCGCGGCGCGCTATGTCTTTGTGCAGATTGCTCCGGACAAATTCAAGCGGCGGGACATCCAAACCGGCCGCACGCTCGGCAAAGACGTGGAAGTGATCTCGGGCCTTAAGGAAGGCGAAGCCATTGCCGTCTCCGGTGCCTTCACCCTGAAGTCGGAACTCAAGAAAAGTGAAATTGAGGGGGATGCGCACTGATGCTGGAAAAAATAGTCGCCTATGCGCTGAAGCAAAAAGGGATGATCATTTTCCTGGCGCTTTTGATCATCGCGGCCGGTTTGTATTCCTGGCTGAAACTGCCGATTGACGCATTTCCGGACGTCACCAACATTCAAGTGGAAGTCGTCAGTCACGCCGACGGATTATCCGCCCTGGAAATTGAGCGAAGCGTCACCCAGCCGATTGAAATGGCCATGCGCGGCCTGCCCGGCATCGAACAGATGCGTTCGGTGACCAAGTTCGGCCTGTCGATTGTCACCATCGTTTTCAAAGACAATATCGATATTTATTTTGCGCGGCAGCAGGTCTTTGAGCGCCTGGCGGAAGCCCGGGAAAAAGTGCCCCAAGGAGTGGAGGTGGCCATGGGGCCGGTGGCCACGGCTATGGGTGAAATATACCAGTACACGCTGGAAGGGAAGATGCCCGCCGATCGCGAGCAGAAGATTTCGTATCTGACCCAGTTAAGAACGCTTCAGGAATGGATCATCACCCCGCACTTAAAAAGCGTGGCGGGCGTGAACGAAATCAATTCCTTCGGCGGATATTTCAAACAATACCACGTGGCCGTATCTCCCGAGAAGCTGGTCAAATACGGTGTGACGGTTGAAGATGTTTATAGAGCTATCGGCGGCAATAATCAAAATGTCGGGGGCAATATTCTGGAACGCAACGCGGATCAGTACATTGTTCGCGGCGTGGGACTGATTACGAGCATCAAAGATATCGAAAGCATCGTTTTGAAGTCTCAAAAAGGAACGCCGACTTATCTCCGGGATGTCGCCGACGTTAAGATCGGCCAGGCCGTGCGGATGGGGGCGGCCATGAAAGACGGCAAGGAGGAAGCCGTCGGCGGCATTGTCATGATGCTGCGCGGGGAAAACAGCCGCGACGTTGTGCGCCGCGTCGGGGAAAAAGTCAAGGAGATCAATGAAAACAACGTCCTGCCGGACGGCATCAGGCTGGTGCCTTACTATGACCGGAGCGATATCGTAAACGCCAGCGTGAAAACCGTCGGCAAGGCGCTTGTGGAAGGCGCCGTTTTGGTACTGATCGTTCTGTATCTGCTGCTCAACAGTATTCGGGGCAGCCTGGTTGTGTTGGTAGCGCTGCCCTTGTCCATGCTGGCGGCATTTATTGTCATGAGGTTTGCGGGCATCAGCGCGAATCTGATGTCGCTCGGCGGTCTGGCGATTTCCATCGGCATGATCATCGATACCGCCATTATTCAAGTGGAAAATGTGCAGCGCCATTTGAGCGAAGCGGCGGACCGTCGCCCGCGAATGATGACCGTGCTCAAAGCCGCGATGGAAGTAAGAAAGCCCAGCATCTTTGGTGAACTGATCATTGCGCTGACATTTATTCCGATTCTCTCGCTCACGGGCATCGAAGGAAAAATGTTCGGTCCCCTGGCCGTAACGGTTGTCATCGTGCTTCTTGCTTCTCTGCTTCTTTCCATCTTTGTCGTTCCCGTCCTGTGTGCATTATTTCTCAAACCGCAGCCGGAAAGAGAAAGCTTTGTCATGAAAAACGCGAGAAAAGCTTATCTGCCGCTTCTGGATTTCGCGATGCGCAGGAGAAAGATCGTTCTGGGCGCAGCCGGCGCCCTTCTGCTGGCTTCTTTACTGCTGGCCGCACGGCTGGGAACGGAATTCATTCCGGTCATGGACGAAGGGGCGTTTGACATGGATGTCGCCATGCTTCCGGGTGTTTCTCTGGCCACCGCCATGGATGTGAATCAGCGCGCCGCGCAAAAGCTCAAACAGTTTGAAGAACTCGACGTGGTCGTATCGCGCACCGGCCAGACGGGCGTCGCTCTGGACACCCGGGGTACGGATAAAACCGGATATGTCGGCATTTTGAAACCGAAGAGCGAATGGAAACGGAATATTTCCAAGGAGGAACTGACCAATGAAATGCGTCAAGCGCTGGAGACGGTTCCGGGGATCAGCTTCGGATTCAGCCAGCCGATTCAGTGCCGGATCGATGAACTCATTGCCGGGACACGCGCCCAATTGATCGTCAAGCTGTTCGGGGAAGACATCGACGTGTTGAATGCCAAGTCGGCGGAGATGGCCAGGGTTCTTTCCACCATTAAAGGAGGGACGGATCTGGCGACGGAAAAAGTGTCAGGACAGCCCTATCTGACGGTCAATATCGACCGGTCCAAAATAGCGCGCTACGGACTGAACATCAGCGATGTTCAGTCCATGATTGAAATCGCCGTGGCCGGTAAATCTGCTTCGCAGTTTTATGAAGAGAACCGGCGCTTCGATATCACGGTGCGCTTGCCGGAAGAGAAACGCAATTCTCTCGACGCGATCAGGAATTTGCTGGTCACGACCCAATCGGGCGTGAATATTCCGCTTTCGCAGCTGGCGGATGTGAAAATGACGGAGGGGCCGGTTCAGATCAGCCGCCAGGACGGCATTCGGCGAATCGGCATCGAAATGAATGTCAGCGGAAGGGACATCGGCGGTTTTGTCGTCGAGGCGAAGCAAAAGATTAAAGAGCAGGTCAAACTGCCCGCCGGGTACTACATCAGTTGGGGCGGTCAATTCGAGAATCAGGAGCGCGCCATGAAGAAGCTGATGATCATCGGGCCGATTGCCGTCGGGTTGATTCTGCTTTTACTGTTTGTTACGTTCCGGTCGATTCGCCTGTCGCTTCTGGTGATTTCCAACCTGCCGTTTGCGTTGATCGGCGGCGTCCTAGCCCTGTTTATATCCGGCCAGTACTTATCCGTACCTGCTTCCGTCGGATTCATTGTTCTTTTCGGCGTTGCCGTTTTGAACGGCTTGGTCCTGGTTTCGCGCATTTCGCAATTGCGCGATGAAGGCCTGGCGCTGCCTGCGGCGATCCGCCAGGGAAGTCTTGATCGGTTGCGGCCCGTACTGATGACGGCGTCCATTGCCGTTTTCAGCCTGATCCCGATGCTCCTCGCGGGCGGCGCGGGTTCTGAAATTCAGAAACCGCTGGCCACGGTTGTCGTGGGCGGCCTGATTACGTCCACGTTTCTGACATTGATCATTATTCCATCGGTTTACGGTTGGTTTGAAAAGAGGAACGCTCCCGAAGAAATGTAGCCGGGCATCGGAATGTTTTGTGCAGGACGGCGCATCGTTTGGGAGACTGATATGAAAGAGATTACGGCTCATACCGGCCATCCGGGCGACAAAAAGCTGTAACCCCCATTGAAGAAATCATCAGAGGACGGACGAATGAAAAAGGGAAAGAGGCGATTTGGCGGCGAGGTGAATATGCGAAGAATAATGACGATTGCCTTCATCGGCATGCTGATCCTTACCGCGGCCGGGTGTGCCGCTTCGGGAAAGATCATTAAACAAAAAGCTCAAAGTGAACGAACGGATATTTTTACCGAGATCGGAAATCACAATGAATCTCAACAGGGCTTTGCTGTCCTTAACATTAAAGCGACCATTAAAACACACCTGGAAGGATATTATTTTCTTGAGTCACAGGAGTTGATGTGCGGGAAGCGGGACTATCCGATTCTGATTAATATCTCCGGACAAGCCCGAACATGGCGGCTGGAAGGAGAAAAAGAAGCCTTGCCGCGCTACGGCGGAGACGGAAGCACCAGCCTCGACCCTGATGCCGGAGAGGGCGTCAAGTATGTCCTTGAAAAAAAATTACGGATGCCCGTGGGAGCACATAAAGTATTTATCGGACTTCCCAATGAGGAATATTTCAAAGAAGTTATCATCGACCTCCGGGAAGGGAAAACGCAGGCACTGGAGTTCAGACCGATTTATAAATACAAAACCCATCCCGTCAGAATTCCGACGTTTATGCGTGGAATAGAGAAATTTGCCGTCTATCTGAACGGCGAATCCCTGGAATAGAAAATGATAATCAGGCGCCGTGATGTCCTGGCTTTTTTTGCATCGCCCTGGAAAATAGGAAGCCAAGACGCCAACGTCTGTTAAAAAACATAATTGAGGATTTGCTATTCAGTTGATATTTTTAACATTTTATAAATTGCCCCAGCCTGAAAAGCACCTTGACAATCTTCCAAGTATAATTACTATCAAACGAGTAGTGAATTGAAGAAGGAACTGGTTTTTCGGGGGCGGCCTGCACGAACTCCACCGACTGACTATATTAAAAAGACAAAGTTAATATTTTGAAATGGAGGAACAAGCAATGAAGAAGACACTTTTGTTC
>SBEK01000015.1 GCA_009668925.1 Deltaproteobacteria bacterium
CCGCCATCGGCGTATTCGGCTATGACGGCGTGCTGGCCACGCTCACCACGCTCGTCGGCAGCGTGAATTCCGGCCGCATCCTCTGCGCCTACCTGCGGGGCACCCGCAGCCCGGCCTATGAGCTGGGAGCGGCAATGGCGGCGGTCATGGCTTTTGAGGAAGATCCCGCAAGGCCGCTCAACACCCTCGCGCTCACCGGCATTGCGGTCCCGGCGATCAGCCAACGCCTCAGCCGCACCGAGCAGGAATCTCTGCTCTATAACGGCGTGACGCCGATCGAAGTCGGACCCGGAGAAGTCGCGCAGATCGTTCGCGCCGTATCCACCTATATCCACAATGCCTCGGGCATTGACGATATCGCGCTCCTGGATATCACCACAATCCGGACGCTCGACTATGTCCGTAAGGCCTGCCGTGAGCGCATCGAACTGCGTTTCCCGCGCGAGAAGCTATCGAGCAAAACGGCGGACAAAGTCCGCGATCAGTTACTTGACGTGCTCTATTTGCTGGAGGATCTGGAGATCGTTGAAGAGGTCGCCGCCAATGAGGACGGCCTGCTCGTGGAGCGCGACATCCAGGACCCGAACCGCCTGGATGCGAAGATCCCGACGGACGTCGTAAACGGCCTCCACATCTTCGCCGCGCGGATTGATTTGCTGCTTTAAAAAAATGTGAATCGTGAAATGTGAATTGTTCGGTTGTTTCGCCTTTTACCTTTCACCATTCACCAATTTGAGGAGGAATTTGCAATGGAAGAATATATCGCCCAGATAGGCCTGGAAGTAAACGGCCAGACCATCACGGATTTTAAGTCGTTCTCGGAAGACCCGCGTGTGTTGCGCAAAGCGGTCAAATTGATGAGCAAAAGCGGCATCGTCGCCGTATTGCCGACGCTCGGCCTGAAGCTGGATTATGTCGTGCCGAAGAATACCCCGGAATTCAATTTCGACAACGTGTCCGGCGGGACAATTACCATCGATCATTTAAACGGCACGCGCATCCGCTATACCGGCGTCTCGACGCTGGAAATCGGCGAGGCCAAGTACGACGGCGAAAACGAATTGGTCAAAACCATCAGCTTCGCCGCCCAGAAGAGGGCCTAAGCCATGACCGAAGCACGCACCTTGCCTGTCGGGGTTGAATATGGCGGCCAGATCCATCGCGAACTGGAAATAGGCCCGCGAAAGGTCAAGCATCTGCTGGCCGCAAGCGGGAGCGAACTGGTCGCCCAGAACAAAGACGCCTATGAAATATGCGTTCTGGCCGAGCAGATCATCAAGTTAGGCGCGATCCCCAAAGAGGAAATCACCGGCGCGCTGCTGCTGGAGATGGATGCCGATGATTTCGACGTGCTGACGGAGGCGGCTCAGAAGGTCCGGCAACGGACCGCCACCTTTCGAGGCGGCGCAGGAGACAAACAAGCGGGCGATTCTGGCCCTGCTTAAACTCGGATTTCGCTACAATGAAGTGCTGGAAATGCCAGAAGAGGCAGTGCTGGGCTGGTTAAAGGCCGCTCAACCGGTAAAGAATAGCGGCAAAAAGTACGTAGTCAGGAAAAAGAAATGAAGGACATGATCATCAATCTCATCTTGCGCGGATCGAACAGCGGCCTCAATGCGACGCTCTCGCAATCGGCCGGCCGGCTGCAACATTTCGGCGGCGTCGCGCGCCGTGAGTTTGAATCGATCAGGCGCTCGGCCGGATCTCTCCAAGGAAAGCTTGCCGCGATGGGCGTGTCCTTCGGCGCGGTTATACTGATTAAGCAGTCTGCCGAGCTCGATCGAGGTCTCACCCGCATAGGCCAGACCGCGAGCGAATCGCGCGTTAATGTACTCGGATTGCGTCAAGAGTTTTTCCGGATGTCGAAGGAAACCGGCCAGTCCGTGGAAAACCTGAAGGCCGGCTTTGACAACGCTGTGCAGTCGGGGCTCAATTTCAAAGAGGCACTGCCGGTGACCGACGCGGTCAATAAGGCAATGGCCGTAACCGGCGCGCAGGCGGATCAGCTTACGGCCGGTCTGACCGTGGCGGCAACGGCGTTTCGCTTCGATCTCGCTCAGCCCGGCAGAGCGCTGGGGCTTCTGGATAGAATGACGGTAGCCGGACGCGCCGGGAATGCGGAGCTGGAAAATCTGTCCAACATATTCGCCCGCGTGGGTGTCAACGCCTCGCGCGCGGGCATGGGCTTCGATCAGACCCTGGGGTTTATCGAAGGCTTATCGTTGCTGGAGCGCCAGCCCGAGCGTCTGTCCACGCTGGCCGACAGCACCTTGCGGCTGTTTACGAATATTCAATACCTCTCGCGCGCGCAAAAGGTAACGGGAGTGAAATTCTTCGATAAGGAAGGCGGCAGGCGCGATCCGCTGGCCGTTCTGGCCGACATCAAGGCCAAGTACGACAAATTGAAAACCGCGCAGCAGAAAGAAATGTTCATGGGTGCGGCGTTTAAAGGAGCCGATCTGGACACCATCAAAGGATTGCAGGCCCTGTTTAACGGCGACATGCTGAAGAAAGTAGGCGATATCACCAAAAGCATCAGCCAGGCTCCCGGTACGATCACGAAGGATTTGCCGCAGGCCATCAGCAACGCGGTCGATCAGACGGGCCGTCTCAAAACGGAAATGCGCAAGGCGGCGGACGACTTTATTATGCCGTTAAACGACGGCATCCAAAAAGGCATCAAGAAATTACTCGATGCCAAGAAAGATGGCGGGCTGGAGCTGTCCGGAAAAGAAATCGCCGGCTATGGCGCAGCCGCATTGGGAATTGGCTATATGGGCTACCGCCTGGGCGGGAAAGCAGTAAAGGGTTTCCTGGGGAAGCTCGGCCGAACCGGCGCAGGTATCGCAGAGGGCAAGGCCATCGAATATGCCACAGGTGTGACGCCGGTCTTCGTGACGAACTGGCCGGGATCGGTATCCGATCCCATGAACCCGGCTGCCGGCAATGGCCCCAGGGCGGGAAGCAAAGCATTGTCACGGATAGGCAAAATTGCCGGCTGGGCCGGGCCGATCGGCGCCTTGGCTATGCTGGGCAATGACTATATCGAAGGCGGCGGGTCGATGGACGCTCTTTCAATGGGCATGATGGGCATGCCTGCCGTTTCCGAAATGACACAGATGCCCGAGGTCAAAAACGACATCAAGATCAGCGTCATGTTCGATCAATACGGGCGCGTCATCACGCAGACGGGCGATCGCAATACGAATATCACGGTTGATCTCAATCGCGGCACCTGGGCAGATCCGCTGGGGGCAAGGTAATGGCCGAGAAATTCAGTGCAATGATGCTCGAAACGGACGAAGGGCTCCTCAATGACATCATCATCGAGTTTGAGGCCATCGACGACACGCTCGAAAAAGCGATCGCGCGCTATGATTATCCGTATGCCGACGGCGTCGATCTCGAAGACATGGGCGAAAAGGCCCACGTGATCCGGTTCCGCTGCTGGTTCTGGGACGAAGGCGCGCATCAGACCTACGACATGCATACACTGCTGCTGTCAAGCCTCGAAACCAAAGAGCTACTTGATTTTGTCCATCCGAAGTACGGACTTATGAAGGGGAAGATTGAATCCGTTGCCATTAATCACAGCGACGCGGTTCGAGCCGTAAGCCTCGACGTGACATTCATCGAGCAGATGCGCAAAGCCCTGACGGTCGATCTCGCCCAGAGCGTATTGTCCGAAACGGAAGAGGCTTATCAGGACGCCCAAGCACAGCAGCAATCGCTTTTGACGCTGGCGTTGGGCGGCATCCTGCCCGCCTCGGACATTGCGGCGCTCGGCGATACGCTCGCGGCGGCGGAGGGCATCCTGGAGCAAATGGAGGGTTATACGAGCTCCACGCGGGCGGCTGTGGCCGCTATTGAGAAGCACATCGCCACAGCGGAAGCTGCCGTGAGTGCGGTTGAAAGTCCGGTCAATTCCCTGCAGGCGACAATCCAATACAGTTTGAATTTGCCCGGCAGAATCCTGGGCAGGATCTCCGGCGCGGTGGAAAAGCTGGCCCGTCTGTCTGATTCGCTTTGGAATTACCCGAGCCAGTTCATCGCCAATCTGGACAACGCCATGACGGACATGCAGGAAAGCTTCGCGGATCTGGCCGACAGCGCATCTGCTCCGTCCGCTCGTGCTGCGGGTGCCGTCATGTCCGATCACCTTGCCCTGGCCTGCGCCCAGCGCCTGGCGTTGGA
This sequence comes from Deltaproteobacteria bacterium, assembly GCA_009668925.1. The sequence goes on from SBEK01000015.1 coordinate 4,195, forward strand.
AGCGGCGGCGATTTATGCCGCCGATAATGACGCGGCGACGGGAGAGAGCGACCCGGATTATCAGATGATGACAATCAACGAACTGGAATCCACGCTCGCTGTGGTCCGGACGCGGCTTGCGGCGGCGGTGGAAATCGCCCGCGACATGGACACGCTTAAAATCATTTCCGCCGCGCTCCTCATGCAGGTGAACTCCGTGCGCCTCGAACGCGAGAAAATGATTTCCGTTGTTCTGGATAATCCGCTCCCGCTGCACCTGGTCTGCCTCAAATACGGTCTGCCTTACACGGACGCCGAGCGCCTGATTCGCGTCAATCGCATCAGCCGCCCGAATTATACCGATGGCGAGGTGGCAGTTTATGCCCGATAAGGTTGAGCTATTTGTGGACAAGATGCGCATCGATCATTTCCTAAGCTACAAGATCGACGCGGATCTGTACACTCCGGCGGACTGCTTCCGCCTGGAGCTGGCCAATCCGGAAGCGCCCGTCGTGGCCGGAAAACTTTGCGAATTGAAAATCAACGGCGATCTGGAGTTAACGGGCATTATCGATAAAGTCAGCCGCCGCGTGACAAGGAGTGAGCAGTCGCTGATCATCGAAGGCCGCGATCTCATGGGCCTGCTGCTTGATTTCCATTGTGAGCAGGCGCACTGGAAAACCGTGGAAGGCATGAAGCTGAAGGCGCTGGCCGAGATGCTGCTGGTTAATGTTCCGTTTATTCAGCGCAAGGAAATTGTCTACCAGGAAAATGTCGTCGGTAAGCTAAAGGGTAAGAAACATAGAGCCGACGCCGTAAATATTTGCGAGGTATTGGACACGGCCCAGAAAATCGGCCAGATCGAGGCGGGCATGACCATCTTCGAAGTGCTGAAAAACTATGCCTTGTCTCGCGGCCTGCTCTTCTATTGCGAGCCGCAAGGAAGGCTGGTCTTCGGGCGGCCGCTCGCCAAAGGAGCGCCGGAATTCAATTTGAGGCTACTCAAAAACGGGGCCGGCAATAATGTGGTTGAATCCGATATCGTGACGGATATCTCGCGCCGCTATAGCAAGGTGCTGGTGGTCGGCCAACGCCAGGGGCACGAGGATGATTCGACGGCGGCGGACGTCAATCTGCCGCCCGGCATCGCCCTGGACGCCGACTTCCCTTTTTACAAGCTCTACGTGGCCAAAGAGTGCAACGATAATGTGAGCCCCGCCATGCGGGCGCGCCTGATCATGGAAAAGCAGCGCCACGAAGGGCTGCAATACAACTACAGCACGGCCCGGCACAGCCAGGACCGGAAAAACTGGCGCATGAATGCATTTTGCCGGGTTATCGACGAGCCGCAGGGCATCGACGGCAATTTTCTCATTTACGGACGGACGTTTGAACTCAACAAACAAAGCGGCCCGATCACGCGCCTGCGCCTGGGCGCTCCGGGGCTGGTGATTTAATGATCAGAGGCATTGTCATATCGGTTTTGGAAGGTGTGATCAAGCGGCTGTCCGCATTGGGCCGCACGGGCGAAACCATCGCCAATCGCGAATATTTCCAGCATTGGGGCTTTACGTCCAGACCTTTACCCGGGGCGGAAGTGATCATCATTAACGAAGGCAATCATTACCTGGCCATCGCCTCCGATGATCGCAGGTACCGCCTGGCCGTTGAAGAGGGGGAAGTCGCTCTCTATACGGACGAGGGAGACAAAATCCATCTGAAGCGCGACAAAACGATCGAGATCGCGTGCGGCAACAAGATCACGATCACCGCTGCGGCAAGCTGCGACATAACCAGTCCGGCCGTGACGATCAATGCGCCGACCGGCTGTATTATCAACAGCCCATCCGTGCTCCTCGGCGGATCGTCCGGAACCATGCGCAAACTGGTGGATCAACGCATATTGACATGGTTGCGGAATCACACACACCCGACCGGTCAACCTCCGGTGCAGGCGATCGTCGACGCCGACGTCAGCACATCAATTACGCAGGGGGGCTGATGGATTTTGCAATCACGATAGAAGATCAGACGGGACGCGGTCAAATGACCTTTGATAAGACCACGACGATCATGAACAATATCTATTTGTCTCTCATGGTCAAGCGCGGGTCGTTTTTTGCCAATACGGCCTTTGGGTCGCGGCTGCATCTGCTTGAGCAGAATAAAGATACCGCTCAGACCGCCCAGCGTGCGGTGGGCTATGCCAAAGAGGCGCTGCAATGGATGATAGACGCGGGAAAGGCGCAAGCGGTGGCCGTTTATGCCCGGCGCGAAAGGCAGTTAAACGCTAATCGCCTGGCCCTGCTCATTGAAGTGACACCGACCACGAGTGATCAGCCTGTCGCCTTTTCGGTCTTTATCAACGTGGTTTAAATTGTCGTAAGGGGCAATAAATGAACTTCCAAAAAGACTTTGACACCTTATTCGCGGCCATCCTGACGGACTGGCAAAACCAGTTCCCGGAAGCGGACCTGTCCCAGGGCAGCCTGATCTCTATCAAGTCGGCGTGCCTGGCCTCCGCCCTCTGGGGAATTTACAAGTATCAGGACTGGATCGCGAGGCAGATTTTTCCGGACAGCGCCGAAACGAAATATCTTGAGCACCATGCCTGGACGCGAAACATTACGCGCAATGTGGGAGAAACCGACGCCGAGCTGCTGGCCCGGCTGCTTGACGATATTCGCCGACCGCCCGCCGGCGGCAATCAATATGACTACATCAAGTGGGCGCTCGCCGTGAGCGGTGTGGCCAAAGCGTATTGTGTCCCGCTGGGCCAGGGCCTGGGCACAGTGGACGTGATCGTCGTGGCCGACGAGGATGTCACAGGATCGGAGATCCCGAGCAATTCGGCCCGGATCGGCGTCAATACGTCCGTCGCGACGGGTAAACTCGTCGACTCCGGAGCGACGTTTTCCACGGCTCATGCCGTCGCGGAGGGCGATATCGTGGAAAACCCGCTGCGCGGTACCCGGACAACGGTTACGGCCGTAGACAGTACGACGCAACTGGCGCTGGCGGATGACCTGTTTCTCTTTGCCGGCGAGCCGTATATCGTGCATTGCCAGACCGGAGTCAATACCACGGCCACGGCCAATAAGCTGATCGACTCCGCCGGCATATTCACCGATGCAGGCTATACCGTTAAGCCCGGCGATGTCGTTGAAAACGTTACCGACGGCACCGAGACCACCGTGGTCACCGTGGACAGTGCAACCCAGCTTACGCTGGCCGACGACATATTCACGGCAACCGGCAAAACCTACGTCATTCGTGGCCTGGTGGGCCGCGTAAAGACATACATTGATCCGCTGCGGCCGGTAACTGCTTCTAAGGTGTCAATATTCGCGCCTACGCTGCTCAGCGTTGCCGTCACCATGACGGTCACCGGCATTGTAGACCGGACGGCGATTGCGGCGTCCATTACGGCCTACCTGAATACCATGACGCCCGGCCAGACGCTCTATCTGGCCAAACTGATGCAGATCGCGATGGATGCTGGAGCCGTCAATGTAACGATTGCCGATCCGGCGGCCGACGAATCGGCGACCACCTATCAAATGATCCGTCCGGGGGTGATCAGTGTCTCATAAGGACGTCTTGAAATTATTGTTTCCGCTGGAACTGGGCGGTGTTTTCGAGGCAGACACGCTTTTGGAAGGAAAGCATCTGGACGACGCCGAGGCGAGCGCCGATCTGCTCTTACGGGAAATGCTCCCGCAATCGGCAACGGACAGCATTGCCGACTGGGAGCGCGTCTGCGGCGTTGTACCGGACGATACCGACACCCTCCAGATCCGCCAGGCGCGGGTAGTTTCCAAACTGAGGGAGCGCGGCGGTCTGTCGATTCCGCACTTCATGGCGCTCGCGGCGTCATGGGGTTACAGCGTCGTTATCGAGGAGCTTCTGGCCGGTACGGACGGTCTCGGGGACGAGGGGATATTCCGTTGGCGCGTGACGTTTACGGCGACGCCGCTTTATTATTTTCGGTCCGGGCAGTCCCGCGCCGGAGAGCGCCTGGTCTATGGGCCACTGGCCTCGGCGATGGAAGGTCTGTTTACTGACATTAAACCCGCGCACACGCAGGTTATTTTCGCTTACGCATAAAGGAGAAAAAAGAGATGGCTAAAACAGTATTTGACGACACACCGCCTCTCGGCACCATCGTGACAGCGTTATTATTAAACGCCCTGAACAATCACCGGCACACCGGGCGTGACATAGACGGCGACGGGGCAATTGATTATGCCGTTGCCACCGGGAGCGACGGCGCTTATGCAGTGACGCTATCCCCGGTTCTTGATGCTCACATTGCCGGTATGCCGATCCGGTTCAAGGCCAATCATGCAAATACCGGTGCGGCCACGATCGCTATCAATGGCCTGGAGGCGGTCGCGATCAAAAAGAATGTCAACCAGGCACTGGCCGCCGGGGACATTCAAAACGGGCAAATTATAACGATATATTATGACGGTACCAATTATCAGGCCTATGGACTGGCCACGGGCGGCGGCTCATTCAAGATGGCGACATTTACACGGGATCTGGCCGGCGCGAGCGAAAATGTCGCTTACACGGGTGCGGGGTTCAAACCGTCGTTGATCATCATATTTGGATATTTTACGGACAGCGTCTACAGAGTAACTCTCATGGGCGCAAGTGATTTCAATGTATCGGCGGCGATGGTTACGGCCAACGGCTTAGTTAATAATCCTGCCGGAAGTCAATCGAACGTGGTCCATGCGATCATTGACAATAAAGGGCAATCGGCCGTACCGGTATCGAGCGATGCGGACGGCTGCACATTGGCGTGGACTAAGAGCGGATCTCCGAGCGCTCAAACAATTTACGGGACGATTATTTACATCAAATAAGAAGGAAAGGCGGACAGTATTTCAGGGAGTTGGCGCTCCCCAAACCATGCGATTACAGCGCAAGACGGGATAACCCGCTACCATCCACCCAGAGAACCGGCGTGTTTTATAGCAGGCGCATCCCTTTTTATCAATCACGGAGGATCGCATGAACAGTTTTTTGTCGTATTTAGGCGGGAAGTCATTATTAGCCAATAAAATCATACCCAAAATGCCCGAGCACACGTGCTACTGCGAGGTTTTTGCCGGCGCAGCCTGGCTCCTGTTTAAGAAGGAGGAGTCTCAGGTCGAAATCATCAACGACATCAATACCGACCTGGTCACACTTTACCGGGTCGTGAAGCATCATCTGGAGGAATTCGTCCGTTATTTAAAGTGGATTCTGGTGGCCAGGGATGAGTTTGCGCGGTTTAAGATAGAAGCACCGGAAGCATTGACCGACGTGCAGCGTGCCGTTCGCTTCTATTATCTCCTGCGGGCAGGTTACGGCGGAAAGGCCTATAAACCGTCCTTTAATATTAATACCACGCGCCGTTCTGGATTTAATTTGTTGCGCCTGGAAGAGGAACTGTCCGCAGTCCACTGGCGTTTAAGTAATGTATATATTGAGAATAAGCCTTACCAAAAGCTTATTGAGCAGCACGACAAAGCCCACACTTTCTTCTATCTCGACCCTCCGTATCACGGATTTGAAGGCTGTTATGGCCCCGGAATCTTTGGCCGGGAGGATTTCGAGACCTTGAGCGCTCAACTGGCGGGCATCAGGGGCAAGTTTATCATGTCCATCAATGACGTCCCGGAGATCCGGGGGCTATTCAAGGCGTTCAAAATCGAGACCGTAAAGACGTCATACACGGCCGCTGGAGGAAACAAGAGAAAATCGGTCGGAGAGCTGCTGATTCGGAACTATTAAAGAGGATAACAATCAATGGTTATTTGAATCAAAAATCAGGTCAAAAACCGGCCCGGCCGCTTGGATAATCAAATAAACCTTGATACAATCAAATGATTTTGGGAAGTGAGTTATCGCAATTTTGCGCCCGGCCTTATCTCACGCCGCCACAACACGCTCTGGACGGACCTATCGTGCAAATTGGAAATGACCGATTCTTAACTGACTCTTATTAGGGAACGGTCGCGACCGTTCCCTACACACCATCATTCAAGGCATTATCCTGTGAAACGAAATTATGCCCCGTCCAGCCCCGAGCGCTCCACATGTTGATACCACGTGGCCGGATCGGACAGAAATTCTTCCGTATCTTTAAGAGAGAGTAGATGCTCGCGCTCGACCGAGGCCAGCATGTTAAAAAATGCTTTTTCCTTCGGGTCCGCAGACTGCTTTTCCAGTTTGGAATACAGGGCAACGCCCCGCGCTTCAAAATCGATTGCCGTTCGGACGGCTTTCAGTTCTTCCTCGGTGCCGGTGATCCGGGCGGATTTCTTGCCGGCCATGGATCTGAGCACGGTCCCGGCGAGCGACTGCTTCACTTTCAAGGGAACGGTCGCCGGCCATTTTTTCTGCAAGGTCCATTTCTCATGCAGTTTTTTGAGCATCTCATAATGCTCTTTTTCTTCATCGGCAATCTGCTTGAACATGTTCTTGCCCGCCATATTCCTGGTTTTCCGGGCATGGGTCAGGTAAAACTCGCGCTCTTTTTCTTCATTTTCCAGAGCAAAAGCCAACGCGTCCATTCTTTTGTCCATGAATACCCCCTTTGGCGGATGATCATATTTGTGCGGCATTATAGAGGATATTGCCGATTCAGGCAATACGTTTTTCGGGACCAATGTAGTGTTACTGTAATGGTTTTACAGTGTCGTCATCCCGAGCGGATCGAGAAATCCCTGCAATATTATAACACTGAAAGATGTCTCCCGTTGGTCGACATGACAAAGCAGCAATGTGACCCTGCGCTAACACAAGTTTTACACGATGCTCTGTTATTGAATGTCCCGGACATACTCGGCAAGGTTCTGGCACAGATCGGAGATGCGTTCCAGATGGCCCAGCATCTCCACAAATATGGGCCCGGCTTCGGGGCTGCATTCGCGCTTGTGAAATCGCATCAGATGATTGTCCAGGGCCTTCTTGACTTTAATGTCGATCTCCTCCTCGCGGCGGATGACGTCCCCGGCTTTTTCCGCGTCAAACTCGGACAGCAGCGAGGAAGCGTCCGCCAGATTACGTTCGACGAATCCAATGATACGGTGCAGATCCTCTTCGCCGCATTCACTGAATTTCACTTTGCTTACCGCCTGCTGCGCGACCAGCGTGCTTATGGACTGGACGTGATTGCCGATGCTTTTGATATCCCCGGCCATGGCCGTATAGGCAAACACCCGCCGGGAAAGCTGCGTGGATAACTGGCGGCCCGAAATTTTCCAGAGAAATCTGACAATCTGCCGGCGCAGATTGTTCACGACGATCTCCACGTAGGCGATATCCCGATTTCTGCCCTCCTCATAGCGGGACATAAGATTCAGCGTTCTTTGAAACATGATCTGCACAAGCTGCGCCTGACGCTGCAGCTCCAGGAGGACATGGTCCAGCGATTTGACCGGATTGATCAAATCCTTGTCGCTCATGTATTCGGGCCAGATCGGCAGCGCGCTGTCTTCACCGGGCAGAAGCCGCGTCATCAACCGGGCAAAAGGCCGCAGAAAACAAATAAACATGACGACAATGAGCAAATTCAGCAAAAAATGGGACCAGACGATCTGCTCGGGCACACTTGCGGACATGCCCTTCACCAGGTCAAGGAAAAAGGGGAAGATGGCCAGACAGAGCAATACGCCGCCGCATTTGAAGATCAGATGGGAGACGGCGGTTCTCTTGCCGCTGACATTCGCCACCGTTCCGGCCAGAAGCGCCGTCACGGTGGTTCCGATATTGGCGCCCAGGACGACCGGTACGGCGTTTTCCAGCAGGATCAGATCCTGTTGGGCCAGAAGCGCGAGAATACTGATCGGAATCGCCGAAGCATGGACGATTGCCGTGACGACCATCCCCAGTCCGATTCCGTACAGCGGGTTCTTGGTCATCGCAAAATACTGCACAAAGGCCGGGGATTGTTTGAGCGCGGCCGCCGTCTGGCTGATCATGTCCAGCCCGAAGAAAATCAGGCCGAAATAGAAAATCATTTCACCCGCCGTCTTCCAGTTGTCCCGGCGGGTCAGCCACAAGAGTCCTCCAATCGAGACGAAAAAGGGAGAGATCTCCGTAAACCGCCAGACGACAAACTGGACCGTCAGCGTCGTACCGATGTCCGCGCCCAGAATGACGGCGAGTGAGCTGTAGAAACTGATCAGACCGGCGCTGACGAATCCGATCGTGAGCGCCGTCGAGGCGGTCGAACTCTGAAAGACGACAGCGGAAACCACGCCGGTCACCAGTCCGTAGAGCGGCTTATCCGCGGCATACCTGATCAATTCCTTGATCCTGGCGTTCATCACGCGACGGACGGAGGAGGACAGGCGAATCATGCCGACAAGAAACAGGACGATGCCGCTTGAGACAATGAGGAGTTCTTTCATCTTTGCCCAGTCGATTCGAGTTGCAGGCCCGGAGAAAAAGTAAAAAGAAACCGGCCGATGCGTTCGGCCGGAAGTTCCGGTTCAAATTTCCGCCGCGCCCCGTCTGCCCGCTGGGGCGGCGGAAACGAAGCGTTGTCCGTCAGTCCACTTTCTTGAACATCTTCCCCTTGGTCCCGCAAACGGGACAGGTTTCCGGCGCGTCTTTTTCCGCGGTATAGCCGCAGACGGGGCAAACATAATAGCTGTAGGCATCCCCCGCGGCCGGCGCCGCATCAAGCATCTGCTGATAAAGCCGCGCGTGAATCTTTTCCACTTCATTGGCATACGTAAACGACCGCTCGGCGTCCTTCTGCCCTTCGGCTTTGGCATGCTCGATCATTTCGGGATACATTTTGGTAAATTCGTGCGTCTCCCCGGCCACCGCTTCGAGCAGGTTTTCGCGGGTGGAGCCGATTCCTTTCATCGCCCGTAAATGAGCATGGGCATGGACGGTTTCGGCTTCCGCCGCTGCGCGAAAAAGCCTGGCGGCCTGGGGGAACCCCTCCGCGTCCGCCTTTGCGGCAAAGGCCAGATATTTTCTGTTCGCCTGCGATTCGCCGGCAAAAGCGGCTTTAAGATCATCTAATGTTTTCGACATGGCCATCTCCTTATTCTGGGTTATTGCAGTTTCATGTTAAATGTTGATATTCTGCCCGTATCCGTCTCTTTGATTTGCAGACGCAGGACTTTTGCCGTCTTCGCTTCTCCGGGGTAGAAAATAAAACCGTGCGCCAGTTCCCCGGGCTTCACGGCGCGATATTGCAGCGAATGTGTCCGCAAGTCCTCTTTGATTTTAGCCTGCACGTCCGACGGATCGAGGGCGGCCTGGCCTCCGCCGGAGACGACGCCCGCGGCGACGCCGACCGCCGCCCCTTTTCCGGCGGCGGCACCCACGTTGGTTCCCGTAACAATGCCGATCGCCGCTCCAATCACGGCGCCGGCAACGCCGAAAAGCACTCCCCGTTTGGTCGCTTCGGGGACCACCCGCCCCAACTCCGTTTCTTTCGCCAGACGGTCGTAGGCCTGTCTTTGATCGAGGATCGGCCAGACATTGCTCTCCGCGTCGATCAAAAATGTCTGGTCGGCGATAATCATCAGGGAATGACTGCTTTTGTTGTCAAAAGCCACCTGCACCGGCAGAATGCCCGCCCGGCGGATGTCAAAACCAAACGCACCTTTCGCCTCTTCAGCGTCAATAAAACTCCGGGCGGCAATGGCTGCGCCGTCCACATAGACGACATTCGGGCTGCTCTGCGGCGTCCTGAACGGCACAACTTTGGTTTCATACCGCATGCAGCCGGCAACCAGCATCACCCCGCACAAAACAACCGGCAGATATTTTTTCATGACTCTCGGCATCATCGCTGCTCCTTCACGTCTGTTCATTGTATTCTTCATACACATCTATTTTGGCAAAAATATGATGAAACCACAAGCGCAATTTATCGACACCCCGGCGGTGACTCACGTCACACCAACACCCATTTTGCGATTGACAATCCTTTCGATATTCAGCTATAAACCGCAATGCCATGCATAAGTCAGAATTGCCCAATTTCAAGCTTCGTTATCATTAACGGACTGGGGGTAAAGGAGGAAGCGATATGAACGGAGGTTGTCAATCGTCGGCAAATGGCTTATCCCCAGAACCCGATGCATTTCTTTCGTCCCGGCAGTTTCGAAATGACGATCTTCTCGTCATGACCGGCTCCGAAAAGAAGATCCCGCGGTCCAAACTCATCAATAAGCTCAATCACATGAATTTTGTGGACCGCCCCCTGTCCATTATTTTTTTCGACGAAAGCCGTCAGAGCAATATCGTGCTGGACGCTTGTCCGCAACCCTGCGTGGGAAAAGATCTCACCTGTCATCTGGTTCTGGACGGCGCCGAACCGGCGCTCGCCGATTATCAGGCCAGTTTTCTCATGATCGATTGCGGACTCGACATCATGATGGCGCCTGTTAAGACGACCCGCCGGCAGGGCTGCAGTCTCACGGTAAGTCTCCCTGATGAGGGCTTCGTGAAAACCAGACGCTCAACCAGACGCCATCGCGGCTGCAACGCCGCCTGCGAAATTATTTTGAATGATAAAAAATACGCCGGCCGGCTGGTTGATTTCACGCCCAACGCCTTCAGCATTCAACTCTCCGAGGGCGCGGACAAACTCTCGTTTGCGCCGCCGGATGAAATCGTCGGAATTGACTTGTATCAAAACGGCGTTAAAGTTTATTCTGGCGACTGCCGCTGCATCCGCGACGGAATGAACCTGCGGGAAGGCAGGCTCGTCTGCTCACCGGTCAATGGGGAGGCCCGTGTGTTTTCCAAACGGGCTACCAGAAATCCGCGGCGACACGTTGCGCCTTCGTTCACCGTCAGTTTCCGGCATCCTTTTTTCCCCGAGCGCATTGAACGCGACGTCTTCGATATTTCCACGTCGGGGCTCTCCATACAGGATTCTCCCGCCGAGCAGACGCTGATGGCGGGAATGATCATTCCCGAACTGTGCATTCATTATGCGGGCATTATTGACATGAAGTGTTCGGCACAGGTCGTCTATTGCCGTCCCGACCAGGAAACAAACCTCATCCACAGCGGGCTGGCCATCACGGATATGGACGTGATCTCCTACAGCCGGCTCAATCACCTCGTCGGGGCTTATCTGGACTCCAGCGCCCACGTATCCACCACGGTGGACATGGAGGCTCTTTGGGAATTCTTCTTTGATACAGGGTTTATTTACGGTGAAAAGTATCAGCACCTCTACCCTTACCGCAACGTCTTTAAGGAAACGTATCGCCGGCTGTATCAGGACAACCCCGAAATCGCCCGCCATTTCACCTATGAAAAAAACGGCAAAATCTTCGGCCACATTGCGATGGTTCACGCCTACGAACCCTCCTGGGTGATTCAGCACTTTTCGGCGAAGCCGCTGGAGAGCAAAATCCCCGGGCTCTTGATCCTCAGGCAGATTATCCACTACCTGAACGGGTGCTACCGGTTTCGGGCATACGGCGTCCGTTATGTGATGACCTATTACCGGCCGGACAACCGCGTCGTCGACAAAATTTTCGGGGGCTTCGCCCGCCAGATGAACAATCCCAAAGCGAGTTCGCTCGACCTCTTTTCTTACCTGCATTTCAGTCCGAAAGCCGCCGGCGCGGCTTTGCCGGAAGGATACAGCGTCCGCGAGTGCCTGCCCGAAGATTTCGACGTGCTCACGAATTTTTACGAAACGCACTCCGGCGGCCTCGTGATGGATGCCTTCGGTCTTCATCGCCCGGAACCGGCTCTCGAAGCCGCCTTTCACGAGGCGGGCTTCGAACGGAATTGCCGGACCTATTGCCTGTGCCTCGATAGCAGACCCGCGGCCTTCTTCGTCGTCAATCGTTCCGACCTCGGGTTAAATCTGTCGGACCTCTTAAACGGGATCTCGGTTTTCGTCGCTGATGAGGGGCTTTCGTGGAACACGGTCCTCCCGGTTCTTCATCAACTCGGAGCAGTCTTCGCCACGGATCAAATTCCGCTGCTCGTCTATCCGTCCGAGTACCTCCCCGCGCAGGGCGTTGAAACCGCAAAGCGGTATCAGCTCTGGATCATGAAAACGGACCCCTATGCGGAGCAATATACGGAATACATGCGCCTCAACTTCAGAATGAGATACGGGGCCGCGGCTAAACAATGAGTGATAAACCTCTTTACAACAGCATGATCGTGAAAACCTATCTCGAATACTTGGAGAAGGATTATCCGGATCTGAATTTCAAGGAACTGCTGTCGTATGCCGGGATCACCAATTATGAAATCGAAGACAAGGGGCACTGGCTGACGCAGCAGCAGGTCAACCTGTTTCATGAGTATGCCAGCCGCGCCACCAACAACCCCGACGTCGCCAAGCAGGCGGGCCGCTACATGGGCTCTCCCAAATCATCTGTTTCCAGCATTCTGCGCCAGTCGGTCGTCGGATTTCTGTCGCCGGCCATGGCTTACTGGGCCGTCGAAAAGATCGCCACGAATTTAAGCCGGCACCTTTCCATTAAGAGCAAAAGCCTGTCCGACAACAAAATTGAGATCATCGCCACGCCCAACCCCGGTGTTCAGGAAGAACTCTTTCAGTGTCATAATCGCCTGGGCATGTTTGAGGCCGTGGCCGAAATATTCACCGGTGAGTTCGCGACCGTAGAGCACCCGGAATGTCTGCACCGGGGCGACTGGCACTGCCGCTATATCATTTCCTGGAGGTCGCCGCGGTCCATGATCTGGAGACGGATCGGCTACTACCTGCTGGCGCTCACCGTCCTGTCCTCCTTTCCACTTTTCTATTTCCTGCCCACAAGCCACTGGCTCGTTACAACACTGTCCGCGCTCCTTACGTCCACAACAGTTCTGCTGTTCGGCTCGTTCCTCCGGAACCGGGAAATGGCGGCGAATCTCCAGCAGCAGGGCCAGGCGACGGATGAACTTGTCGCACAAATCAATCTGCGCTACAACGAATCCCTCCTGATTCGCGAAATCGGCGAAGCGGTGTCCAGCATCCTGGATCCGCAGGAGCTGCTGAATTTTATAACGGATGCCCTGCATAAAAGATTGCTGTTCGACCGCAGCCTGGTCATGCTGGCCAATCCCGAAAGAACAAGGCTCGTCTTCAGCTCCGGCCACGGTTATACGCCTCATGAAGCGGCTCTCTTGAGAAACCTGAGTTTCAGCCTTACCAATCCGCAGTCCAAGGGCTTTTTTTATCAGGCCTTCGTCAATCAGAAACCTTTTCTCGTCGACGGTGTGGAGCATGCCGAAGCCCATCTGTCCGAACGGAGCTACAAGCTGATCAGGGATCTCGGCATCAAAGCGTTTATCTGCGTCCCGATCGTTTTCAAGGGCGAAACGGAAGGCATTCTGTCCGTTGATATCAGCGGCACGGGAAGCAATCCGACCCAGAGCGACGTGAGCCTGCTCGTCGGCGTGGCGCAGCAGATCGGCATCTCTCTGAGCAACGCCCGAACGCACAAGCGGGTCCTGGAGAGCGAGGAGCGCTTCCGCAATCTCAGCGATAATTCCCCCGACATCATCTATCAACTGGACGAGAGCGGCAGATTCAAGTACGTCAATTCGGCCTGGGAGGAAATTTTCGGACACAGCCACGCCGGCCTCCTGGGCAAATGCCTCGCCGATTTTCTGCGCCAGGAGGATCAAAAGGTCTTCGCCGACGTGCTGCAAAGTATCCTGAAAGATCAATTGAGGGTCAGAGACAAGTATCTGACCATTTCCAATGCCAAGGGACTGCCGCGCTACATTACCCTCAGCGCCGCTCCCGACCTCGACGCGGAAGGGAAAGTCATCGGCCTCGTCGGAACGATTAAAGACATTTCCACGCTGCGCAGTATGGAAGCGCAATTGCTCCAGGCCTCCAAAATGGAAGCCCTGGGCACGTTGACGGGCGGCATCGCCCATGATTTCAACAATATCATCCAAGCGATCATGGGATACAATCAGCTCATGCTTTCCGGCCGGCTGGGCAATGAAGCCGATATGCCCTATCTCAACAGCATCGGCGAATTGATCACCCGTTCCCGTGAACTGGTTCGGCAGCTGCTTCTCTTCAGCAAGAAAGTGGAGCCGCTATCCAATGCGGTCGACATCAATAAGGAGATCAAAAGCATCCACAACCTGCTTAGCAAATCGATCCCCAAGATGATCGAAATCCGGACCGATTTGTGCGAAGACATCTTCTCCATTATGGCGGACGCAACACAGATCGGACAGGTCATCATGAATCTTGTCATCAATGCCCGCGATGCCATGGGTGAGAGCGGCACGATTACGATCACGACCCGGAATCTGGTTTTGCAGGAAAGAGCCGCCATGGGAGGCACTCAGGTCGCGCCGGGAACGTATGTCCTCCTTTCCGTGACGGACACGGGATGCGGAATGGATGGGGAGCTGATCAAACGGATTTTTGAACCTTTCTTCACCACCAAGGGACCCGGCAAAGGCACCGGCCTGGGCCTGTCGGTCGTCCAGGGCATTATCAAGAATCACGACGGATTTATTCACTGTGAGAGCCAGCCGGACAAGGGAACAACCTTCGACATCATCCTACCGGCGAAAGCGAAGGGAGGAGAAGCAAAGAAGGATCAGGATCTGCCGAAGCTCAACGCCTACGGAACGGAAACCATTCTGCTGGTTGATGATGAAAAAAATATTCTGGAAACCGTCGAAGATACATTAAAGTTGTTCGGCTACCGGGTCATAACGGCGGAAAGCGGCGAGGAAGCCGTGAAAATTTATGCCCGGCTCAAAGACAGCATCGATCTCGTCATTCTGGATCTTATTATGCCGGGGGGCGGCGGCAAAAAATGTCTGCACGATTTGCGTTCGATAAAGCCGGATGTCCGGGTTCTAATGACCAGCGGCTTTGCCAGCGGCCAGCAGACGGAAGACCTCACGCTTGCCGGAGCCGCCGGATTTATCCATAAACCCTATCGCCCGGAAGATTTACTCGGCACCATCCGGAAAATCATCGACGGGAACACTCATTCCGGAACGGATCCTTTGCAGAGCAGCAAGGGTGTATAGCTGAAGCGCCGGGGGTCTCCGATAAAGCGCTCAACATCTGAATAAAACTGCGCCGGCCCTCCCGGATATCCGTCAATGACTCCTTTGGATACTTTGGCCGCCATTTCCATTTTTTTCGTCCAGTTGTATTTATCCCTGTCCCGAATGGTCCCATACAACAAATTGTGGGCCATCAGTTCCACTTCAATATTCTGAAAGCCGTTGTCATACAGGAAAGAATAGAGTTTCCGTCCGATAAAAATGTCGAAATTATTCTGCTTGTCTAGCGTATCCATAATCGCAAAGAGCGTTGCGGCCAGTGGCGCCGGTACGTCATAATGCGTGAGGCAATTATAGTCAAGGTCGATCAGACACAGCGTGCCGCCGGGCGCAAGACAGCGCTTGAGGTTTCCGACAATATCAAAGGCTTCCTTTTTGAAATATTCCAGGACGAACCGGACCCAGATGAGATCGAATTTGCCGAGATCCTCCATGGTCTCACAGAGATTTTGAGGGCGGAACTCGATGCCGTTTTTGCCGCCGTAATGTTCCTGCGCATAGGACAGCCGCTGTTCGGAAAAATCGATGCCCACAATGCTGCCCCCGGGCTGTATCAGATCGTAAAGCAGCGAGGTGGTTTTCCCCGATCCGCAGCAGCAGTCCAAAACACGCATACCCGGCCTCACGCCGCACCAGAGGGCCTGCCGGCGCAGGGCATCCGGGTCCGTTTTGATGTCCAGACGGATAGCCTCTTCCTCGCTTTCCATCAAGTAATCGTTTGCGACCCGCGGTGATTTTGTCGGTGCGTCGTCTTGCATGATCCGCTCCCGGAGAAGAATTGCGCTGCCTTTTTTCAGATGACCTTGAAGCAGGTTTCCGCAGTACTCCGTTGCCACTTCATTGGATGGGCTTTTTCTAACAAATAAATAACATTCGCGCAAGAAAAATGCTTCGCACCCCGCGACGCCGGCTCCACGGACACGACCTGAGCGTTCCGGGAGGGAAGCGCCGGAGCCGTCGGCTCCGCGATCCTTTATTCCTTTGACGCCGCCTGGCCGGTGACGATGAACGCCGCCCAGTCGGACGGCCAATACTGCATCCGGATCATCCCGTTCTGGGCCTCTCTCAACGCCTCGGCCGCATCGCCGCTGTGCTTAAAGTGACTGTAGAACATCCCCAGCAGGGCTGTTTTAGTCTTCTCTTCGATATCCCAGAGCTGAGTTAAGACTTGCGGACTCACGGCATAAAGCCAGGCGCCGGTCCACGCCGCCGAACCCGCCCCCTGGATCGCCGGCATTCTTTCTGCCCGGCAGACGCTGAAAAAGGTCGCCTGGCCGTGCAACCCGAGGCGAAAGATATCGCGCGTGCCCGGACATCCGTCCCGCCACTGCGCCGCCCGCAAAGAAGGGCTGTAATCGGATGCCGCGTCTTTCATCAGACAGTGATCCACGATGAGGTGGAGGGCATCGTAGCTGCCCGCGGACATTCGCCAGTCGTCTCTCAAGGCGTCATTTTTCACAATGGCTTCGGCCCGCGGAAATATCTTCTTCACTGCATTTACTTCACCTTCGGCGGATGCTGAAGGCGGCTTCCGGTAAACGCAAGGGGCGTCGGCAATGATGATCGCGGTCTTTTCATTCACACCCGGTCTGCGCGCCGTCTGCCGCCAAAGGAGGCCGGTGTGGGGCAGGTAAAAAATGGTAAATCCATCCACCAGATAAGATTTGACATAGCGCATCGACGCAAACGGAAGACTGGACAGCACCCCGTGGGGCACGAAGCCCACACGGTCGCCGGAGACAAAGGGAATCACGGGTTTTAAAAACGTTTCATAAATTTGTTCCGCCCGGACGTCGGAATGGCTTTTGTCATTTGACCCCAGCGCGTTCAAATAAGCCGCTACCAGCTGCTCTACGGCGCGCCGCGGTAAGCCGACCTTTTCCTGGCGGAACCCATTTTGACTCACCGCCCAGATGTAGAAATGCTCCCGGCCGATATAAAATGTAAAAAGTGTGGTGTTATTGTCCAGAAGGCGCTGCAGGGCATCAACCGTCGGCGGCTGAGCGCCGACCAATGAATACAGGGCTCCATCCTTTTCCTGAAGACTGCGGTTCAACTGCTGGTAAGCGTCGCGCACTTTATCTATTCTGGCCATCAAATCCCTGAAGGCCGCATCGCCGTTTACCGGAGACAACAGTCCCTGGTAATACTCCGCCAATTGCTCACGGCAAAAAAGAATCTGTTTGACGGTCTCCGACACGTCGGGCGCCTTACCCATAATGTCTCCGGCCAGCCGATCGGCCAGAGCGGCCGCTTTGGACCGTTCAGCCGTCTGGAAAGCCCGGCGTTCATCTCCTTTTCCGGCGGCAAGGTCAAGGAGCACTTCATAGATTTCCTGGCGCCGGAAATGTCCGATCCCCCGAAAATCCCTGTTGGGCATGAGCCACGGGGCGTTCTCTTCCATCAACGCCAGAGCTTTAGTGAGCGAGATCATCGTCCGGTCGACGTCCCCGAGGGCCTTGTAGTGATGGGCCAGTATCATGTGCGCCCAAATCGCATGCGTCACCATCCGGTACTGCTCGGCAATTTGGGCAAGGGCGTTGGCGGCCTTTATTCCTTCCGAACGATTTTTGTCGAGAAGATGCACCTGATTGAGGAAAAAAAGGCCGTCGGCCTCACCGAGGTGATAGGCCGTGCTCCGGGCGACGATCATCGCCCGCTCGATGGTTTGGACGGCTTCGGCCCCGCGGCCCGCCAGACCCAAGGCCAAACCCCGGTAATTGAGCGTATCGCATTCGATAGTCGAGGGGGAGATGGCCGGGAAATACCGATAAACTTTTGTCTGGCGCAGCATCCCGTTTTGTAAGGACACCCGCTCCAGCCGCGCCAGACCTTCGGCTGACAGGCGGCGGACATCCTGATAAAAGGCCGCGTCAAAGTCGGCAAAGCCAAGCCGGCCGGCCACTGCGGAAAACGAATCGGCGGCCATCAGAGTCGTGGCATACCCCAGTTCACTGTCCCGTCTCAACGCCAGCAGGTTCGGATCCTTTGTTTCCGCCGCATTGGCCGCGAGGGCCTGTTCGAAATACTTGCGCGCCTTGGCGTAATCGCCGCTTTTGAGATGATAATATCCGTAGTTGAATAAGACAAAGGCGGCAAACGGGGCGTGAGACCATTTTTTGTCCAGCGCCTCGATCACCGGGTAAGCGGCCCGGTAGTTGCCGAAATGGATCAGCGCCGATATCTTGCGGCTCTCCGCGGACACTTCGCCGAGCGTGTTGTTCCGCTTCCGGAATTCTGCCCGGGCCCGGTTGAAGAAATGAATGGAGCGTACGGAATCGCCCGCCGCTTCGAAGTGCGCTCCCACCTGCATGAAAATATAGGGGACCCCCCAGTCGTTCATCGGACCGAGGCTTTTGATCTGATTGACTTCGGGCGCGGGAATGTCCGCATCGTAGGGACCGTTCAGCTCGACGGGGGCCCCAACGCCGGGCGCCGTGGGCATCACATCCATCATCCGCGCGCAGCCCGATGCGCCCATCAGGCATCCCACCAACAGGCACAGGTAAACATGACGGATAAAATAGTGAAACATGGTACTGTCCGGTCTCATCGGCGCCGGCAGGGGTCAGGACACGTGGATGTACGGATCCGCTTTTCTGCATGCGTCCGGCAGCTTTATTTCAGGAAGCCTTGAATAATCCTGTTGACGGCCTGATCATACGTCAAGCCGAGGCTCATCAACTTGGTCAGCTGATCGTTGGCAATTTTACCGATCGAAGCTTCATGCGTCAGTTCGGCGTCGGGATGACCCGCCTTCAAGGAGGGCATGGTCTCGTTGGTCCCGTTGTCCATGATGATGGCATCGCATTCGATATGCCCGAAACACTTGTTTTGCGCGTCCAGGGTCGCGTAGAATGTCTGTTTGGAATTGCCCTTCATGACCGACCGGGAGATCATGTTGGCCCGGCTCCCCGCACCGCGAAGGACGATGTTGTTCGTCGACACGGCCGTCTGATCGGCATCCGTCAGGACCCGCTCCGTGATGAGCAGCAGACTGTCCGGCCCGAGCACGGCTTCATTGAGGCGGTTGGCTTCATCTACGCCCGCAATCTGGGTCAGCTCCATGTCCGCCCGGGCGCCCTCCGCTAAAAAGACTTTCGTCGTCGGATTGAGCGTCCGCCGGCCCCGGCCTTCGCCTGTCGCATAGTGCTTTTCGACATAGGTGACCTTGGCCTTTTTGCCGACCTGAAAGTCGTGAATGCCGGCATGGCCTTCCGGAGCGGACGAACCGCAGTGGATGCCGCAGCCGGCGATGATCGTCACGTCGGCGCCATCACCGATGATAAAGGAATTATAGACCACATCATAAAGGCCGGCCTGGCTCAGGATGACGGGGATATGCACGGATTCATTCTTTGTTCCGGGCTTAATGCTGACAATGATGCCCGTCGAATCGGCATTCGTTTCGATATTAATATTCGCCGACACTTGACGGCTCAGGAGCTTGCCGTTTTTCCGGATGTTATAGGCGCCTTTGGGCAGGCCCTCCAGATCGGCGACCGTCTTTAAAAGCGTTTTATCTAAAGCATCCAGCATCCCGCTCTCCTTCGCAGCTGTCCCGGTAAGTACATACGCTCAAATCTTCCAAAAGCGGCATGGCGCCGTCCAAGTCTCCGTTGTAGACGATTTTACCCGAATTAATGATGACGACCACATCCGCCGCTTCCAGAAACGCCCGGTTATGGCTGACGACGATCGTCGTCGCGCGATGGTAGGCGAGTTCCTTTTTCAATAGACTCACCATCGGACCAATCGTCCACAAATCAATTCCCGTATCGGGTTCATCGTAAATCGCCAGCCGGGGATTGGCCGCAATGGTAATCGCCAGTTCGATCTTCTTAATTTCACCGCCCGACAGCCTCGCGTCCACTTCTTTGTCCAGAAAAGAGAGAGGACAGATTCCCACCCGCGAAAGAATCTCCAGCAGTTTATCCTCGTCGTCGATGCCGGTGGCGATCGTCATCAGATCGCGAAACGTAATTCCTTTGAAGCGCGCGGGCTGCTGAAAACTGTAGGCGACCCCGGCCTTGGCCCGCTCCGTAATCGAGAGCGATGAAATATCCCGTCCGTTGAAAATGATCGAGCCGCGGGACGCCGGATTAATTCCCATGATCAATTTCGCCAGCGTCGTCTTGCCGCTCCCGTTGGGTCCGGTGATGACGTAAAACTTTCCGTCGTCAAACGTGAAGTTTATTCCATCGATGATGTTGCGTTCCCCGCCGTTTCCGTCGCTCTCCGGAACGCTGAAATAGATGTCTTTTAATTCAAGCATGCGTCCAGTCTGCCTTCTTCTTCCATTTTTTTACGTCCTCGCTATATGCTTGTTTTTTTCTTCTGTCAATGGGTTTCAGGGTTTTACGTTTTACGTGTTAAGCATAACGTAAAAGATTATTAATCCGAACAAAACCTAAAACTTAAAACGTAACACATAAAACTTTTTTCTACTCTTCCCCCACCTTCCTGGGGTAGCCGGTGATGTCGCGGATTTCTTCATAAAGAGGCTTTAACCGCTTATACATTTGTTTATAAACGCGTTCATAGAGCTGGTTGTAGATTTTATGCGTATTCCAGTCCGGTTCGAAGTAATGTCCGATATGCGTCATTTCGGCGACCGCTTCTTTAAAGTTCCGGTGCAGACGGAGCCCCACCGCCGCGTCGATCGCTGCTCCCAGTCCCGATGTTTCATAAATATGCGAACGGGCCGTCGGCAGGCCGAAGATGTCCGCGGTTAGCTGCATGGCCGCGTCGCTTTGCGACCCTCCGCCCGACACCCGTAACTCATCAATCGTGACGCCGCTCCTGCGCTCCTGCCGCTCCTTGCCGTCTCTCAGCGCATACGCCACGCCCTCGAGAATGGCCCGGTAGAGGTGGGCCCGGTTGTGGACATCGCCGAAGCCGATCACGGCTCCTTTGGCCTCGGGCCCCGGCACCTTGATGCCCGGCGACCAGTAGGGTTGGAGGATCAACCCCATGGAGCCCGGCGGAACTTCGTGCAGGAGCTCTTCAATGAGCGTCTCCACTTCAACGTTGCGCTCTTCGGCGATCTGCTGCTCCAGTTGCGCAAATTGCTCCTTGAACCAGCTCACCATCCAGTACCCGCGGTAAATCTGTATTTCCAGGCTATAGGCATCCGGGACGGCCGACGGATACGGAGGAATGAGCGGGATGGCTTCGATATATTTATAGTGCGTCGTATTGATGGTGGCGGTCGTTCCGTAACTCAGGCATCCGATGTGCGGTTTCAGACAACCGGCGCCGATGACCTCACAGGCCTTGTCCGCGGCGGCGGCAATAAGCGGCAGACCTTCCGGGATGCCGGTCTGGGCCGCGGCCTGGCGCGTAATTTGTCCCAGCACGTCCGCGGGCTCGATCAAATCCGGAAGCATCCGCGGCTCGACCTGAGTCACCTCCCACTTCCAGTTCCACGAAGACGCCCAGGTCTTCTTTTTGTAGTCGAACGGAATATAGCCCACCTGACAACCGACGGAATCGACAAACCGCCCCGTCAGGCAATAGGTCAGATAGCCTGAAAGAAATAAAAACTTGTGCGTCTTCTTCCAGATGTCCGGCTGATGGCGTTTAATCCAGTTGCTTTCCGCTTCGGCCTGCAAATACGCCACGGTTTCGCTCATCCCCGACATTTTGAACGCCAATCCCCATAGCCCGCCGACCGGTTTCAAGCCGAACGTCGATCTCTGGTCGAGCCAGACCATCGCCGGCCGGAGCGGCTTCCCGCTGCGATCGACATTGATCATCGTGGCCCGCTGGGTCGTGAGCGCAACACCCGCAATTGCTTCCTTCGGAACGGACGTCTCCTGCCAGAGCATTTGGCACACCCGGCACAGAGATTTCCAGTAGTACTCAGCATCCTGTTCCGCCCACCCCGGCTCCCGTGAAACATAGGGCTGCATGGGCACCCGCTGTTTGAACAGCAGGTTGCCTTTCAAATCGAAAATAAGAGCGCGGATGGACTGAGTGCCGTTATCGATACTGAGGATTAAATCTCTGGTCATCAATCACCTCGACTGCAAATGAGGACAGGGGATTTATCCGCCGGATGAACATTCCTGTTCAACCAGCGAATGCACGGTATGCATAGCACCGAATGCTTTTTTTTTAAACAGGGTTTATTGTCCCGGCCCTCCGGCGGGAGAACAAATTCATAAAACGGGGCGGGGAGGAAGCAAAAGACGAGCGCCTGATATTCAAAGAGCAGGCAACATTCGCTTGCCTGCTCTTTAAATTATCCTGATGGGAGTGATCCTACTTTTTGGCTGCCGCCTTCTTGACGACTTTCTTGGCCGCGGGTTTTTTTGCAGCGGTCTTCTTTACGGCCTTCTTCGCAACCTTCTTGGCGGCGGGCTTTGCGGCCTTCTTCACAACTTTTTTCGCTGCCTTCTTGGCGGCGGGCTTTGCGGCCTTCTTTACGACTTTTTTTGCTGTTGCTGTCATTGCGTTTAGCCTCCTTTTATTGAGTTTTCTTTTTTCTCGAAACTCGTCATCTTTCTTATATGGCTTAATTTTACTTTATTTTTTTTCTCGGGTCAACAAAAACCGTAAAAATATTTTAATTTTTTTATTGCAGGAGGGCAATGAGATTTCAATGAAGCGGCAACATTCGCCGCGTCGAGAAGGATTCCTGATGATAACGGATTAGGAGATGATATGACGAAACCCTTTGCCGGCGCGATTTTCAGCGATCAGCATCAGAAATAATTTTTTGCGCCGACAAACCGTTTGTCGAAGTATTCATTCGACAGAGAATCAATGCAAATTTTTTTGCCGCGGTTCGGTGCGTGAATGAACTGCCCTTCGCCGATATAAATGCCCACGTGCGATACTTTTCCCCGTCCGCGCGTGGCAAAGAAGACCAGATCGCCTTCACGCAGTTCGCTTCGCCTGATGGTGTCTCCGGCATCGAACTGCGTTGCCGAGTGGCGCGGCATATCGAGGCCATTGAGCTGATACACCGTCATCGCGAGCCCGCTGCAGTCAAACCCCGTGTCCGCCGACACGCCGCCCCAGAGGTAAGGCACGCCGATGAAGTCTTTTGCGGTTTTCACGAGCGACTGTCTTAAATAATCCGTCCCGTACTGTTGGCGTTTGGCCGCAGCGGAATCCTCGGGCAGCACGACATAAAATTCTTCGATGATCCCCGCACGCTTGAGCGACTGCGCCCGGGTGCGGGCCAGTTCCTTCGATGAAAAATTGCCGAAGCGGACTTTGAAAAGTCCGTCGGATGCCTTGAAATACGTGGCGTCGAGCCCCTGCCCTTTCAGTTTCTCCGTAAGACGAACCGCATTTTGCACGTCGCCGAATGCGCCGGCCTGAATCGTATGGCCCATGACGGCTAGCACGGGCTTCTTTGTTTCAGGGGGCGCGACAGGACGTTCGTTTACGCTCCGGCCCGCACATCCCTGCACGAGCAGAGCCATCATGATCAGCAGGGCCGAACCCGCACTAAGAAAGTTGGTCTTGATCATAGCGCCTTATCCTTATCCATCATCGCGTCCGCGGGGACAATTTCCAGCGGTCCCGGATAAAAGCCACCGCTTCACTGTGATCACGGATCCTGTTTTCCAGCTGCTCTTCCTCCAGCGCCTGCAATATTTCTCCAATCCGCTTCCCTTCGGTAAATCCCATGGCCAGCAAATCATGACCCGTGACAAGCCGCGGCGGATGCAGGTCTTGATGGTCCATGATCTGCAATTGCGCGAGGCAAAACTCATAATAGTCCAGCATGCCGTGACTCGCGAGGCAATCGAGGCGATGCAGCTCGAGATGCAGGCGGAAATCGGGCATACGCAAAAATCGTTTCAGCCGGGCAGGCCTCATCTTCTGCACATTCATGAAGTCCATGTGATGGTGAATCAGACTAAGCACGGTCTCCCGCCGGGCGTTGGAGAACTTCAATCGGTGAAGAACGCCGCCGGCAATCGATTCTCCCTGCTGCACGTGCCCGTAAAAATGGACACCCTTTTCGTCTTCGCTCCGTGAAACGGGTTTGCCGACATCATGAAGCAATGCGCTCCAGGCCAGCGCCGGATCGGTGTTCGGGGCGGTTTCCCGCGCCAGCGTGTCCAGCATGATCATCGTGTGTTCCCAGACATCGCCTTCCGGATGAAACCGCGGCGGCTGAGATACGCCGTGCATCCTGTCCACCTCCGGCAGGATATGCTTCAGAAGGCCCGAAGCGGACAACAATTCAAACCCCCGGCGCGCACCGCCGCGGGTCAGAATCTTGCCGAGCTCTTCCTGAATGCGTTCAGCGCTGACGTTTCTGATATTTGCAGCATGAGCGGCAATGGCGTTTTGTGTCTCGGCATCGAGGTGGAAATCCAGATTGGCGGCAAACCGGACGGCGCGCAGCATTCTCAGAAAATCTTCGTTGAAGCGGACCGCCGGATCACCGATGGTGCGGACGATCTTTTTCCCGATGTCCGCGAGGCCGTCCACATAATCAATCACGCGGTTGATTTCGGGATCCATCAGCAGACCGTTGATGGTGAAATCACGCCGGAAGACGTCTTCTCTGGCCGATGAAAAGTGGACGCGCGTCGGGCGTCGGCCGTCTTCATATACGTCATCGCTGCGAAACGTCGCCACCTCGTAGGGGTGGCCGTCCGCCAT
This sequence comes from Deltaproteobacteria bacterium, assembly GCA_009668925.1. Next base: position 28,867 of record SBEK01000015.1, read on the forward strand.
CACGACCATGACGCCGAATTGCGCCCCGACCGCCACCGTGCGTTCAAACAGGGAGGCGACCTGATCGGGCAGACCGGACGTGACAATGTCAAAATCACCGGGTGCGACGCCGCGGACAAAGTCCCGCACCGAACCGCCGACAAAATAGGCTTCAAATCCGGCTTCCTTCAAACGGCGCACAATACACTCGGCTGTGCGGCGTTTGCTTTCAGCGGCTTTATCCCCGGTCAGTTCCAATGCGGGCTCCTCAAAGCACCGGTTACAGTGGCTTGGCGACGGTAAAATCGCCGACTGCGCCGTTTATTCTACAGGTGACAATATCTGTAACTCCATCGATTGCACAAATGCTTTCACGCGTTCGCGAAAGTCCGTCATATGGGCAGACAGGCCATGCTTTTTTAAAGCATCAAGGGTCTCCCATTTTTCCAGAATGATCACCGTATCGGGCAGGCTCTCCCGCTGGAACGGATTTCCCGTGGGGATGTCAACCGTCGGACGATACTCATGGCAACCGTCTTCGGCATGCACCATTTTCATTATTTTTCGTATTTCCTGCAGATAATTATCCCGCTGGCCTTTTTCCAGTGTAATGGTCGCAATAACACAAATCATCATGCACCTTCCTTGATTATCGTTTGCCCAGTTTGATTGCACAGAATTCACCGCACATGGTGCAGCCTTCATCATCCGCACTCTTGCTTTTCTCCAGCAGGGCGACGGTTCGCTCCGGATCAATGGATAAATCCACCTGTCCCTGCCAGTCAAAGGCTTTCCGGCACTCGGACATTTTCCGGTCCCGTTCGCGCGCCCCTTTGACGCCTTTGGCGATGTCCGCAATATGAGCGGCAATGCGCGCGGCGATGACGCCGTCGCGGACATCGGCCAGTGTGGGCAGGCGCAAATGCTCCGCCGGAGTGACGTAACACAGGAAATCCGCGCCTGCGGCGCCGGCAATCGCGCCGCCGATCGCGGAAGTGATATGATCGTATCCGGGCGCAATATCCGTCGGCAGCGGACCCAGAACGTAAAACGGCGCCCCCTGGCACACCTTCTTCTGCAGTTTGATGTTGGCTTCTACTTCCGTAATCGGCACGTGGCCGGGGCCCTCAATCATGACCTGCACGCCCGCCGCACGGGCGCGCGCCGCGAGCTCGCCCAGAATGATCAGCTCCTGCAGCTGCCCGCGGTCGGTCGCATCACTCGTGGCGCCTGGTCGCAGGCCGTCGCCGAGGCTCAGCACCATGTCGTAGCGGTGAGCGATTTCGAGCAGCCGGTCGTACTCCTCAAAAAGTGGATTCTCGCGGTTGTTGCAACGCATCCAGTTCGCGGTCATGGAGCCGCCCCGGCTGACAATGCCCAGAACTCTTCCCTGCGCCTCGAGGGCCGCTACGCTTTGACGGTTGACGCCGCAGTGCACGGTAATGAAATCGACGCCGTCCCGACCGTTTTCTTCGATCACGGCAAACATATCGTCGGACGTCATATCGGCAATCGCTTTTTTCTCGGCGAGAATTTTAACCGCCGCCTGATAAATCGGCACCGTCCCGATGGCCACGGTGGCTTGTTCCATCACCGCCTTGCGGATCCTGGCCAGATCGCCGCCGGTGGACAGATCCATCACGGCATCGGCGCCCGCGTCCGTCGCGATCTTCAGTTTGGCGAGTTCGGCGTCCGGATCATTATTATCTTTGGACGTCCCGATATTGGCATTCACTTTGGTCCGCAGTCCTGCGCCTATGGCCAGCGGTTTGATTGCCGTGTGATTGATGTTGCGGCAGATCACGATGGTCCCGTCAACCATCCCCTGCCGGATCATTTCGGCCTCAAGGCCTTCTTCCGCCGCGCAGATCTTCATTTCGTCCGAAATGACCCCCTGGCGGGCTTTCTCCAACTGTGTCATGTTCTCCTCCAAAATCTTCATCCTCTATCCGGCGATATTCACCGGTCCATGCCCTTCCCCCAGATCCAGGGAATACCTGATTGCCCGGGTCACCAGCCTTTTGGCCTCTTTGACCGCATTGACCATGTTTTCGCCCCGGCCGATGGATGCGGCCAATACAGAGGCATAGGTGCAGCCGGTGCCGTGCGTGTTTTTCGTTTCGATCCAGTCTGCGGAAAACTCGTAATATTTTTTCCCGTCGAAAAGGATATCCGTGCTGCCCGATCTTCCTGTGCCGGGCAAATGTCCCCCTTTGATCACAACATTCGCCACCCCGCACTCGCGGATGACGGCCGCGGCTTTCTTCATGGCGGCAACAGACCGGATCTTCATGTGCGCCAGAGCTTCCGCCTCCGGAATATTCGGAGTGACCACCTGCGCCCGCGGCAAAAGCTTTTCCAGCAGAGCCTTCAGCGCTTTGTCCTGCATCATCGAGCGGCCCCCTTTTGCCGTCATCACGGGATCCACGACCACCTGTCCGAGTGCGTATTGATCAATGGCCCGGACAACAGCCTCCACTGCGCCTGCCGTAAGGAGCATGCCGGTCTTCACCGCGTCCGCGCCGATATCGCTAAGGACGGCGTCGAGCTGCGCGGCAATGAATTTCTTCGACACTGGAAGAATATCACGGACGCCCCGCGTATTCTGAGCCGTCAGCGCCGTAATCACCGTGAGGGCGTAGCCGCCGCAGGCGCTCACCGCTTTCAGATCCGCCTGAATGCCCGCCCCGCCGCCGGCGTCCGATCCGCCGATGCACAGGATGGTGGCCGGCCTCTTCATTTAAGTCACCTCCGGAAAGACATCTTTTTGCCGGTAACGGATCACCAGGAGATTCCCGGACCGGACGCGAATGCCGGCCCGATCACCGGCGATGATGTTGCTCACCCCCCGCGATTCGGACATGGTAAGCGTTCCGTTACAGAGCGGATAGAGAAACCCGTCGAGCGTAATGCCTTCGACCCGGGGACTGAGCGCGATGAGCGAGACCAGACAGCCTGAAGCACCGGTGAAGAGGACGTCGCCCGCCGGCACAAACGCTTCCATGTATTCATCCATCAGGCGGGTCTCAATCCCCGCTTCCCGGGCTTTAATGAGGAGAAACAGATTGGCCAGAGTGTGATCGATCCGGCCGCCCTGAGTTCCCCAGATATCGATGCTCCGGGGCTTCAAAGAAAGTGCATAATCCAGCGCCAGGGCCGTATCCGTATAATCCTTGTTGACCGGATACCGGATGACCCTGACGCCTGCTTTTTCATATTTGGCGAGTTGCTCGGGATTGATGGAATCCATATCGCCCAGCAGCACATCCGGCATCAGACCCGAACGAGCGAGATGACGCGCCCCGCCGTCGCAAACGATCAGCAGTCGGTCGGCAATCTTCGCCACCGTTTCGGAGAAGAAATCCATCTTCCCCAGCCGGCCGCCGCTGACAATCACAACGTGGTGATTTTCCGACATCGGTACCCCAAATAAAAAAGCCGTACCCTTTCCCCTGAAAAGGATATGGCTTGTCTGGTTTGCGGATAAGCGCCACTCCCTACGCCGGCATTACCCGGGTCAGGTTCAAAGGGTATGATCTCAGCCGTTCATCTCTTCCGGAAACCGGGATGGACGGCACCCCATGACGAAAATTAATACATTCAGTTACAAAAAGCAATTTTTAAATGAGGACAATCGCCTGCTTCTTACCCGGAACGACGCTGCGGCGGGGAACATTATGGACCTGCTATTTGCAGCCTGTCATTCGGAACGCCCGCGGCGGCGGTTCGCCTCGCCCTGGGGTGATAAAAATCAGTCTTCTCCTCTATAGATGCAACCTGATTCGGGGCTTTCCTGAACGACAATCTTGCACAGCTGCGGAAGGACGGGCTCCAGACGCTGCCAGATCCAACGGCATAAGGTTTCCGAGGTGGGATTTGTAAGCCCCTCGATGGCGTTCAGATTTTTATGGTCCAACTGATTCAGCACGGGTTCAAAAGCCTCCGCGATGGCGGAAAAATCCATCACCCAGCCGGTGCGGGGATCGGCATTGCCCCGGACATGGACCTCGACACGAAACGAATGACCGTGCATCTTTGCGCATTTGTGGCCGGGGGGAACCAACGGCAGGTAATGCGCCGCATCAAATTTAAATACTTTATAGATTTCCATTTTTTTCCTTATCGAACACCTAATATTTTATGCAGCTGCAAACTGATTCGCCACTGCGGATGCGCCAGGACATACTTTAAAGCCTGCCTGGTAGACTCTTCCCTCTCAGCACCATCCATCGGCTGCAGAAAGAAATGCCGGAAATTCAGCTTGGCATATTTTTTCGGCTCGGCCCCTGCCTGAGGATAGACAAGCTTCAATTCATGCCCGCTGATCTGTACCAGCTGCACACCTGCTTTAGGACTGACGCAAATCCAGTCGATCCCGGCAGGCGCGGCAATGGTCCCATTGGTCTCCACAGCGATCTCGAATCCGGCCTCATGCAGAGCGGCAATCAGATCGGCGTCCATTTGCAGGAGCGGTTCGCCGCCCGTGCAAACCACAAAAGGTTGCCCAGTGCATTGCGGCCAGGATTGAGAAATTTTTTGAGCTAAAAGGTGTGCGGTATCATATACGCCGCCTCCTGTGCCGCCCGTTTGGGCAAAGTCCGTATCGCAGAATTTGCACAGAGCCCGATCGCGATCCTCTTCTTTTCCCGACCACAGGTTGCAGCCGGAGAAACGGCAAAAAACCGCCGGCCGGCCGCTGTAATATCCTTCTCCCTGAATCGAGTAAAATATTTCCTTAACGGAATACATCCACTTGACCTTGAACCGTGAACCCTATTTTTTATATCTGACCGGATCTTTGATTCCGGCTTCGGCGAAGCCTTTGAGTCTGAGCAGGCAGGAGTCGCACTGCCCGCAGGCGGCGCCGTCTTCTTCCGGGTCATAGCAGCTGTGCGTCAGTGAATAATCGACGCCCAGTTCCAGCCCCTTGCGGATGATCTCAGCCTTACTGAGCGCGATGAGCGGCGTATGAATGGTTAATCTTTGTTTCTTTTCAACACCGGCTTTGGTCGCCAGATTGGCCATGCGCTCGTAGGCCTCGATGTACTCGGGGC
>SBEK01000205.1 GCA_009668925.1 Deltaproteobacteria bacterium
ACGGAGGAGCCGATGGTCCGGGCCACGCTCTTGGCCGCGGCCTGAACCAACCCTTCGGTTTTGCCGCCGCGCGGACCGGTGCGGCCGAACAGCAAATCCCCCACCGCGCCGCCGAGGATTCCGCCGCCGCTGGGCGCGGGTGACGGCTCCCGCCCGGGGAGAGGCGCCGGTTGTGCGGGAGCGGGAGCACCCTGCACGGATGCGCGCAGCCTTTCATAGGCCGATTCACGGTCCAGTGTCTTTTCATAGTGCCCGTAGAGCGTCGAACGGCTGATGGCCGCCTGCCGCTCGGCATCGGTCAAAACGCCCAGCCGTGAACCGGGGGCAATGACAAAAGACCGCGCCACCGGAGCCGGCCGGCCCTTCTCATCCAGAAAAGACACCAGCGCTTCGCCGACGCCCAGCTCCGTGATTGCGTCGGCCGTGTTGAAAGCGGGATTGGGCCGCATGGTGTCCGCCGCCGTTTTAACGGCTTTCTGGTCGCGCGGCGTGAAGGCGCGCAGGGCGTGCTGGACGCGATTGCCCATCTGACCCAGAACGGTTTCGGGAATATCCAGCGGATTCTGCGTGACGAAATAGACGCCCACACCCTTGGACCGAATGAGGCGCACGACCTGTTCGATCTTTTCCAAAAGCGCGGCCGGCGCGTCGGTGAATAAGAGGTGGGCTTCATCAAAGAAGAAGACGAGCTTCGGCTTTTCGACGTCTCCCACTTCCGGGAGTTTTTCAAAGAGTTCGGCGAGCATCCATAAAAGGAAGGTCGAGTAGAGCTTGGGGCTCATGTACAGCTTGTCGGCGGCGAGTACATTGATCACGCCGCGGCCTTCAGAGTCCGTCTGCATCAGGTCGTCGATGTCCAGCATCGGCTCGCCGAAAAACGTGTCGCCGCCCTGCTCGGAAAGCGCCAAAAGTCCGCGCTGAATCGCCCCGATGGATGCCGCGGAGATGTTGCCGTATTCGGTCGTAAACCGTTTGGCGTTGTCGCCCACGAACTGAATCATCGCCTGTAAATCCTTGAGATCCAGCAGCGCGAGGCCGTTGTCGTCGGCCACCTTGAAGACCAGCGTAAGAACGCCGGATTGGGTTTCATTGAGATTGAGCAGTCTGGCGAGGAGAAGGGGGCCCATGTCGGAGATGGTGGCGCGCACCGGATGCCCCTTTTCGCCGAACACGTCCCAGAAGACGGCGGTATTGGCGCGCGGCTTAAAGCCGTTGATGCCGATGGACGCGAGCCTCGCGAGCATTTTTTCGGAAGCCGCACCCTCGGCGGCGATTCCGGACAGGTCGCCCTTGACGTCGGCCAGAAAAACCGGAACGCCGATCGCAGCAAAAGACTCGGCCATTTTCTGCAGGGTGACGGTTTTCCCCGTACCCGTGGCGCCTGTAATCAATCCGTGGCGGTTGGCCATATTCGGCAGAAGCGTGATCTCTTGGCCCTGGGACATGGCGATCACTAAAGGTTTGCTCATGAAAACTCCTTTCCCAATGTTTGGTAGACGGTCACTTGCATAGAAGATGCAGCGAAACTATAAAAAGAAGCGCCGGATAAGTCAATGCTCAAAGACAGCTTCGGGGTCAGCGATTGTCTCGCAACGCCGCTTCGTATTCTGCGGGTGCATAGCCGATGATGGACCGGCCGTTGACGACGGCAAAGGGAACTCCCCGGGCGGGGGTGAGTCTTTTCATCCTTTCGGCTGCTTCAGGGTCTGCCTCCACGTCATATTCGGTAAAGCGGATGTTGCGGGAGGTGAAGAAGTTCTTGGCGCTTTTGCAGGCGGAGCACCATCGGGCCGTGTACAGATCCACTTCCTGCTCCTTCTCGGGCCTGTCGGGAGTGCGGGTGGATGCCGCCCGTCTTTGCGGTACGGAAGGCGCGGACCGGTCGGCGTTCGACTCGGTCCGGTGAACTTTGAGTTTCCTTGCCGATTTGGAGGGCGGGAGATAGTCGGTGATGTGGATATTTCCCTCCTCATCTTCCCATTTATAAAAATCGGCCCAGGCCGGGCTTGAGAAAATGAACAGCATCAACGAGACAGTTAAGAATAATCTGAACATGAAGACCTCCCGAAAATGAAGAGACAATTACCCTGCGCCGGGTCCCGTTTCCTCAGAACGTTTGCCGTCAATCGTCCGGCGCACCGCATGAGCCAGTTGATCCACGCTGTAAGGCTTCATCAGGAGCTCCCGGATTCCCAGTTGGGAGGCATCGTCGCGGGAGGACTGTTCACAATAGCCCGTGCACATCATGATCGGCATGTCGGGCCTGAGCTCAAGAATTTTCCGAGCCAGCATTTCGCCCGAGAGGTGCGGCATGTTTAAATCGGTGATGACGGCGTGAAACCGCCAAGGGTCGGCGATAAAGAGATCATGCGCTTCGACGCTGCTTGTTTTCCCGACCACCTGATAGCCCAGCCTCTCCAGCATCTCGGCGGCAATATCGCACAGGGCGGGCTCATCATCGATGTAGAGAATCGTTTCCGTTCCGGCGGGTATCGCTTCCTCTTTCCGGGATCTTTCCGGATTTCGCCGGTCTTCAATTTCGGGAAAATAGACGGCAAAAGAAGTTCCCGCCCCCGGCAGGCTGCGGCACGAAATCAAACCTCCGTGGCTCTTGACAATGCCGTAGGTGACCGAAAGCCCCATCCCCGTTCCCCGTCCGGGCTCTTTGGTGGTGAAATAAGGTTCAAAGATGCGTGCGGCAATCTCGGGTGTCATCCCATGACCGGTATCGCTCACCGTCATCTTCAGATAAGGCCCCGCTTGAAGATAAGGCTCCTCCGGCGCCCGGGGCTCACCGAGGAACTCGCGCGTGAGGCGGACGTCCAGGACTCCGCCGTCTTTGCCCATGGCATGAACGGCATTGCTGCACAGATTCATGATGATCTGGTGGATATGAAGAGCGGTTGACAAAACCAGGCCTGAAGCATCGTAAGTTTGTCGGACTTTGATATTGGCCGGAATCAGCGAATGCATCATTTTGAGCGCATCGGCAACGGACTCGCTAAGCTGCAGGGGGGCTCTCTGAGCTTCGGTCTTGCGGCTGAAGGCCAAAATCTGATTGATCAATTCTCTGGCGCGTTCGCCCGCCCGAAGGACCTCGGCGATTCTCTGCTTGGTCTTTTCGGGGACCGCATCGTCGTCCTTGGTCAGCCGCGAATAGCCGATAATCACGGACAGAATATTATTGAAGTCATGGGCAATGCCGCCGGCCAGCTCTCCGATGGCTTCCATTTTCTGAGCCTGGTTCAGATCAATCTGGAGACGCTTCTTTTCATCCTCGGCTTTCCGGCGCTCGGCAATCTCGCTTTGCAATTCGAGGTTGGCGGATTGCAGGTTTTTGGACTCCAGCGCGAGCTTAGTGCTGAGATCGTGTTCCTGCATCAGGAGCCTGTTCATTTGATTCAGGAGCAAACCCACCGGCATGCTGGCAAACAGGGAGACCAGAGAAATGTTTACCGTAAACATGATCCAGGTGGAAAGGGGGTCCCGATAGACCGGAGCCCAGGCCGAGAAGTGGGGACCGACCAGCCAGTATATAAGCGTCAGCAAAACGGCGTTTGTCGCGGTTGTGATCGCGGCGGCCCGAACGCCGAAGAGAAAAGAGGCGCTGACGGTGCTCATCACGAGCCAGCCCGGACGGGCATAAGAGGGGCCGAGGATGATCATCAGGGCCAGCATGAACCCGTAAAGCAGCACGAAGAACAGTCTCACGGACGGGGCGAAGTAGCGGAAGTGCAGGGCCGTGCCGATGAGAATAACGATGCCGATGTCCAATAGGATCAGTCCATAGTCCCCCTGGTTGAGAAAAGTGGGAATGGAGAAAACAAGCCCGATGGGGACAATGATCAGCGACAGAAAGAGCGTAACGCCGATATAGTAACCGCGCCATCCGGCAAGATCCTGAAATTCGGCGCGGGGCAAAATCCTTTTGAACAACCTTTTAACGGCCATAGGGGTCTCCGGCAATCATCAAGACGGGGAATAAGCCATATTCGGTTTTTTTATTGCGTTTCTTTAGTGCTTTATAGGTGTAGCGTCGCCTGATCAAACAGCCCGCATGTTTTGATTTATTCTCCGATACGGTGAAAAATCGGCGAGGGTCATGCGGCGGATCCTGTAAACGGCGGCGGCCGCGATCCCTGTCTCACCCGGGCATCCGCATCCCGGGCGCTTCGGAAGTCCGCTTCCTGCTATCCGGGAATCGAGAAACCGATCTCTGTTTCATGACGGGGTTTCAGGAGATCCATAAACCGGCTTGACGCCAGCCGGAAAATTATAGGAAGAGCGGGCTCTGTGTCAATAAGAATATTATGCACTTTCGTTTGGCATTGATTTTTATTTATGTTATAGCCACTTCGCGGTACGGTAGGGGCAGGCAGGAGCGTGCCCGGTACATTTATTCTGGATTGCGGCACAAGATGAGTATTCGTTCGCCCGCGGGCGAATGCGGTTCCGGCCATGTTTGAATACACCATTACCCATCAGACGTCCCGTCAATGCATAACGGTCAAAGGCCGCATCGACGCGCTTTCCGCATCGGAACTGCAAGAGGTGTTTCAGCAGCTGATTCTGGCGGGCGGCCGCCTCCTGCTGGCCGACTTGTCCGGCGTCCACTATATCAGCAGCGCCGGTCTGCGCATTTTTATCCTTGCCCAAAAAGAATTGAAAAAGGTCGGCGGAGAGATGATCCTTTCCGGCCTTTCTACTCAGGTCCTGGATGTCTTCAAAATGAGCGGCTTCGAAAAGCTTTTCCGCATTGTGCCCCAGCCCGACGCCCTGGGAAACCTGGTTGATGCAGATGTGGAGACGGCATCCGGTCGCAGGATAAAGACCGATCAGGTCTCCATAGACTATTTCGAAAAAGACGTTCCCGCCGGTTCGGCCTTCGTCATCGGTTCGACGGATAAGATGGAAAAGGCCGCCTATGGAGAAGCGGACGTTGTGCCTGTTGCGGCGTCCCGGATGCGCTGGGGCTGCGGAATGGCGGCGCTCGGTGATTCCTTTGACGATTACCGGAACCTGTTCGGCGAGGCCATGGTGATTAACGGCAACTTTTTTTACTATCCGGCCGTCCGTCATCCTTCCGTGGATTTCCTGCTTCGCGCGCATTCCGATCCGCGGGCGGCCTACAAGTTTCTGCACGGCTTCGGCGTCAGCGGCGGCGACTACCGTTACCTCCTGTCCTTTAAGGCCGAAAACGGTTCAGTGGATCTGGCCTCGCTCCTGAGCGCGTTTCTCGCGGTATCCAAAGCAAAATTGATCGGCGTCACGGTCCTTGCTGAAAGCAAAGGCCTCTGGGGGATGAACATCCGGAAACCGCCGGTGGCCGCCCTTCAATCATCCGCGCCCGAAAGCATTTTCCAGAGCTGCTCTTTTCCCGAGTGGTTCGACTTTCCCGTCGAGCCGGCCTACGCGGGTTCAATTGTGGCCGCGACGGGCATTGCCGCAGCCAATCCCCAGGCCCTGCCCGGGCCGCTTAGGTCGCTTTTTTCCGGCGGTGCCGCCTTTCATCTCCACGGCGGCATTTTCGCCAAGGCGCCCATCGGCGTGAACGCCGCGGATCTGGACAACGAACTCATTCGCGTTTTCAATGAGCTCTCGGCCATCAAGATTCAGCACCTGATCGGTCAATCCCGGTTTTCCGCGGGCATGGCCGGCATCGTGGAAATCGAGGTATAGCGTGGAGCTCTGGATCGGCGCCGTCAATCTGGGTTTCTTATACGCCTTCATGGCGATGGGCGTGTTCATCACGTTTCGCATTCATGATTTCCCCGATATCACCGTGGACGGCAGCTTCGTGACCGGCGCCGCCGTGACGGCCGTTTTGATCGTGGCGGGCGTCAACCCCTGGCTCGCGCTGGCGGTGTCGTTTTTCGCGGCGTCGGCCGCCGGGGCCGTAACGGCGCTCATTCATACCCGCTTTCAGATCGCCGGGCTCCTGGCCGGCATCCTGGTGATGACCGGTCTGTATTCCGTAAACCTGCGCATTATGGGCCGATCCAACATTCCTCTGCTCAATGAGCCGGGTCTCATCGCGTCCCTCAAGGCCCTGAATCCGGGCCTGCCTTACGAAGTGTGGCTGTGTCTGATCTTCGGGTCGGCGCTCCTCGTCTTCTGGCTTCTGATTTCGCTTTTTTTCCGGACGGACTTCGGCATCGCGATGCGGGCCACAGGCGACAATCCCTCCATGGCGGCCGCTTCCGGCATCCATGTCGACGGCATGAAGACTATCGGCATTGCGCTGGCGAACGGTCTGGTCGGCCTGTCCGGAAGCCTGATCGCCCAGTACCAGGGATTTGCCGACATCGGTATGGGCATCGGCTCCATCGTCTTCGGCCTGGCGGCCGTCATCATCGGGGAGACGATCCTGCCTTTAAAGTCGATCTGGGCCAAGACGCTCTCCGTGATTATCGGATCGATTGTTTTTCGCTTCATGGTGGCCCTGGCGCTCTATGTGGGACTGGACCCGATTGATTTGAAGCTGATCACGGCCCTCTTCGTGCT
>SBEK01000398.1 GCA_009668925.1 Deltaproteobacteria bacterium
GTATTCGCGGCTGAATTTCACATCCAGAGCGAAAACCGTTGCGCTGAAAACTGCGATCAGCCCCGACGCCAACAAAACAACCCAAAATCTCTTCATTTCTTGCCTCCTCAAGCATTTTTGATAGAGGACCGGCGCGCAGAGACATTGCGAGCTCATCCCTATTCGTTCTCGCGCGTTTATAGAGGCTGCTTGTTACACGCTGATGTCGACGGAATGATAAGTTGGAGAAGATCAGCCGCGGACAAACGGGTGATGCGCGGCGCGGGTCATGATTCTTGCTAATCAGACAGCAGTTTTGATCCGGTGGAAGATTTCCATTACAGCGATGGGGAAAGATCAATTCACGCCTGTTCTTTATCCGTCGTTCGGAGAAGAACTTTTGCATCTGCGGACTTTCCCGTACATTTCACCATTCTGTCATCAAACTGTAACAATTCTTTCCTAATATACGGTTGTGATTAAATGAGGTCTTTATGAGAGTACCAGGCACTATTTTTCAGAGCATTTCTCTGCGAAGACGAGTCGTCATTTCGATCGGTATGCTGATCATTCTGATCGTCGTGATCGGGTTCTATGGTCTCATGGCTATTTTGGAATCGAATAAACGCCTTCATAAAAGCGTCGTGGAAGCACAGGCGATGGCCTCCGCAATCGATACCGCGCGTCTTTCCCAAGTTCATTTCAAGAAGCAGGTTCAGGAATGGAAAGATATTCTCCTGCGCGGAAGCGATAAAGCTCTATTTGAGAAACATCTGAAAGCCTTCGGCGAAGAAGAAAGAAAAGTGAATAAATGCCTCGAATCGCTTACCCGGATGACGGCCGGAGCAGGTTTGTTTGTTCCACAGATCACGGATGCGATTGATGTCCATGAAAAGTTAGGACGCCGGTACCGGGAAGCCCTGGCCGGACATAAACAGATCGATCTCAAAACCTCGGCAATGATCGATAAAGGCGTACGAGGCATTGACCGGGACCTGACCGACAAAATCGATCAGCTCGTGGCGGCCATCAAGACCCTGACGGAGAAAAATCTTAAGGACACGGAGAAGATCGCCCAAACCCAAATGGAAGCCTACCTCGCTCTTTCCTTCTTTATCGTCTTTCTCATGATTGCCGGCGTATTATTCGGTATCCACAACGCCCGATCCATTATTCGCGAATTGCCCTCCCGGGAAAAAACCGGCGCCGCGGACCGGACTTAGATGCAAAATGGGAACGAGATGGGG
>SBEK01000399.1 GCA_009668925.1 Deltaproteobacteria bacterium
GCTTGATTGGCGCACTTTCCATCTGCCGGGATTTTGAACAATCCATTCTCGAAAGGGAATTCTTTAATTATTTTATTACGAAAGACCCGGATGCCAGGGCGTTGATCAATCAAATCAAAGCGGAAACGCTGGATCATCAATCCAAAGTGAAAAAAGCATGGGAGGAAGAAAGGAAGGTGGCCTTGAATGTGCCGCGAAAAGTCTGAGGGTTTCTTCCCGCTTCGCGTGTCAATGATTCGCCGGGCGTCGAATGGCGGACTCCGTGTGGCGATGGGCCGGCAATGGAAGTTCTGCTTCAGATAGGTTCATTCGTACCGGATTGATGACCGGGGCGAGCGTTTTTTAGCTTGGCTCCGGGAATGGGTCCGCAAGCGTGAATCCTCATTCGCGGCGCAGCGTTCAATCTTGAAGAATCAGGGAGGAGCCGAAAAAGCGGAAGGAATGGACGCTGATCATCAGGGATGGATGAAATGACCGGCTGCTTGCCGCTCCCGATGTGCGTTCTGCAGTCCGATGCGGCGGGCGGGATCGAGGCTCAAGAATTCGATCAATCCGGGAAAGCAGCCGGCGGGTGCTGCTTTCGGTCCAGCCTGTAACCGGGAAGCCCGGTGGATTATTTCATGCGGGACCACCGATAAGACGCTTCCTCCTAAACGGAGTGGAAAATGGAATCTCTGCTGTACATAAGCAGTCCGATCAATGCCCTGCTGGAGGGGTTATATCGGAACGACATCACATTCGGTATGCTGAAAGAGAAAGGCGATTTCGGTATCGGGACATTCAATGAACTGGACGGAGAAATGATTGCATTCAATGGCTCTTTTTTTCAGCTCGACCTTGACGGGAACGCCGTCCCGGCGGGAGATGAGATGAAGACGCCCTTTGCGGTCATGTGTCATTTCCGGCCGATGCTGACGGATGAAATTGCCGCTCCCCTGTCCCGTGGGGAGTTCGCCGGTCTGTTGAGGCGCCTGCTTCCTTCAGACAACATGTTTTATGCCATTCACATGGAGGGTGAGTTTAAATCAGTTGAGACGCGGTCGGTGCCGCGCACGGAAAACTACCGTCCGCTCGCTGAAGCGGTCAACTTTCAGAAGAAGCGCTGTTTTCGGGACATCCGCGGGCATCTGGTTGGATTTTACACCCCTCCCTTTGTTCCCTCGGTGAACGTGCCCGGATATCACCTTCATTTCATCGACACCTCTTTATCCTGGGGCGGCCAC
>SBEK01000206.1 GCA_009668925.1 Deltaproteobacteria bacterium
GATCATACTGATTCTGGCTACTATCCTGGCTGTCTTTGCGGTCGGGTTGTTTTATGCTCCGGGATTCTTGTCCTACTCAACACATTACGCTCATGCGGATGCCGTCATCCTTTTGCTGGGCCCCGATTTTAATGCCCGCCAGAAACATGCCCGTGATCTGATCGAAAAAGGCATGGCCGACTATCTGATCATCCCGGCCTACGGTAAAACGTATCATTTTGAACAGGGTGTGATGCGGCTCTTGCCCGCCGAAAAGGACCGGTCCGTCCAGAGCGAAAAGACGCAACCGATTTTGCCGCAGTACTACGAAGACACGCATCTGGAGCTCATCAAAGCCAAAAGAACAATGACGCTGCTGGGAAGAAAGTCGGCCATTTTTGTAAGTTCGCCGTATCATATGCGGCGCATTCGGATTATGGTGAATAAAGAATTCGACCTTTATCCCCTGTTTTATTTCTCACCGACGCCCTATGATCCGGCGCCGCTTTCCGCCTGGGAATTGAGTGCATCCGACTGGAAGAAAATATGGCGGGAATACATCAAGATCGCCTGGTTTATGATCTATTTCCCCTGGACACGGTAAGTTCCCTTTTTCAGTCTTCCGGTTTCAGGTACGGCAGAGCCAGCTGGACTTTTTTGAGGGCCTGCTTTTCAATTTGACGGGCGCGTTCGCGGGTGATGTTGTACTTATCGCCGATCTCCTGGAGGGTGAGCGGATCATCCGCCATGACGCGATGCCGGATGATATAGCTTTCCCGTTCATTAAGTTTGGCGAGGGCGCCGGCGATATCACGCTTGACGAGGCCTCTTTCTTCATTCTTGATCAGCAGCGTTTCCTGATCGTCGCCGTCGTGGGTTAAAAAATCGAGATGAGATGTTTCGCCGTCGTCATTGATAAATTCATTGAGCGATAAATCCCTTGTACCCATGCGCAGGTCCATTTCGGCGACTTCCGACCCCTTGACGCCGAGCGAATCGGCAATTTCACTGAATTCGGGATTCTTTTTCGATATTCTCTCCAACTGTTTCTTGGCCTGGCTCAATTTGAAAAAGAGTTTCCGCTGCGCCTGGGTTGTGCCGATTTTGACGATGCTCCAGGACTTGATCAGGTAATTCTGGATATAGGCGCGGATCCACCAGACCGCATAGGAGATCAGCCGGTAGCCTTTATAAGGATCGAATTTCTTAACGGCGTGAATCAGGCCGATATTCCCTTCCTGAATCAAGTCGGCGAGTTTAAAACCATAGTTGCGGTATTCATGCGCGATTTTGACGACAAAGCGCAGGTTGGAGACGATCAATCTCTCGGCGGCTTCCATATCGTTGTATTTCTTCAGGCGCACCGCGAGCTTGAATTCTTCTTCAGCCGTTAAAAGCGGGAAGCGGTTGATCTCGGCGATGTAAATGTCCAGAGTGCCGGTGACGACGGGCAGCTTCAACAGTTCGGGCCTCCTTGGGTAAATTTAGCACCAATATTTGTATCGGAGAGTGGATAGGCGGTCAAGCATTTTGTTGATAATACTGACTTCTTGACACGTAAAGCCCCAATGTTTATTCTATAACCGCACAGGCTAAGGAGTTGAAATGAAATCGGTTAACAAGACGATGATCGAATCGGCGATCAAACTGGCGAGGGAGATTAAGGCCTGCAGCGTCCTGGTGTGCGTGGATGTAAAAAACGAGATCGCGGAACTCCCGGAAGAGGTCCTTTCCTCCATTCCTTTTATTCTGGTCGCGCAGGAGCAGGAAGAGTTGCCTGAGAAGCTCGTCAGGTATTCGCGCAAGCTCGACGTTCCCAATGTGAATCTGACGCGTGTGGGAAAAATAAAGATTGCGATCGCCAAGGGCATCGTTTCGGGACTGTTCAAGAAAGGGGACAAAATCGTGTGCCTCTCGGGCGTGCCGAAATTCGGCTACGCCGACAGCATCGTCTTTATCGACGTCGGCCGCGAATTTGAAATTCTGACGTCGGATTTCATCGGCGACGTTGTGGAAGCCGTCCAGCCGGAGGTCTTCAATTCGGCGCTGAACATCGCCTGCGAACTGGCTGCCCAGGGCCGGGAAAACCGCAAGGTGGGAACCATCTTTGTCCTCGGGGACGATGAGAAGGTTCTGCAGCTTTCGCGGCAGATGATTATGAATCCGTTTTCCGGTTATTCGGAAGATGAGCGCAATATCCTCAATCCGGAGCTGGAAGAAACCATCAAGGAATTTGCGGCGATCGACGGAGCATTCATCATCAAGTCCAACGGGGTCATCGTTACGGCCGGCCGGCATCTCAGCGCCGCGCTCGAAAGCAAGGACTTTCCGTCCGGACTGGGCAGCCGGCACATTGCCGCGGCCGGCATCACCAACGTTACCAGGGCCGTGGCCATGGTGATCTCGGAATCATCGGGTAACGTCAGCGTGTTCAAAAACGGCAAATTGTTTGTGACGATTGAAAAACCAGTAGAATAGAAAGAGGGTGGATATGAGATTTGATAAATTCACATTGAAGGTACAGGAAGCTCTTCAGGACGCTCAGACGCTCGCGGGCACCCTGGGCCATCAGGCCATTGATCCGGAGCATCTGCTCGTTTGTTTTTTGCAGCAGCAAGACGGCATCGCCGGCGCGATTCTGACGAAGCTCGGAGCGTCGCCGCAGCGTGTGGAACAGGAGCTGAACACCTATCTGAAGAAACAGCCGAGCGTCGGCGGTGCCGGCGCCGGGCAGGTCTATCTGGGGGGCAGGCTTAATAAAGTACTTGATAAGGCCACGACGGAAGCGGCGCAGCTGAAAGACGAGTATGTCAGCGCCGAGCATGTTCTGGTGGCCATGGCGGAGGAAAAGGAAGGCCAGGCCGGAAAGATCCTGCGTCAGAATAGCATTACGAAGGATAACATTTATAAGGTCCTGGTGGATATCCGGGGCAACCAGCGGGTCACCGACCCGAATCCGGAAGGCAAGTATCAGGCGCTCGAGCGCTACGCCCGGGACTTTAATGAACTGGCGCGCAACGGCACGTTTGATCCCGTCATCGGCCGCGATGAGGAAATCCGGCGCGTGATGCAGGTGCTCTCGCGGCGGACCAAAAACAATCCGGTCCTCATCGGTGAGCCCGGCGTCGGAAAAACGGCCATTGTGGAAGGTCTGGCCCAGCGCATCGTCAACGGGGACGTCCCGGAGAGTCTGAAAAGCAAACGGGTGATCGGTCTGGACATCGGTGCGCTGATCGCCGGCGCGAAGTACCGCGGCGAATTTGAAGAAAGGCTCAAAGCCGTTTTGAAGGAAGTGACGAGCGCTGCGGGGGAAATTATTTTATTCATCGACGAAATCCACACCATGGTCGGGGCCGGCGCGTCCGAAGGCTCCATGGACGCCTCCAACATGCTCAAACCGGCACTGGCGCGCGGCGAGCTGCGCTGTGTGGGTGCGACAACGCTCAACGAATACCGCAAGTATATTGAAAAAGATGCGGCCCTCGAGCGGCGCTTCCAGCCCGTCCTGGTCAAGGAGCCGACGGTGGAGGACACGATCGCCATCCTGCGCGGCCTCAAGGAACGCTATGAAGTGCACCACGGGGTGCGCATCAAGGATTCGGCCATTGTTGCGGCGGCGACGCTGTCGCACCGCTATATTACCGACCGGTTTCTGCCGGATAAAGCCGTCGATCTGATCGATGAAGCGGCCTCCCGGCTGAGAATTGAATTGGATTCGATGCCCTCGGAGATCGACGCCATCGACCGCAAGATCATTCAGCTGGAAATTGAAAAGCAGTCGCTCAAGAAGGACACGGATAAGGCGGCCAAGGAACGCCGCGACAAAATCGAGAAAGAACTGGCGGAACTGAAATCCAGCATGGATCAGATGAAAGTGCACTGGTCCGCCGAAAAGGACATCATTAAGAAAATACAACAGACCAAAAGCCAGGTGGAGGCCCTGAAGACCGAGGAGGTCAATGCCCAACGGCAGGGTGATCTGGCCCGCGCCGCGGAAATCCGCTACGGCAAGCTGGTGGCTTTGGATAAAGCCTTGCAGGACGATCAGAAGAAACTGGAAGAGATTCAAAAGACCAGCCAGATGCTCAAAGAAGAGGTGGACGCCGAAGATGTGGCCGAAGTCGTCGCCAACTGGACCGGTATCCCGCTCAGCCGGATGATGGAGAGCGATGTGCAGAAGCTCATTCACATGGATGAGCGGCTCAAGATGCGCGTCATCGGCCAGGATGACGGCATCCAGGCGGTGTCCGCCGCATTGAGGAGAGCCCGCTCCGGTCTGCAGGATCCGAACCGCCCCATCGGTTCATTTATTTTTCTGGGTCCGACGGGCGTCGGCAAGACGGAACTGGCGCGTGCGCTGGCGGAATTCATGTTCGATAATGAACAGGCGATGATCCGGATTGATATGTCGGAATACATGGAGAAGCATGCCGTAGCGCGTCTGATCGGCGCTCCGCCCGGCTACGTCGGCTATGACGAGGGCGGCTATCTTACGGAGGCCGTCCGGCGCAAGCCCTACAGTGTTCTCCTCTTCGATGAAATTGAAAAGGCGCACCCGGATGTGTTCAATATCCTGCTCCAGATCCTCGATGACGGCAGATTGACGGACGGGCACGGCCGGACCGTGGACTTCAAAAATACGGTTGTGATCATGACGTCCAATGTCGGCAGTCAGTGGATTCAGGATGCGTCTCTCGACGAAGAAGAAAAGAAGAACCGCTCCATGGAGGTGCTGCGGGCGACGTTCAAGCCGGAATTTTTAAACCGCATTGACGACATCATCATGTTCCATGGATTGACGCTCGAAGATATTCATCGCATCGTCGGTATTCAGCTGGGTCTGATCGACAAGCGACTGAAGGAGCGCAAGCTCAGCTTCGAATTGACAGAGGCGGCGAAAAAATATATAGCCGAGCAGGGTTACAGTCCGGTGTACGGCGCGAGACCGCTGAAACGGGCGCTGCAAAAGTTCATTTTGGATCCGCTGGCGCTTGATATTCTGTCAGGCAAGTTTGCAGAAGGCGATCACATTACTATCGGCGTATCGAAAGGCGAGATTACATTCGGCAAAAGATAGACGGTAGGCTGTTGTTAACGACAGGCTGTTAGGCTGTAGGCTTTTAGCCTATTAATACTACAGTCTAATAGTCTGATCGACAGATTGTCTTTCCTAACAGCCTGACTGTCTACAGTCTAATAGCCTATTTAGAGGGGGAATTTATGGAGGAGGAGAAGAAAGGTGAAGGCTTTGTCATCAAGGATAGACGTTTTTCAGAAGAACCGGAGGTGAAGGAAGAGCCGGCGGTTCCGAAAAGTTCTCCCGAAAAAGAGGACATAGAAAAACCGGAAGGCGTACCCATGGATTATCCGCCGGTCAATTTTACCAATTTTGTTATATCGCTCAGCACCTCGGCTCTCTTTCATTTCGGCGATTTCCCCGAATACGAGGGGGGGAAGGCGGAGAAAAATCTTCCGGCGGCCAAACAGACGATCGATATTCTGGATATGCTGCATGAGAAAACGAAAGGGAATCTGGATCAAAATGAAGCGAGCCTGGTGGAAGGCGTCCTCTACGAGCTGAAAATGCGCTATGTGAAAGAAAAGGGCTGAAATGCGAAGGCTCGCGCCTGCAAAAATTAATCTTTTGCTGCGCGTTCTGGGGAAGCGCCCCGACGGATATCACGATCTTGCTTCCGTGATGCAGCAAATATCCATCTACGATGAATTGACCTATTCCCTCCGTCCGGAGGGAATTTTTCTTCGATGCCCCGGGACGGACCTCCCGACGAATGAGGACAATCTGATTTACCGCGCCGCCTTGGCGCTTTTTCGTTATACGGGATACGAAGCCGGGGTTGAAATCGTCCTCACCAAGCACATTCCGTCCGCCGCCGGTTTGGGCGGCGGAAGCTCCGATGCGGCAACCACGCTGATGGCGATCAATGACCTGTGTTCATTCGGACTCGGCAAAACGGATCTCATGAAACTGGGAGCAAAGCTGGGCGCCGATGTCCCTTTTTTTATTTTCGGGCGCACGGCATTGGCCGCAGGCATCGGCGATCAGCTTCAGACCCTGCCTCACTTGCCCCAACTCAACCTTGTTTTGATCAATCCCGCCTTTCCCCTCTCCACAAAAACGGTTTATGAAAACCTGAATTTAACATTGACAAAGAAAAAAAATAATTATAGCATTCCGCGATTTTACGCATTAGGCGACGTCGTTCGGGAATTGCATAATGATTTAGAATCGGTATCGCTCCAGATGTATCCCGGACTGAACGATTTCAAGCAAATGCTGATAGATGAAGGCGCCCTGGGTGCTTTGATGTCGGGCAGTGGCCCCACGTTATTTGGCATTTTTGCAGACGAAAAATCGGCTAAAGAAGCGCGGGATGCTATTTCAAAAAAAGTTTCCGGAGAATGTCTGGTCTTCTTTGCCCAATCACTGAAGT
>SBEK01000400.1 GCA_009668925.1 Deltaproteobacteria bacterium
ATGGATAGGACTTCATCGAAGCCGATTCCGCGTCCGACGCCTTGATAAGCGAGTGAACTGTCGACGAAGCGATCACACAAAACCAGCTTCCCCTCCGATAGGGCAGGCAGCACTTTTTCGATCAGGTGCTGACGCCGTGAAGCGGCATAAAGCAAGGCTTCGGTTTTCACATCCATCGCCGTGTTCTTGGGATCCAGGATGACATGGCGGATCTGTTCCGCGATTTCGATCCCGCCCGGTTCACGTGTCACGACCACGTCGAATCCGCGCTGAACCAGCGCCTTCATTAAATATTGACTGACGGTGGTTTTGCCACTCCCGTCAGGTCCTTCCAACGTAATAAAAAGTCCGTTTCGCATACGAAGCCCTCACTGGGTTATTATACCATGCCAACCCCATGCAAACAAATCAAGGTCGGGCGGGATCGAGAACACGTTGAACATCAAAGAAATGCTCGCTGAGGTAAGCCGCGTCCTTGGTCATGCTGACCCCGTCGATGTCGACGCGGGCGAAGAACGTCATCCCGTCGATCACTGAAACATCCCCTCGGCGATCGACGATGAAATAGGCGCTGTACCCGTAATCCTTAACGACCTGGAGGCTGTCTCCGGTGAGTTTGTATCCGAAGGTTGCCACGAACAAGGTCGTGTCCCCGGCGATCGAACCGATTTTCGCGGTCCATTTCGCAAAATCCTCATCGATTTTCTCCGGTATGGAAGAGGACGAGTAATACGCTCCGTCCGCATGGCTGTAACTGTGGTTGGCGAAAATCCAGCCCTTTGACTTAAGCGCTTCGACGACCTGGGTCGCCGCTTCGATCTCGTCGTTGTTTGTAAGGCGGAATCCAAGCGTCCCCGCATGTCCGCTCAACGCGAGGATACCGCGTGCGCTCTTGTAGGAGAAATCGGGATGGGCTTCCAGGAAGGTTTCCAGAATGGGGACGATGTCCCCGTCTTTCGTGAGAATCTCTCCGTCTTTCGTTTCGACACGGGTGTAAATCTCGCCGTTCTTGAGGGTCAACCCCCGGGCGAATCCATCCGCCGGTTTCGGGTCGGGATAGGACATATCATCGATCGAAAAGATGAACGGGATCTTTCCTTCGGGAAGTTTCAACGGTTTACGGATGTATTTGCCATCTTTGTATTCATAGACGTCGTAGAAATCCACGACGACGAACCCTCTGGCATACATGTCCTCCAGGATTCGTTTGAACTCGTAGAC
>SBEK01000207.1 GCA_009668925.1 Deltaproteobacteria bacterium
GTCATCACGCTGGGTGCGGGCAGTGTGTATAAGATCGGCGAGGCCTTTCTCGATGAGATGCGTGAGGAGACGAAAAACGAATGACGAGTCCTCTTGCCATAAGGGATGCCCTGGACGGCGTGACGGTCGGCGATGTGCGGTTTGACGAGCCGATGTCCCGGCATGCCTCGCTGAAATTGGGCGGTCCGGCTGCTGCGCTGGTTACGACCGAAAACGAGGAGCAGCTCGGCTGCGTTGTGCAGAGGCTTGCCGAGAGGCAAATTCCGTTTATGCCGGTCGGCAATCTGACCAACATCCTGGTGCGCGACGGCGGGTATCGTGGCGTGATGATCTGGATGCGCGGACTGGATCAGGTGAGCGCTGCTCCCGGCCCGGACGGCGAGTACGGCATCGATGCGCAGGCGGGAGCGGCACTCGGCAAGGTTGTGAGCCTGGCCGCTTCTCACGAATTAACGGGCATGGAATTTTGTACGGGCATTCCCGGTAGCGTCGGCGGGGCCGTCTGGATGAACGCCGGGGCCTATGGAAATGAAATCAAGGACGTGGTTTCGTCCGTGACCCTCATGGATCAAAACGGCGGGATGAAAACAGTGAAGCGCAGTGCAATCGCCTTTGCCTATCGGCAATCCAATCTGCCCGCGGGCGACATCATCTGCCGGGCGCACTTCGTCCTGCAAAAAGGAAGCGCGGTGGAGATCCGCGAACGGATGGTCGAGATCACGAAATCGCGGCAGGAGAAGCATCCGCTGAAATACCCCAGCGCCGGATCGGTTTTCAAAAACCCGCAAGGCATGCCGGCCGGCCGGTTGATTGAGGAACTGGGGCTTAAAGGTCTCAGGCGCGGGGATGTCCAGGTGTCGAAAAAGCACGCCAATTTCATTGTGAATAAGGGGCAAGGCACGGCCTCGGACATGATCACGCTGATCAGGATCATTCAGGAGACCGCCCGAAAAGAAAAAGGTGTCAGTCTGGAAACAGAAATTGCAATTATTGGAGAAGACGGGTGAGCGGAAAAGTAAAAGTCAGTATGGAAGCCAGAAGAAACCGTTTGCGCCGGCGTCTGATCGGCTCTCTGGGCGAGTCGCTTGCCGCCTTGGGACTGCTTTTTGCCGCGGCAGCGATCTGCCTTGTGTTCATCTATGCATACAGCAGTCTGTTTTGCGCCCGCTATTTCGAGATCAGGGACATCGCCGTGCGCGGTGTCCGGGAACTGAATGAAAAGGACATCCTGGCCCTGGCCGATATCCGGCCGCGGTCGAATATCCTGGCCGTGAATACGGACGCCGTTGCCGCCCGGATCGCGGCCAATCCCTGGGTCAAGCATATTTACGTCGGCCGGGAATTTCCCGACCGGCTGGTGCTGGATGTCCGCGAGCGCACGCCGGTCGCCCTGGTGAAGCAGTCCGGTGACTTTTACCTGATGGATGCGGAAGGCTTCGTCTTCAAGAAGCTGTCGCATGCCGATGAAGTCGACCTGGCCATCCTCTCCGGTATCGACGTTCTGGCCAAAAAGAAGTCCGCGCTGCTGCCCCAGGCGCTGAAACTGCTGGATCTGCTGTCCACCGCGGACCACTATGCATTTTTGGGAACCGTTTCCGAAGTGCATATGGATGAGGTGTTTGGACTATCCATCCTGACGGATAAGGGTCTGCATTTGAAGCTGGGCCGGGAGAATTTTGCGGGCAAGCTCAATCAACTCCAGGTCGTCCTGGCGGATCTGGAGAAGCGGGGCATGAAAGACGGTCATCTGTTTGTCGACCTGGCGGATATATCCAAGGTGACCGTCCAGCGCCACGACGCACTGGGAAAAGCCGAGGAGCGGAAGAAAGGGCCGCAGTACAGACTGTAGGCTGCAGATCAGTCACGGGCGGTTATTCAGAAGGGTGAACGTATGGGAAGAAAAAGCAATGTTCTGGTGGGGATCGATATAGGAACGACGAAAACGGCGGCGGTTGTCGGCGAGGTGACCGAAACCGGCATCGACATTATCGGCATGGGGATTTCGCCGGCCAAGGAGCTCCGGAAGGGCGGCGTCGTCAATATCGACAACACGGTCGAGGCAATCAAAAAAGCCGTGGAAGACGCCGAACACATGTCGGGGTGCCGTATCAATTCCGCCTATGTAGGCATTGCCGGCCCGCACATCAAGGGGCAAAACTCGCTGGGGATTGTCGCCGTCAAGGGCCGGGAAGTCGGAGAGGATGATGTGCAGCGGGCGATCGAAGCGTCGAAGGCCATTGCCATTCCCGTCGACCGGGAGATCCTGCACACGCTGCCGCAAAACTACGTGGTGGACGGCCAGGACGGCATTCGCGATCCCGTCGGCATGTCGGGGGTGCGCCTGGAAGCAAAGGTGCACATCGTGACCGGGGCGGCCGCGTCCATTCAGAATGTGGTCAAATCCGTCAACCGCGTGGGGCTCGACATTGATGATGTCGTTCTGGAGCAACTGGCGGCGAGCGAAGCCATTTTGAGCGCCGATGAAAAGGACCTGGGCGTCGCCGTGATTGATATCGGCGGATCGACGACGGGCATTGCC
The DNA here is from genome assembly GCA_009668925.1 of Deltaproteobacteria bacterium. The sequence goes on from SBEK01000207.1 coordinate 2,540, forward strand.
ATCTTTGCGGAAGGCAGCATCAAGCATACCGCCACGCTGCCCGTGGGCGGCAACTTTCTCACCTCGGACATCGCCACCGGGCTGCGCACACCGTTTGCGGAAGCGGAAAAGATCAAGTTGAAGTACGGCTGCGCGCTGACGTCGATGATTCCCAAGGAAGAAACCATCGAAGTCCCGAGCGTCGGCGGCCGCGATGCGCGCATGGTGTCGCGGCAGATTCTGGGACGGATCGTCGAGCCCCGGATGGATGAAATCCTGAACATGGCGCTCAAGGAAATGGTCCGTTCCGGTTACGAAGATCTGCTGGCGGCGGGACTGGTGCTGACCGGCGGCGGATCGCTGCTGCCGGGCATCAACGAAATGGCCGAGCAGATTTTCGACATGCCGGTGCGCCGCGGCTGTCCGACGGGCGTCGGCGGCTTGAGCGACGTCGCCAATTCTCCGGCGTTTGCCGTCGGGGTCGGCCTGATTATCTACGGCAGCAAAAACACATCGGGTGATTCCGTCTACCGCAAGACGGGCAACGTTTTCAGCGAATTTTTCAAAACGATTAAAAAATGGTTCTTAGAGTTCTTTTAGACAAAAAAGGGGGTGCGCATGTTTGAATTAACGGAAGTCTGCATCGAAAATTCGGCAAGAATCAAAGTCATAGGTGCGGGAGGGGGCGGCGGAAACGCCGTCAATACGATGATTTCATATTCGCTCCGGGGCGTCGATTTCATTATTGCCAATACGGACGCCCAGGCGCTGGGTGCGTCGGCCGCGCCCAGCAAAATCCAGATCGGAGCGGAAGTCACGAAGGGCCTGGGCGCCGGTTCCAATCCGGACATCGGCCGGCAGTCGGCCCTGGAATCCCGCGATGAAATCCGCCGTCATCTGGAAGGCGCGGACATGATTTTCATCACGGCCGGCCTGGGCGGCGGCACCGGGACGGGCGCGGCGCCGATCATTGCGGAGCTTGCCCGCGAGTGCGGGGCGCTGACGGTCGCCGTGGTGACCAAGCCGTTTCAATTTGAAGGCAAGAAGAGAAACGCACAGGCCGAGGACGGCATCATTGCCCTGCGCGACGTCGTGGACACCCTGATCGTCGTACCCAACCAGCGGCTGCTTTCCCTGGGCGGACGCGGGCTGTCGCTTCTGGATGCATTCAAGAAAGCGGACGATATCCTCTATCAGGCCGTGAAAGGCATCTCCGATCTGATCATTGTCCCGGGGCTCATCAATCTCGATTTCGCCGACGTGAAAAACATTATGAGCAACATGGGCATGGCGCTTATGGGAACCGGCACGGCCAGCGGTGAGAACCGCGCCGTGGAAGCCGCGCAGCGGGCCATTTCCTCGCCGCTGCTGGAAGACAACACGATCCAGGGTGCACAGGGCATCCTGCTCAGCATCACCGGCGGACCGGACATGAGCCTCTACGAAGTCAATGAGGCTTCTTCGCTCATTCAGTCCGAGGCGCATGAAGACGCCAATATTATTTTCGGGACGGTGATTGATGAGAACATGAAGGACGAAATCCGGATCACGGTGATCGCGACCGGCTTTGAGGATGCCATGAAGAAAAAACAGGCGCCGTCGAATGTCGCCCACCTGGGCGGTTTCCGGAAAGAGGACCTGTCGACGCCCGCATTTATGCGCCGGGAAAAATCGCGCGATCAGGCCAATGTTCTGACGATGGGGCTCAATGATGAAGGCGAACACGTCGATATCGAAATTCCGACGTTTCTGCGCCGGCAGGCGGACTAATCAGATGTGTGTGGCTGTCCGTCCGGATGAAAAAAGGCGAAGGCCGTGACGAGCCCATGAACTGGAAAGAGAAAAAAAAATACGAAGCCCTCTTGGCGCACGAGCAGGGCTTCGAAAAGAAAGTCTGGGGAACCTGCCACACGGTTTGCCTGGCCTATCCCAACGTTTACCGGATCGGCATGGCCAACCTTGGATTCCAGACGGTCTACAAGATATTTAACGCGCTCCCTTCCTTTCTTTGTGAAAGAGTGTTTCTGCCCCCCGCCGCCGGCGACGCCGAGTTCGCCGCCGGCGCGGCAGGAACGGTCTCACTGGAAAGCCAAAAACCGATCGGCGATTTCGACATTCTGGCCTTTTCCGTTTCTTTTGAAAATGATTATCCATCCATTTTAAAGATCCTTGACCTGGGCGGCATCGCACTCCGGGCCAAAGACCGCGAAGGCTCGGAGCCGCTGGTCATCGGCGGCGGTATTGCGCTCACGCTCAATCCGGAGCCGCCGGCCCAATTCTTCGACGTCTTTATTTTGGGGGAAGCGGAAGACGTTCTGCCGCGGTTCGCCGGCGTTTATGATGAAGCGAAGCGGTCCGGCCTCGATCGAAAAACCCTGCTTCGTCATCTGCAAAAGCAAATACCGGGACTCTATGTGCCGTCGCTTTATACCGTGCATTATTTTACCGAAGGAAAGATTCGGGACATCCTTCCGATAGAAGAGGGGCTGCCCGATAAAATACGTATTTCTCCGGTCCAGGATATCGGTGCTTTTTCCACGGCCGAAGTCGTGAGCACCCCGGATTCCGAACTGGCCGACATGTTTCTCGTGGAAGTCAATCGCGGCTGCCCGCGTTTCTGCCGTTTTTGCGCCGCCGCTTATGTTTATGCGCCGCCGCGGTTCCGCGGCTATAAAGAAATTGTGCCGGTCCTTGATCACGGCCTCACGGTGAAAGATAAAATCGGACTGGTCGGGACGGCGGTCTCCGATCATCCGGATCTGGTCAAGCTCTGCCGCCATATTGTGGAGCAAAGCGCCCGGGCCGGTGTCGGTTCCCTGCGGATCGACCGGATTGACGAGACGATGGTGGATATGCTTGGTGCCTGCGGCATCGAGACGGTCGCGCTGGCGCCGGAAGCGGGATCGCAGCGGCTGCGGGATCTGCTGCGCAAAGGCATCACAATGGATGATATTCTGCATGCCGTGGAGCTTCTCATCGAAAAGGACATCTCCAACCTCCGGCTGTACTTCATGGTGGGGCTGCCTACGGAAACGGATGAAGACATCGAGGCCATTATCGATCTGGCCAGGAAGATACAGCACACGGCGCTTGGCCGCACGGAAGGCAAAAAGAAGTTCCGACGCGTAACGCTGAGCATCAATCAGTTTATTCCCAAGCCCCGCACGCCTCTGCAATGGTGTGCGCTCGCGGACGTTCAGGCCGTGGCGAAAAGGATTAAAAGGATCAGCCAGGCCTTCCGGCAAGACAAGCAGATCAACGTCATCGCCGACGTGCCGAAGTGGAACTATGTACAGGCTCTCCTGTCCCTGGGCGACCGGCGTGTGGGAGATATCCTTCTTGCCGTCCATCGCCTGAAGGGCCACTGGCCGAAGGCGCTGAAAAGCGTCAATATCAATCCCGACTTTTATGTCTATCGCGAAAAAGACCAAGATGAGTTCCTGCCCTGGGACATCATCGAGGTCGGCCTTCCCAAAAAAGCGCTGATCAGGGAATATAAAAAGGCGCTGCCCGATTCCAAGTGATATTTCATTCTATTCAATTCTCCGCCATTGCGAGCAGACCCTCGGTCTGCGCGGCAATCTTTTCCCCGCGTCATACGGACTTGATCGGGAATAAAGAAATTCTTAACGGAGCGCAGTTGAACCGGGACATGCCTTCGCTTGGGCATGCCCTGCAACTGTGGTTCTAAACTCATTTCTCGACAGCCGAAAACTCGCCTTTCGGGCTCAAACAGTTCGGCTGTCTGATGCTCCACAACGCCTCGCGCCACAACGTTTCGGTCATATTCGCTTAAGTCACGCCCCGCTTCAACCGCGGATTTTTCAATTCAACCGCAATGCTCAAGTATATTAAATTTGTGCTTGCATATTAATGCAATACAAATGTATTAT
>SBEK01000401.1 GCA_009668925.1 Deltaproteobacteria bacterium
TGACCAACCTGGATTACGACCCGTACGTCGGGCAGATCGCCGTCGGCCGCCTGCAGCGCGGGAGACTGGAAATGAATAAGCTCTATACCCTGTGCGCGAAAGAGAAAACGGTGGGCGGCGTGAAGCTCTCCGCCTTGTATGAGTTTCATGGACTGGCCAAGAAATCGGTCGCGGTCGCGGAATCGGGTGATATCATCTCGCTGGCCGGTGTGGAAAATGTCACGATCGGCGATACGATTTCATCGCTGGACAACCCGCAGCCCCTGCCGCGGCTGATCGTGGATGAACCGACCGTCTCTATGATCTTTTACGTCAATGACGGCCCCTTCGCCGGCCGGGAAGGAAAATATTTGACGTCGCGTCACCTGCTGGAGAGGCTGGAAAAGGAAGCGCTGCGCAACGTGGCTGTCCGAATCAAGAAACTCGAGCGCACCGACGCTTTTGAAGTATGCGGGCGCGGCGAGCTGCAGATGGCCGTGCTCATCGAAACAATGCGCCGCGAAGGATTTGAAATGGCGGTCTCCAAGCCGCAGGTCATCACCAAGAAACAAGACGGTAGAATCCTCGAACCGGTGGAGCGTTTATTTTTGGATATCCCCGAAGAGTTCGTCGGTAAAATCACGGAGAAGCTGTCCATCCGCAAAGGAAGGCTCGAAAGCCTTGTCAACAAAGGCAGCGGCCGGGTCAGCATGGAATTTTTAATCCCCTCGCGCGGCCTCATCGGCTTCCGCAGCCAGTTCCTGACGGACACCAAGGGCGGCGGCGTAATGAATTCGCTCCTGGAAGACTACGCGCCGTGGTTCGGCTCGATTCCCCAGCGCAGCACCGGCGTGCTGGTCGCCGACCGCGCCGGCCGCGTGACCGGCTATGCGAGCTACGCCATGGAGGACCGCGGTGAAATGATCGTGGATGTCGGCACCGACGTTTATGCGGGAATGATCGTGGGTGAGCGCAACCGCACCCAGGATTTGAACGTCAATATCGTCAAAGAAAAAAAGCTGACCAATATGCGGGCCTCCACATCCGATGCCACCGTGATCCTGCGTCCTCCGCGGATCCTGTCTCTGGATCAGGCCATTGAATTCATCGCCGAGGACGAGCTGGTGGAAGTCACCCCCGAGAGCGTCCGTCTGCGCAAAATGGAACTTGACGCCACGCGCCGGCAGATGAAAGCCCGCCGGGACGACTGAAGCGGACCCATTCGGCGGGCCGGAAACC
>SBEK01000208.1 GCA_009668925.1 Deltaproteobacteria bacterium
TCCATGGGCTGGTCGGCGCTGATCACGATCAGGCAAATGCTGGCCAATATGTCCGTCGCTCAGGGCGTCCTCCTTGTCACGGGAGGTGCGGCCTTCATGGTGGGCGGAATCATCTACGCCATCAAGAAACCCAGGATCGTCCCGGGTATTTTCAGCTTTCACGAACTTTTTCACATCACGGTGCTGATCGGCTGGGGTTTGCACTATGCAATGATCTACCAGGTCTACGGCGCATAAAATCATGGATACCGTTTCTGATTTCACAGGCCCCGGCGAGGCGACGAACAAGCTTCTGGCAGCCGAAGCATCGTTATTCAGCCTGGAGTATGAGAAGAATTTTTCAGCCGGCGAGACAAAGCCGCCGCAAATCGGCAGGCCTTATCTTTTGCGCGCTCAAGGATCGGATGTGGGCGTGCTCCTCATCCACGGGCTGATGGCCGCGCCTGAGGAAGTGAGAGAGTGGGCGGATTTCCTGAATGCCAAAGGTCTGACGGTTTATGCGCCGAGGCTGGCGGGCCACGGAACATCGCCCTCGGATCTCTCGGGCCGCACGTATCCGGAATGGCTGGATTGTGTTGACCGCGGGCACGCCATCCTGAAAACCTGCTGCGAAAAAGTTCTCATTGCCGGATTTTCGACGGGCGCCGGCCTGGCCCTGCAGTCGGTTATCCGAAAGCCCCGGGCGTTTGAGGCCGTCATCGCGGTCGCCGCCCCGCTGAAATTCAAAAGTGTATCGTCTCGTTTTGCCGAGGGACTGCACGGATTCAATTCACTGTGCCGTCGTTTGGGGATGGGCGGTCTGGCCCGAGAGTTTATGCCCAATGACGCCGACAATCCCGACATCAATTATCTCCTTTGTCCGGTCAGCGCTTTTGTTCAGGTCAAAGCACTCATGCGAAAGGTCCGCCGATCGCTTCCGGATATTCATATTCCGGCGCTCATCCTCCAGGCCAGGCACGACCCTAAAGTCGCGCCTGCAAGCGGCCCCGCAATATTTGAGAATCTGGGCTCCGGCCTAAAGCGTTTTGCCTGGATCGATTTCGACAGGCACGGAATCGTGCGCGGCAGGCCGGCCGCCGACGTTTTCCAAGAGGTGGAATCTTTCCTCGCGGCCTGCCGTCTCCTCCCTTCCCCCGAATAGCCGGTATCCCTCCCGGCGGCGTTATCCGGCCCGGTCTCGCCCGGGCGCCCCGCCGGCTTGGCCCGACCTGGGAAGCGCATCTTTTCCGGAAACATCTTGAAAGCAAAACAATCTTTTTGACTCGGTGCCCTTCACGGGTGTAAGATGGTCCACCACAGAAAATGATATCAGGACCCTGAATGGCGGAAGAAGCAGAAGACAACTCGCGGCGTAAGAAGCGCAAAGACGTCCTCAGGATGCAAGCCGCCGGCATCCGGGATATTGTATCCGACGCCGTCACAAACTTCGGCCAGAACGGCGACAACAATCAGGCGGCGGCCATTGCCCTCTACGCGATCCTGTCGGCCATTCCGCTTTTTATTTTAACGATGATCGCCGCCGGATCCTTCTTCGGCTCCAATCCCCATATTCAAAAGGACATCGTCCGGGCTATTCAGAATTTTCAGCCGTATTTTTCGGGAGACATTCTCCATCAACTGGGACACATTGAAGGCAAAAGCAAAGTTTTGGGTTGGATCGGCGTCCTGGGTCTGGTCTGGTTGTCGGCGGCGATTTTTAACGCCATTGCCTCGGCGCTGAATATTATTTTCCGGTCGCAGAAGACGCGCAATTACTTCGTCTCCAAACTGATGGCCGTGGGCATGATACCGGCCGCCTGGTTCATCGGCGGCCTGAGTGTGGCCATGAGTTATGTCGCCGCGATCCTGGCCCAGGCGCCTCTCGTCCTGCCCGGCGATATCGAAGTAGCGTTGACCCTCCCGGCGCAAATCGCTTTGCGTTACATTATTCCGTATGTCATGGTCGTGATTCTCGTGACCACGGTATACCGCATCGTCCCGACGGCCAAAATCCGCTTTCGCGTGGCCCTGGCCGGCAGCGTTGTTTTCGCGTTCCTGCTGGAAGCCGCCAAACAATTCTTTACCTGGTACATGACCCATTACACCCGCTACGATGTTATTTTCGGCTCGCTGCAAACGGTTGTGATCCTGGTGATCTGGGTTTTTTATATCGCGCTGATCTTTCTTTTTTGCGCCGAAGTCATGTCCTCCTATGAGCGGCGCGATGTCCTCCTGCTGGAAAGAGCCTTCCTCAAGTCGCCTGTTTCCGGATCGCAGGTTGATGAAAGACTCTACAAAAGATTCGGCCGTACGTATCCCCGAAACAGCATCATTTTCCGGGAGGGGGATACGGGGCGCGAAATGTTCTACATCCTTTCCGGCCGTGTCGGCATGGAGCGCGTCGACAGTTCGGTAAAAAAAATGATCGCGGAAATGGGCCCGGGTCAATATTTCGGCGAGATGGCCACGCTCATCGACATCCGGCGTTCGGCGACGGCCAGGGCTCTGGAAGACAGCCGTCTGGCTGTGATTGACGATAAAACATTCCGGAATCTTATCGGAGACAGCCGCGACGTCGCCTTCTCGATGCTGCAGGTGTTTTCGACGCGCCTCAAGAATTCCAATGCGGCACTGGAAGATTTTTCCAATCTCTGGACGCGCCTGACGATCATCCTGCTCATGCTGGATCACCCCCGCACATCGATTGCCGAACATATCCCCGTTCTCGCCGACGCCCTGCAAAAAGACCCTGCCGAAATCGCGAATCTGATTCGCGAGCTCTCCGATCAGGGTATCCTGATCACCGAAGAAGGCTTGATTCTGGACGTCGCCCGCGATAAGGTGTTATCGTTTCTTTGTCTTGGCCCCTTAATAAAAGGTTCGTCGGAACTGCAAAAGAACACAGTCGCCGGCGTTCGGGAGGATCATCCGTGAAGACGCACCCGCCGATTTTCCGCTGTTTGATTCCGATGATGATCGGTCTGGCATTTCTTGCCGCGGCAGCGGCGCCGGCAGCCGCACAGATGCCGGTCCTGTCGATCACTCCGGCCAATCCGACCGTCCAGATTGCCGCCCATGCCGAAGTCTTTCTTGATGACTCCGGAACACTTCGCTATGAAGACATTGCCCGGGGCGGATTGCCGTTTCAGCGTCACACACAAAATTCATTCCAGTACAGCTTCACACGTGCAACCCTCTGGATCAAATGCCGCATCGCGACGGCCGCCCACCATTCTTTCCTTGTCTTCGATAACACGGCTCTGGGCTCGATAACGATCTGGGTGCCGGTCGTTCAAAACGGCAGCCCCGGCCTTATCGTTCTCAGCGGCGGGTGGCAAAGCGACCAGCGCGAATATCAATACCCCTTTCTCTACCCCACCTTCGTTTTGCCCGACACCATCGATGATTCGCGCCCCGTGGTCATCCGCGTCGCAACCCCCTACGCCCTGCAGTTTCGTGCAACCCTCTATTCCGGAGATGCTTTCCGGGAAAACGGCTTCATCCTTTTTCTGATTGTCGGCTTCTGCGCGGGCATTCTGGTCGCCATGCTTTTGTATAACCTTATTCTTTATATCTTTATCCGGGATAAGAATTATCTCTACTATGTCCTCTACGTATTTTTTCTGCTCCTCTGGCAGTGCGTACTCTTCGGGCTCATCCAGTATTTCTGGCCGCAGGCCGGCGAGTGGATGATAAAATATATTACCGCTTTCGCCTCCTGCATGATGCTGTTCGCGGCGATCTTTGCGATGGTCTTTCTGGATACGGCCAAGACGGCTCCCCGCCACCATCTCGTTTTGGAGGGGCTGGCGCTTATGGCGGTCATTTCGATCCTGCTCATCTTCACCGGGCAAATATGGATCGGCAATGTCCTGGCCTATTTTACAGGGCAGATAGGCATCATCGCGATTTTCACAGCCGCCGTTGCGGCCTTGAGGTCGGGATTCCAACCGGCCATATATTACCTGAGCGCCGTCAGCGTCTTCCTCCTGGCCGCCCTTATTTTTCAGTTCAGGTTTTATGGACTAATCTCCAATAATTCGTTCACGATGCATGTCGTGCTTTTCGGCAGCGCCGTGGAATCCGTTCTCCTGTCCTCCGCGCTGGGCTATCGCTTCCGCGCGATGAGGGAAGAGGAACAGCACCTGCGGGAGCGGGAGAAGAACCTGCAGGCGATCACCGTCACGGACGAATTGACCGGCTTATTCAACCGGCGGTTTCTCAACGGGACGCTCATCAAGGAAATTGCGGCGGCCAAACGCAGCGGGAGGAGTCTGTCCCTGCTGATGATGGATGTCGATCATTTCAAGGCTTTCAACGACGCCCATGGTCATCTGGAAGGGGATCAGGCGCTCATCACCCTGGGCAAAGTGCTGAGGCAAATGCTGCGGGAGGAAGATATCGCGTGCCGCTACGGCGGTGAAGAATTTGTGGCGATTCTCCACAACGCGGATAAGAACGCCGCTCTGGATGTGGCCGAACGCATCCGCTCGCACTTTCAGCAGATGGCCTTGTCCTCCGGAAAGACGGTCCGTCTGACCGTCAGCATCGGCGCGACGGAATTACTGCCCCAGGACAGCCCGGATCAATTTCTGTTTCGCGCCGACCAGGCCCTGTATCATGCCAAAAAAACAGGCCGCAACCGGGTGTGCAGCGTGTAGCAACCAAAGCCGGACGGCCCGGATCTCACCCGGTTATCCGGCAATGAGGCGGGAACAAAAAAGGCGGGTACACAAGACCCGTCTTTTTTGTTTTCGATTTTTACGATCGGCGGCGATGCTTCATTTCAACAAAAAAAAGAAGCCCCATCTTCATGAGGCTCCCTTTCGCCGGCACGATTCCAAAAGGCGCCTTGGGCCCTGTTCTAGAATTTTACGGCCAACCCGCCTCCCGCCTGCCAGCCGTCTTTTCTGATTTCCACATCGACCGGCGCCGGACCGACGGTCCCGTCTCCACTGGTCTTAAACGCCGTGTAACCCGCATTGACAAACGGTTCGAGTTCGAAGCGGTCCATCTTTACGGTCGCTCCCAGCGCCGCATTCACACCCGCCGTCCAGCCTCTTGTGGACACTTTCAAAGGCATGTAGGGTCCGGTATCGTCAACGGCGGCATAAGAAAAGTCCGTGTTGACCCGGCCATAGAAGGCGTTGACTCCTCCGCGCAGTGTGGTGCGCGGGCATACCGCCATTTCGGCCACAGCCTTGAGCGTCAAACGATGTTCGCCGGTATCCGGCATATCCGCGTAATTGTCGACATAGAAAACCGGCGCCGTGAAGATATCCTCAAAGATCGCCTTCTGCTTCGAGCGCAGGTAGTCATAGTAAAGTCCCGCGGCGAACCGCTTGCCGGCCGCCGGCGTGAAATCCGCTCCGCCGCCGACCTTGACGAAGAAGTCCCGGGCTTCGTGTTCGTAGTTCAGGAAGGAATCCGCGGCACGGACATAGGACCCGTCACGTTTGATGGTCTTGTACCCGGCGCTGACCACGAAGGGCAAAGCAAGACGCTCGCTCACGGGCACGCGGAGCCAGAAATCGCCGCCGACATGGAATCCCTTGACTTTGCCTTCGGCGTTGAAGGAATTCATGCCGTCCACATCAAACGAATAGGCGTTGTCCCCCGCAAAGGGAAGTCCGCCTTGGAGGGTGAACGCATATTTTGCCCCTCCCACCGTTCCGGCAACGGATGCTTTCCCTATGGCCTCCCAGTATTTGGAATCATAAGGAATCATGAACGGGTAGAGGTCCCACGCCGGGTTATCTTCGGCCGCCCAGGGAAAGTTCCTGAAAAATGCCGCGCTGGTGGAAAGAAAGGTCTCCTGCTCTGCGCTGCGATAGGCAATCTGCAACTCGCCGCCGACCTTCACGGAGTTCACCGGCAGACCGTAGAGCACTTTCAGCGCGAAGTTATCGAGACGGTCATTTAATTCATAGGAATTGTATCCGGGGCCCCAGAATCCGCTAAACGGTTCATCGCCTTTGTATTTTCCCCGGGCGCCCGCGTAATCAAAAAACACACCCATCCGGCCCGCACCCAGACCGAAGGCGGCACCGATCAGGGCGCCGTGCTTCCATTGATAACCGTCGGAACTGTAAGGATAAGTTACACCGAAGGTGGGTGCATTGGCGGAGTAGTCCCAGCGGGTCGTTTTATCGTAGGTCAAACGGTAACTTCCGTAGGCGTTGAATCCTTTGCCCGAGGCGATCCCGGCCGGATGAGTCAGATAATCCGCTTCGTCTTCAATTAAACCGGCGGCATCGCCCACGCCCGCCATTCTGCCCTGCCAGGCCCAAGACGGCAAAGCCAGATATAAAATGAACACCACAGCCGCACACAACGACAGACCATTTCTTTTCATTTTCTC
>SBEK01000209.1 GCA_009668925.1 Deltaproteobacteria bacterium
GGTATATATTATGGTCGTCCCTGAAGAGACAAAAGATGATCTTAGTACGTGGGAGGTTTTTGTTTCTTCAAAAGTAAATAAGGCGATAAGAACACTTCCCGTTGGAGTTAAGAAGAGTTTAATTGCGCTTATCAAGGAAATAGAGATCAGTGGTCCGGTTAAGGGAAACTGGAAAAATTATGGGAAATTAGGAGATGTGCGACATCATTGCCATTTGAAAAGTGGACGGCCCACATACGTAGCAGTATGGGAAGTGAAGAACAGGAAAGTAAAGATTATAGAGGTGATTATGCCGGTACGCACGAAAAAGCACCCTATTGATAATAGATTTGAGCCAGTCATTGTGAGAATACTTCTTTACGGACCTAAGGACAATAAATCATCTCTATTGGAAGCCGCAAAGAATTTAGGATACGACACAACTGACTCTATCCACTGGAGGGAAGCATTCTCTGAATATTCTGAACAGGAGTTGCCGGGAGTAGCACTGTCTGGAGCTAGGATAAAAGAAGGATTAACACAAAGGAAACTTGCTGAAAAACTCAAAATAACACAAGGTCATGTATCTGAAATGGAACATGGAAAGCGTTCTATAGGTAAGGCTATGGCTAAAAAGATTGCCTACATTCTTAATGTCGATTATAAAATCTTCCTATAGTTTCCATGGTAGTGTCAAGAATCTTGCGCACTTTTTGATTTAGCAATCCAACAATCCGGTTGTCGGTAAGCCAAACGCTCTGGGGCACAACACATCGCTGCCACTTTGCTTGCGGGTAAAAATCGGCAAGGGATTCCACAAGCCCCAGACATTTATCGCTGACAAATAGTTTTATGCCTTTCAGTCCACGGCTTTTTAAATGCCGTAAAAATCTCGTCCAGCTCTCTTTGTCTTCTTTGGCGCCTTCCTGAACACCCAAAACATGACGGTATCCGTCTTGATCTACCCCAAAGGCCACGAGAACGCTTACATTCTTCACTTCACCCGCCCAGCACCGCTTTAGCCAGATCCCATCCAAGAAGACATAGGTGTATTCGCCTTCAATCGGAGCATTGATCCATTGCATTGATCCATTGCTCGATCCGGTCATAAACCTTTTTGTTCAGATTGGAGACGGTCCCCGGGCTTACCCGCGTTCCCCACAATGCCTCGGTGATGTCTTCAACCCGTCTCACGGATACACCAGCCAAATACATCTCGATTAATGCTTCTTCCACCGAACTTTCCCGGCGCCGGTATCTTTCGATAATTGCCGTCTCAAAACTTAACGTGCGAAATTTGTGAACCTGCAACTCAACCTGGCCGGCCTTGGTATCCAATTTCCTCTTATAATGCCCTGCTCGTGTATCCTGACGCTTCGCCGTTCGCTCATGGCGGCTTGCCTGGCACAGTCGATCTGCCTCTGCATCCAGTAACGCGTTTATCGTCTCTTCAATTGTTCCCCGGACCACCTTGTCCAAATGCTTTGTTAACTGCTCCTGTTCGATCCGGATGATTTGCCCTGTTTTTCTCTCTTTGTTTTCCCCTAATGATTTGCTATTCTCCATGTGTAGCCCTCCTGACGGTAATTAGTTTGCGTCTTCGAACAACCAAACCTTACCAGATTGGGGGGCTACTCCTCAAAATGTGCGAAAAATATTATACGTTATCTTGGAGCAATCAGCTTCCAGAATAATTTGGTCAATAGTACTTATTTCTGGTTTCACCAGGAAAATGTTCAGGTGTTGGGTGTTTGGCTCCTCTTTCATTTCCATACTCCCAAAGCGCTAACAGCGGCACAAAAAAAAAGGCGCTCCGTTTCGGGAGCGCCCTTTAAGGTTAAGGATTAAACTGCTTATTCACCCAGTTTGTCGCTGGCGATTCTCATGCCGTAGAAGGAACGGTACACGAAGATCAGGGCGATGACAAAGAAGATCGCGGACAGAACGTATTTCAGGTTCTGGTTCGTCATGGTGACGGCGATTTCCGTTGCCAGAAGGCCGAACAGGGTCGTGAATTTGATGACCGGGTTCAGAGACACGGAAGACGTATCTTTGAAGGGGTCGCCGACGGTGTCGCCGACAACGCTGGCTTCATGCAGCGGGGTGTTCTTCATCTTCAGATCAACTTCAACAATCTTCTTGGCGTTGTCCCAGCAGCCGCCGGCATTGGCCATGAAGATCGCCTGGAACAGACCGAAGAACGCGATGCCGATCAGGTAACCGATGAAGAAGTAGGGGTTGAAGAACGACAGCGCCAGACACATGAAGAAGATCACGATGAAGATGTTGACCATGCCCTTCTGGGCGTACTGGGTACAAATCTTCACGACTTCCTTCGAGTCTTCGATGGAGGCTTCGGCTTTGTCCAGATTGATGTTTTTCTTGATGTACACAACGGCCTGATAAGCGCCGGTGGTCACGGCCTGCGTCGAAGCGCCGGTGAACCAGTAAATGACCGCGCCGCCCATGATGAGGCCCAGAATAATCTCGGGCTGAACCAGGGACAGTTTAGCAATAACCTGGCCGAAGAGACCTTCGAGCAGGATGATGATGCCGAACACCATGGTGGTCGCACCGACAACTGCGGTGCCGATCAACACGGGCTTGGCCGTGGCTTTGAAGGTGTTGCCGGCGCCGTCGCCGGATTCCAGATAATGTTTGGCGAGCTCAAAGTCGGGATCAATGCCGTAGGCTTTCTTCACGACATCTTTTGCATCCTTGCGGGATTCGATCAGGGACAGTTCATAAATGGACTGCGCATTGTCGGAAACCGGTCCAAAGCTGTCGACGGCGATGGTGACGGGGCCCATCCCCAGGAAACCGAAGGCCACCAGACCAAACGCGAACACCGGAGCGGCAAACGCGAATGCGGGCGGCATCAACGCCATGACGGAGGCGTTTTTCGATACGAGGTACGCAATGAACATCAGGAACGTGATCACCAGGCCCAGCCAGAAAGCGGAGAAGTTACCCGCAACGAAACCGGACAGGATGTTCAGCGAAGGACCGCCCTGCTTGGAAGCGTTCACGGTTTCTTCGCAGTGACGGGACGACGTACTGGTGAAGATCTTGGTGAATTCCGGAATCAAAGCGCCGGCGATGGTGCCGCAGCTGATGATGATGGACAGCGCCCACCACAGTTCGGAATACTTCGGATCAAGTCCCGAGCCCAGCAGAACGTAGCTGGCAATGAAGGTAATAACGATGGAAACGATCGAGGTGATCCAGACCAGGTTGGTCAGGGGGTGTTCAAAATTGAATTCTTTCTTGCCGGCAAATGCCGCGGAGCTGATGCCGTTGTTGACAAAGTAAGAAATCAGCGACGTGAGGATCATGAGGATTCTCATCGCGAAAATCCAGATGATGAGTTTGCCGCCCATTTCCGGGTTCTTGGCCAGGGCCAGCGCCAGGAAGGTGATCAACGCAACACCGGTAACACCGTAAGTTTCGAAACCGTCCGCCGTGGGGCCGACGCTGTCACCCGCGTTGTCGCCCGTACAGTCGGCGATAACACCGGGGTTTTTCGGGTCGTCTTCGGGAAGATGGAAGACGATCTTCATCAGGTCGGAACCGATGTCCGCGATCTTGGTGAAGATACCACCGCAGATACGCAGAGCGGAAGCGCCCAGAGATTCACCGATGGCAAAACCGATAAAGCTGGGGCCGACCAGTTCTTTGGGAATATAGCCCAGAATCATGATCATGAAGAACAGTTCGATGCTGACCAGCAGAAGACCGACGCTCATGCCCGAACGCAGGCAGATGCTGACGATATTCAGAGGATTGCCGGAAAGCGAAGCAAAAGCGGCGCGGGAGTTGGCCACGGTGTTGATCCGGATGCCGAACCAGGCCACCGAGTAGGAACCCAGAATACCCAGAATCGAGCAGATCAGAATGATTACAATGTGCCCTCCGCCCATTCCCGACAAAGCGCCAAAGTAGTAGATCATACAAATAGCGATCAGGATCCACAAACCGATAAGGAACTTGCCCTGCTGGAATAAATAGGTCTTGCAGGTTTCCCAAATCGTCTGGGAGACATCCAGCATGGCTTTGTGCGCGGGCAGGTTCTTGGTCTGCACATACTGCATAACACCGAAAATGAGCCCGATGATGCAGATGATCAGACCAACATTCAGAATCGCCATACCTGAGAGGGAACCACCCAAAAAGCTGACCGTAGTCAGATCGGGCAGCTTGATGTCCGCCTCACTGGCGAAAGCGGCGCCAGCGGCGAGCAGAACCATCAAACCGCTCAGTAAAAATGTCCAGATACTTCGTCTGTCTTTAAACATTAACTAGTCCTCCTTTTTCGAAAATTTTATATTTTTTGTCTGGTACTTGCTTACAGCTTTCTGCAGACCATTCAAAACAATTTCAGCACTCGCCTGGGCGGCCAGATCGATAATTTCCGGCAACGCCTCTTGCTCCTCCTGCCGGAAGGGTTCCAACACATAACCCTCAATTCGGGATTTGTCAACTGGTTTGCCAATACCCAGTCTCACCCTAATAAAACCGGCGGTTCCCATGTTAGACTCGATAGATGCCAGCCCTTTATGACCGGCAGTCCCTCCTCCCGCCTTGAGTCGAACGGACCCGAACGGAAGGTCAAGGTCATCGTGAATAACGATGAGATTGCTGATATCCGTTTTAAAGAACGACTGCAATTGCCTGACTGCAGTACCACTCAAATTCATGAATGTTTGAGGCTCGGCCAGAAGGATACTGTGCTCTGCTAAAGTGCCTTTGCCCCATAAGGAGTTAAAACTCTTCTGCTTTAAATCTATTTCCAGCTTGGCGGCCAGCTTCTCGACCACCATAAATCCGATATTGTGCCGGGTCGCCGCATAACGCTTGCCGGGATTACCCAAACCGACAATCAGATAAACCACGTGTTCCCCCTCTTTCCGAAACCGCGAAAATAATTTTGCCAATCCAGAGGGAAACATGCTCTCCCGCCCAATTTACGGCTTGAAGCCTATTTTTCTTTCTTCTCCTCTTTGGCCGGTTCCGCATCGGCGGCGGCGGCGCCTTCAGCCGGTGCTTCTTCAGCTGCTTCCACCTTGACCACCTTGACGGCGGCGACCGACACGACCGCGGCGTCCGGAGGATCCAAAACGGTCATCGTTTCCGGAACGGCAATATCCTTCACTTTGATGGAATGACCGATTTCGATCGCCGTGATATCCACATTGAGATGATCGGGCAGATCGGCGGGCAGACACAGGACTCTTATTTCCCGCTTGATGTGCTGCAATTCACCGCCGTTTTCCACGCCGATGGCTTTGCCCACAAAGTTCAGGGTTACCTCAAACGCCAGCTTCTTCTTCATATCCACTTCATAAAAATCCGCGTGGTATAATTTCCCGGTCAAAGGCTGTGTCTGCAATTCCTTGATCAGGGAAAGCTTCTCGACCTTTTTGCCGCCGTCGTCGATGATCAGCTTGATAAACGCGTGATCCTTCTTGTCCTTGTGCAGCTTCAGCAGATCACTGCTCTTCACGGCCAGCGATATATTTTCCGTGGATCCGCCGTAAAAAATAGCCGGCACAAATCCCTGCTGCCGTAATCGGCGGGCTGGACCTTTCTTTTGTTCTTTACGGACTTGCGCCGCTAAATCGGTGATTTCCATTTACCCCATTCCTCCTAAATAAATAATGAGCTTACTGAATCGTTATAATATATGCGGCGCACGGCCTCGGACAGGAGACCGGACACCGATAATATTTTTATTCTGTCACACTTTGCCGCCCGCTCGCCAAGCGGTATGGTATCCGTCACGATGAATTCCTTGATGCAGGAGCCTTCAATGCGGTCCACGGCCGGACCCGACAACACCGGATGCGTGCAGCAGACGGATACTTCGAGGGCGCCGGCAGCGGTCAACGCATTGGCCGCCTGGACAACCGTCCCCGCCGTATCGACCATGTCATCGAGAATGATGACCCTCTTCCCCTTGATGTTGCCGATGATGTTCATCACCTGGGCTTCGTTCGGACCTTCTCTCCGCTTGTCGATGATGGCCAGAGACGCGCCCAGCCGCTTGCCGAAAGCCCGCGCTCTTTCCACGCCGCCGGTGTCCGGTGAAACCACGACCGTATCTTCCATATAATGTCTCTTCATGTAATCGATCAAAACGGGCGTGGCAAACAGGTTGTCAACGGGGATATTGAAAAAACCCTGAATCTGACCGGCATGTAAATCCATGGCCAGCAGGCGCTGCGCACCGGCAGTGGTAATCAGATCAGCCACCAATTTTGCCGAAATGGGGGCGCGCGGCGCAACTTTCCGGTCCTGCCTGGCATATCCGTAAAAAGAAACAACCGCCGTAATGCGATCAGC
>SBEK01000402.1 GCA_009668925.1 Deltaproteobacteria bacterium
GGGCCATTTTTCCAGCATCGGAACATCGGAGGCGATCGGCTCACCGGCCAGCGTCCGCCGCAGATTCATTTCTTTAAATTTCTCCAGCGTCTTTCCCGTCAGAACCAGTAAATGCCAGGGCTGCGTATTTCCCCAGGACGGCGACCAGCGCGCCAGGTCGAGGATTTCCGCAAGAACACTCTTGGGCACATCCTGCGGCTTGAATTTACGAATGCTCCTTCTTTCCCTGATGGCGAGAGCTAATTCCATAGCGACCTCCTCGCGGAATTGATCCGCTTATTTTGCATTATTTATTTACTATTGCCGTACATACTATTTTGCCCGGGAAAATGAAATCATTTTCGTCGGGTGATTTGTCCCGCATTGTTCTCCAATATCATCTCCTCCCTGCAAGCGCTTTTCGCACAAAGTTGAGATCCGCAATTTCTTAAAGTCATCACTAAGCGGTCCTTCTCGAAAATAGGCCGGCGCGCTAAGCTCCGGGAGCGCTTGCTTCGGCCGCCTGTTTCCCGCACTGGGGCAGGCGTTGAATCTGCTTCTCCTTTATGATTGACAAGACCGCCGCGTCTCCTTAGTTTAAGATAATGATTGAACAACCGCATTCATACTGGAGTATTCCCGAACCCGATCTCATGGCCCTTCTTCGGACAAATAATCGCGGCTTAAAAAGCGAAGAGGCCGTGCGAAGGCTTGTCCGGTTCGGTGCAAACAGGTTTTCGCCCCCCAAACGTTCCGATGCCCTTACTCTTTTTATTTCCCAATTCAAAAGTCCGATTATCCTGACCCTGATCTTTGCGGCGGGGCTTTCCGCTTTTCTTCATGATCCTGAAGACGCTGCGATCATCATCGCCATCGTGCTGGCGAGCGGGCTTCTGGGATTCTGGCAGGAAAGGGGCGCGGTGCACGCTCTGCAGAAGATGCTGGCCATCGTCAAGATCAAGGCCAGAGTTCTGCGGGACGGAAGCGAACTCGATATTGATATGGAAGACGTCGTCCCCGGCGATATCATCGTTCTTGCCGCGGGAGACGCGATTCCCGCCGACAGCCTCCTTCTGGAATCCCGCGATCTCTTTGTCGATGAGGCAACGCTGACCGGCGAAAGTTTTCCGGTCGAGAAAAATGCCGGCCAATTGCCAGTGGATACACCGCTCGCCAGGCGCGCCAATAGGCTCTTCATGGGAACGCATGTCGCAAGCGGCACGGCAACGGCG
>SBEK01000403.1 GCA_009668925.1 Deltaproteobacteria bacterium
GGAAAGCCGTCCATTCGTACACGTTGGTGGCAATGAATTGTTCAATCTCGATAATGTCAATTCGTTCTGCGACGCTTGCATTCTTGGCCAATGCAACGGCGCCGCCTACACCGCTTTGCGTGGTGATGATGAGTGGCCTGATGCCTTGAGAAAGGTTGTCGCAGCATTTTCTGATCAATGCCTCCGTGGGTGCGGTCGTCACATGGATTGCCGTGTCTCCAATAAGGAAATCTCCCTTCCTGCCAGACGGAGCATCAGCGACAGAGAATCCCTCGTGGGCAAATTTTTCTTCAGGGAGCGCCGTTTCAATCTTTGCTCCCACAAGGTGCTGCATGACCGCGCCGGCGATCATGACCCCGGGGCATTCTTTCTGCCTTGCGAAGGCCGCTTCGATCAGATCGGAGACAATACTCCTGACGGATTTAGATGAATCGATTTTCAGGCTGAATGGCTTGGAACTAAAGAAATCTTTGACGCGATTGATCCACCACCCTTCGATCTTTTTGAAGTCGAGAAGCTTGTCCGCAGCAAGGTCGTTTAAAAAATCAAGGTAGGCACGCATTTTTTGTATGCTGCCCCGGCTGGTTCTCCCGCCTTCCTCGGCGAGCACACGATCGATTCCATAATCTGCAAGAATTGCCTGAACGGCGACTTTCCCGAGCCCGCCAACCTGGCCTCCTTTTGGCGCAAGAAAATTGTCGGCAGAAAAGGGCGGCGTCTGTTCGCTTGCCTTGCGGGTTATGACAAGGACGACGCAGAGAGGTCCTTTTCCTTCTATCTTTTCTTCAGCTGTGAAGCTTGCAAGGCGGGATTCTAATTTAGACATTTCTTTTTTGCACCTCCTTAGAGGATCTCTAGAATCGACATAAAGCAAAGGGTCTCGAATAATTACATGCCCTGGGCTGCGCGAAACTGCGGGCTGGGCGCAGGGAACTGCATCTCTTCCGCCAGCGGATTAAGATAGTGCTTGGCAATCCAGGCAACGACCGGGACGCAAACGGCGTCGCCGAATCCGAATAGGGCCTTGTTCAAATTTCTTTTAATGACAAAATCGTCAGCACCCATAAGCCTGGCGCACTCTCGCGGCGTCATGAGGCGGACCTTGACTTGGCCTCGGCCAGCTTGAAGCAGGATCTGGCGGGCGCTGCCGCCGCGGGGGGTTCTCAAACAGCCGGCAATGGAGTCGTTGCGCAATTCCGCCATGGTGCG
>SBEK01000404.1 GCA_009668925.1 Deltaproteobacteria bacterium
CGATTATGCCGGCCGTAACTATTTGAGGGTTATTCTTAGTCTTCATGACGGGTATCCTAAACTCTTCATAAGATGTATGCTAAGATTATTTCTCTTCAAAACGCCGCGTCAAGATAAAATTTACGTTACCCCGATCTCATTCTTATTCGTTTTGCAAGCAGTCATTATCCAAAACAACGTTGCACAATGTGGTATGATAGATAAAGCGGTCAATGTCTGATCATTCCGAGGATGCCGATATGACAAATACCCGTGCAACATATAACGCACTTTTCAGGCCTCAAAGCATTGTGATCGTAGGGGGAAGCGAGAGTAAGACCAAGCCCGGCGGTACCGTGCTCGCCAATATAGTGGACCATCATTACAAGGGCGAACTTTATATCGTGAACCCCGGCGGCCCCGTAGCGGGCCTTCCGACTTTTCCATCGGTGAACGATCTTCCCGGTACGCCCGAACTCGGCGTCATAGCGATCCCCGCCAGGCTCGTGGCCGGGGCGCTCGAGGACCTGGGGCGCAAGGGAACAAAGGCCGTCATTATCCTTTCCGCCGGCTTTGGCGAAAAGGACGAAAAGGGAAAACAGGAAGAGAAAAAGCTGCTTGCGATCGCTGAAAGCCTTGGTATGACCATCATCGGCCCGAACTGTTCGGGGTTCATGACCTATCATTACAGCGGGAAATTTGCCGGGATCATCCCCGAGTTAAAACCGAATTCGATCGATTTTATCAGCGGCTCCGGCGCGACCGTAGACCTTGTCATGGAACAGGCGGTCTTGAGGGGGCTTTCGTTCTGTAATGTCGTCAATGTCGGCAACTCGGTCCAGATCGGGGTCGAGGACCTGTTCGCCCTTTATGACGAGAATTATGATGTCGATGGTTCCCCGGTACTGCTTCTTTACCTCGAATCATTGAAGAAGCCGGGAATTCTTTTGCGGCATGCACGCAGCCTGACAAAAAAAGGATGTACGATCATCGGTATCAAGTCGGGCATCTCGGAGTCGGGGGCCCGGGCGGCCGCCAGCCACACAGGGGCAATGGCGACGGATGATACAGCGGTTGAGGCTCTCTTTCAAAAGGCGGGCATCATCAGGGTCAAAAGCAAGATGGAGATGATCGACACGGCATGCGCCCTTACCGGCACGAGCGGAAAGCTTCGCGGAAACCATGCATGCGTCATAACCGATGCGGGAGGCCCCGGTGTCATGCTAAC
>SBEK01000405.1 GCA_009668925.1 Deltaproteobacteria bacterium
GCCACGTTTGGTTTGTACCATCTGGACCGCCAACCCCTGGGTGCTATTATTAACATACTGGTCATCCTGATTATTTCGAATTCTCAGGTTGATTTTTTTTATAAACACAGGCATAATGACCGACGGTTTGGAATGGATACCCGTGAAATCCGCAAAGAAATCGAGGACGTACCGATTAACCATCCAGAGGTAATTAAATATATCCGGGGCGTTATTGAAGAAGGATTGAGCGAGATAGAACCGGAAGCATAGATTGCCCCAAAGATCGAGGAGGAATGCAAATGAAAGCCGAAGACACAGAATTATTAAAAGAGTTCACACCGGAACAGGTAGAAAAGCTTTCGAGCATCATCGAAAAGCACAAGGGCCAGCCGGGGGGGCTGATCCCTGTTCTGGAAGAAGCGCAGGTCTGTCTTGAATACCTGCCTCTGTCGGTGCAGAAGAAGATAGCGGCCGGCTTGAATCTGCCGCTCAGCCGCGTCTATGGCGTTGTCACCTTTTACTCGTTTTTCACCATGACCCCGCGCGGCAAGCATACCGTTCGCGTTTGCCTGGGCACCGCCTGTTACGTTCGCGGAGGCAAGGCGCTGGCCGAAGCCATTGAAAAACAGTTTGGCATTACGGAAGGCGAAACCACCGCGGACCGGATGTTCACGCTGGAATCCGTCCGCTGTCTGGGCGCCTGCGGACTGGGACCCGTCGTGGTCGTGGATGAGGATGTTCATGGTCGCGTCAAGCCCGCCAGGATCAAAGATGTTTTGAGTCAATATAATTAATCATCGAGAATATAGATAACGGAGGAAACACCCATGGCGAAAATAACAATTGCTGATTTAAAAAAGATCAAAGAAAAGGTGCACAAGGAAATGTCCCTGCGCGACGGCGACCGCCGAGTCAAAGTCACTGTGCACATGGGAACCTGCGGCATCGCATCCGGAGCCAAAGAAGTGATGGACACGCTTCTGGAAGAGATCGAAGCCGCTAAAGTGAACGATGTTGTGGTTACCACATCCGGGTGCATGGGACTGTGCAGCCGTGAACCGCTCGTCACCGTCGAAGTTCTGGACGCCGAGCCGATCAAATACGAATACGTCAACCCCAACAAGATGAGACAGATTTTTAAAAGACACGTACTGGCAGGGGAAATACAAACCCCCTTCGTTCTGGCCAAGGGTTCTGAAGTTATCAAATAAATACATCTTCAGT
>SBEK01000016.1 GCA_009668925.1 Deltaproteobacteria bacterium
CCAGCCCCAGACCCGTTCCCGCCGGCTTGGATGTAAAATACGGATCGTAGATCCGCGGCAGGTTTTCTTCGGCGATGCCCTCCCCCGTGTCGGACACCGTTGCGGCCAGACCATGATTCTGCACAGCGAGATCGACGGACAAGCGGCCTCCCTGAGGCAGCGCCGCGAGGGCATTCAGGAAAACATTGAGAAAAACCTGCTTGATTTTGTCGCGATCGACGGGCACCTCGGGCAAATCCTCTGACGCCCGCACATCCACCTCGACGAATTTGTCTTTTGCTTGCGCGGCAATCAGCCGCAAGGTTTGCCGCACCAGATCGGCCATATCCGTCGGTTCTTTTTTCAGTTTCAGCGGACGGGCAAATTCAATGAGCTGGCTGATCACCCGGTTGAGCCTCTCCGTCTCGGCAATCATGATATCCGCCGTTTCCACATCTTCGGGATTGCCGGCCAGCCTTTGCCGGAAATAAACCGCGAACCCCTTGATGGAGCTGAGCGGATTTCTTATTTCGTGCGCGACGCCGGCCGCCAGCGAGCCGATGGCGTTTAAATGGCGGCTGCGGGCGACTTCCCGCTCCATCTGCCTGATGGCCGTCACATCCCGGGCCAGCAGGATTTTCCCTTCATGAACGTCTTCGTCGGCAAAGGCTGTTGCTACAACTTCCCACATCCGGGTGCCGCCCTTTTCCGGGGTGACGGCAATATCCTCTTCCACCAGGCCGGTTTGTTTATCAAGTCTATCCAGCAGCGCCGAAAACTCGCGAGGAAGCAGCCGGCCGGCCTCCCGGCCGATCACCTCGGCACAGGACAAGGCGAAAAGTCCACCCGCCTGCTCATTGCAGGCAATGATTTTGCCGGTCTTATCCGTTGCCAGAAGCGCGATGGGCATATTTTTCACGAGCGCGTCCGAAAAGACGGTCATCCGCGAAAGGGAGGCGCGTGTCAGGCGATACGCCTGCGCCAGAAAAAGTGATACAATGGCTAGTGCTCCGATGAGCACGGTAACCAATGCCAGAATCAGCATCCTGAGCGTATGCTGTCGGGATGCTTTCTCGATTTTATCCATATTGAACCCGACGAAAACGACCAGCGGGCGGTGATCCCGCTTTGGTCCGCGGACGCGCTCGGGGAAGAACCCCCGGTAGACTTCAAATGTGCCGGCGCCTTCGGGATTGGCCGTCTGCCGCCAGCGGATATCTTTGCTCAACGCAACTTTCCTGATATCGAGATCCAATCCATAAAACCTCCCCAGCGTGGACGGATCGCTGTCGGCAACGATCTCCCCTTGGGCGTCGGTCACGATCATATAATCGATATCCGGCTGCTGGGCTGTTTCCATAAGCAGTTTCTGCAGATAGAATATATCATCCCGGACGTCATCCGTCCGGCCGCGCATCCCCGCTTCAAAGGACTGAATCAGTGTCGTCCCTTTTTCAATGAAGATTGTTTGGGCCTGATTGTCTCTTTGCTCGAACTGCATGAAGATCATCATGCCCAGAATAACGGCTAAGACGGCGACCGCGCTTACGGCAACCCAGACGGAAATATCAAACCGGATTTTCTTTCTCTTTTTCTTCTCCATGTTTTTAGTTCCTGCGCTGGCCTGGATACAATCGGTCCATTTGGCTACCCTAACTGGTTATCTATTATCCATCCGCCGGCCATGAAAGGCAACTAGAATTTCCAGCGATTTTCTCCTTATCAAGTTGTTTCAATATCTTACAATAAATGGCACAGCCCTTGCTCAGATAACGGGTAACTGATCAGCATAAACTATACAAGAAGGAGACGTACCATGAAAAAAATTACTTTAACTCTAACAGCTGTTGCATTGGGCTTGCTTTTGACATCCCAGGCTTTTGCCTGGGGCCCGGGACAGGGCCGGGGACAGGGCTATTGCCGGGAAGCAGGTCTGGAAAAACTTAACCTGACGGATGATCAAAAAGCCAAAATCGAAGCGCTGCAAACCGCCAACCGGAAAGCCATCAGACCGCTTCGGGAAAAGATGTTCGATAAGGCGGTTGAATTGCGCAGACTCTGGCTTGCGGCAAACCCCGACAAGGATAAAATCACTACTGCTCAAAAAGAACTGAGGGCCCTGCGCGATGAAATGCAGGATAAAAACACGGTGATGAAGCTGGAGATTCGCAAAGTGCTCACACCTGAACAGAACGAGAAGCTGGCTGATATGGACTGGGGCAGAGGCCCCGGTTTCGGCCCCCGCGGCGGAATGAGAGGGCACGGTGAATTCGGCCCAGGAAATGGACCCGGTTTAGGAATGGGTATGTGCCAATAGTTTTAAGTCCCATCCCTCCTTGGAAGGGGAGCATCTGCTCCCCTTTTTTTTAATTTTTAGCCCATCGTTACGCGGTTTCTTCCCGCATACTTGCTTTCGTAGAGAAGGGTGTCGGCCCGTTTGATCAGGCTCGCCGTATCCTCATGAGGGCGCATCAGCGTCGCTCCCATCGAAATCGTCACCTGTAGTTTTTGGTTTTCATGGGTCAGATACGAGCGTTCCACAAGCATGCGCATTCTTTGGGCCAGATCGTTGAGCTGACCGGCGTCGACATTCCGGATGATCCCGATAAATTCTTCTCCGCCCCACCGTCCGATGACATCGAAGGGTCTGGCATTTTTGACGAGCGTTTCCGCCACAAATTTCAAAACCCGGTCGCCGACGTCGTGGCCGTAAGCGTCGTTGAATTCTTTAAAATGGTCGATATCCATCATCAGCAGGCCGAAGGGCCAGCCAAAACGCCTGGCTTCCTCAAAACGGGTCAAGAGCTCATTTTCAATGCAGTGCCGGTTGGCCAGACGGGTCAGTTGATCCATGAGCGCCATCGCTTCCAGTTCCTTCGCCCGCTGTTCGATGGATTTGTAGGCGCTGATGTCCGTAAACAACTCCACGCCACCCGACAGTTGCCCCAGTTCATCAAAGAGAGGGAACACGCGCACGGAAACGGGTATCCGGTGTCCATCTTTGTGGTGCATATACATATGGACTTCGCGATCCGTCTGATCGGCGATGGCCTCAGCGAGCGGGCACGGGGAAAGACACAGATGGTTCCCCTGGTCGTCTACGTGGGTGAGGATGCTGTCCGAGCAGGGCCTGCCGACCACCTCCTGGGCCGTAAAACCCGAAATCCTCTGCGCTCCCCTGTTCCAGTAACGGATGACGCGGTTCCGATCCACAAAGTACAAACCGTCGTAAAGATTATCGAGGATCATCTGATAGGATTTTTCATTGAGCATGATGAGCCGCCTCAGGAGCCGTTATCGCTTTCGTGCAGGGAACGTCCGACCTGTGCTTTCGGATACGGCAATTTCCTTGTCCATCATGATCCTAAAAAAATATTTTGACAACATTTAAGTTTTGCATTAAAAGAACGCAAAATATGTTTATTGCTTTTGAAGGATAGAATTTAATGTTCAGTTTTACGGCAACAACGATTACGGCATGCGCGCTTCTGACCCTGCTTCTGGGCCTCGCCTTGTTGCGCCTGTTACTTAAGGCCGCCTGCCCGTCGTTTTAGGTCGTCACTGAACTCGCAGAGTAACTGATTACCTAAAAGGCCGTGGGCAGCAAAGCCCACGGCCTTTTTTCGTTCGGCTCCAACTGTGCGCACGCAGCTAAGCCCAATTGGCAAGCCCAACACCCCCGTGCAGGCGGGGTCTATAAAAGACAGATCATATTTTACGCTCAATGAAAGGAGCCCCTATGAAGAAGGATAAAAATCACGTCTACATTTTCGACACGTCGCTGCGCGACGGCGAGCAGTCACCGGGCAACAGCATGAACACGGAGGAAAAGCTGCTTCTGGCCCGGCAGCTCGAAAAACTGGGCGTCGATATTATCGAGGCTGGATTTCCCATCGCCTCCGAGGGGGATTTCGACGCCGTCCGGCAGATTGCCCGCGAAATCAAGAAATCCCAGGTCGCGGGACTGGCGCGCGCCGGCAAGGCGGATATCGACCGGGCCTGGCAGGCCATCAAACACGCCGCCCAGCCGCGCATTCACACATTCATTTCGTCTTCGGATATTCACCTGAAATATCAATTGAAGAAAAGCCGCCAGCAAGTGCTCAAGGAAGCCGTCGCCGCCGTTAAACGGGCGCGCTCCTATACGCCGAACGTGGAGTTTTCTCCGATGGACGCCACCCGATCGGACCGTGACTACCTGGTGGAAATGGTTTCCGCCGTCATTGACGCGGGCGCCGTAACGGTGAATATTCCGGATACGGTCGGCTACGCGGTTCCCGATGAGTTCGGGGATCTGATCGCCTATCTCTTCGCCCATGTCCCGAACATCGGAAATACCGTCATTTCCGTCCATTGCCACAACGATCTGGGGCTTGCCGTCGCCAATGCGCTGGCCGGTATCCGCAATGGGGCGAGACAGGTGGAATGCACGATCAACGGCATCGGCGAACGCGCGGGCAATACCGCCATGGAGGAAATCGTCATGGCGCTCGCGACGCGCAAGGACATGTTCGGCCTTTCCACCCAGATCAAAACGGATCAGATCTATAAGACATCGCGTTTGCTCACGCAGATCACGGGCATTCCCGTTCAGCCCAATAAGGCCATCGTCGGCGCCAATGCCTTCGCCCACGAATCCGGCATCCATCAGGACGGATTGATCAAGGAAAAGATCACCTACGAAATCATGACGCCGAAATCGGTCGGCATCAGCGATACGCATATCGTCCTCGGCAAGCATTCCGGCCGCGCGGCGATCGCGCACCATCTGAAGAAAATGGGATACATCCTCAACGATGAGCAGCTCACCCGCGTGTCGGCCAAAGTCAAAGAACTGGCCGACATCAAGAAGGACATTTACGATGAAGATCTGCAGGCGATCCTCTACGAGGATATCTACCGCGGCGAAGACAAGTACAATCTGGTTTATCTCAATGTCGTGAGCGGCAACGTCGCCATCCCCACGGCCACGATGGAAATGCAGGTCGGCAAGGAAATTGTCCGCGACGCGGGATTCGGGAATGGTCCGGTGGACGCCACGTTCGCGGCGATCCGCAACATTACGAAGACCAATTACCCGCTCCTGAAATACGCGGTGAACGCCATCACCGGCGGATCAGATGCCCAGGGCGAAACCATGGTTCAGCTCAAGCACAACGGCCACACCGTGGTGGGCCGCGGCTCGCATCCCGACGTGATCGTCGCGTCCGCCAAGGCTTACATCAACGCGCTTAACCGGCTGGAATTTCTGAAAGACAGGGCCCAGAAGGTTAAACTTGAATTAAGCTGAAAAAAAGGGTAAGGACAACTTCTCATTATCATTATTTAAAGCAGCATATTTGTCAGTCAGGGAGTCGATAACGTGGGACAAACAATTACGGAAAAAATCTTAATGGCGCATACGGATCTGAAGGACATTGCCCCGGGCCAGTTGATTAATGCCCGAGTGGACATTGCTCTGGGAAACGATATCACGGCGCCCATTGCCATCCGGGAATTCCGGGCGGCCGGCGGGAAAAAGGTGTTTGATAAGAGTAAAGTGGCCCTCGTGCTGGATCATTTCACGCCGAACAAGGACATCAGCTCCGCCCAGCAGTGCAAAGAGGTGCGCGAGTTTGCCGTCGAACACGGCGTGGTCCATTTTTACGAAGGCGGCCAGGTGGGTGTGGAACACGCGCTCCTGCCGGAGAAAGGCGTTGTACTGCCCGGCGATCTGGTCGTCGGAGCGGACAGCCATACCTGCACCTACGGAGCGCTGGGCGCCTTTGCGACAGGCGTCGGCAGCACGGACCTGGCGGCAGCCATGCTGACCGGTGAACTCTGGTTCAAGGTGCCGGAGTCGATCAAATTTGTCGTTTACGGGAAGCTGGCCAAGTGGGTTTCGGGCAAGGATCTGATTCTGAACATCATCGGGCGCATCGGCGTGGACGGCGCGCTTTACCGGGCAATGGAATTCACGGGCGAAACGATTGCCGCGCTGCCGATGGCCGACCGTCTTTCCATGGCCAATATGGCCATCGAAGCCGGCGCCAAAAACGGCATCTTCGCGCCCGATGCCGTGACGGAAGAATACGTCAAGGGCCGGGCGAAGCGTCCCTACACATTTTACGCGTCCGACGCCGACGCGGTTTACGCCGAGACCATTGAAATCGACGCCGCGAAACTTGAACCGCAGGTGGCGTTCCCCCATTTGCCGTCCAACGTCCGGGGGATAAGTCAGGCGGGCCAGGTAAAAATCGACCAGTCGCTGATCGGCTCGTGCACGAACGGCCGGATTGAAGACCTGAGGATCGCCGCCCGGATTTTGAAAAACCGTAAAGCCGCCCCCTACGTCCGGTTGATTGTCGTTCCGGCCACGCCGCTCATCTATAAGCAGGCGATGGCCGAGGGGCTCCTGGACATCTTCCTGGAAGCCAACGCGGTGATCAGCCCGCCGTCCTGCGGTGCGTGCCTGGGAGGCCATTTGGGCATTCTGGCCGCGGGCGAAAAGTCGGTGGCCACGACAAACCGCAACTTTGTCGGCCGCATGGGACATCCCAAGAGTGAAGTTTACCTGGCGAGTCCGGCCGTAGCCGCGGCCTCCGCCGTGCTGGGCAGAATTGCGTCGCCCGAAGAACTGGCTATGTAGAGGATCAATTCATATGATATTCACCGGAAAAGTCTGGAAATTCGGAGACAACATCGATACCGACGCCATTATCCCCGCGCGTTACCTCAACACATCGGATCCGGCCGAACTGGCCAAACACTGCATGGAAGACGCGGACCCCGATTTTATGAAAAAGATGAAGCCGGGCGACATTATCCTCGGCGGTGAAAACTTCGGCTGCGGATCGTCGCGGGAGCATGCGCCCATTGCCATCAAGGCGGCGGGAATCTCCTGCGTCGTGGCCAAGAGTTTCGCGCGCATTTTCTACCGCAACGCCTTCAACATGGGACTGCCCATTTTCGAATCGAAGGAACTGGCGGATGCCATTGCCGAGGGGCAGACCATCACCATCGACAGCACCGCGGGAATCATCACCGTCGCGGGGTCAAATCAAAAATTTGCAATCAGTCCGATTCCGCCCTTCATGGAGCAGCTCATCGCCGACGGCGGCCTGATGAAACATATCGCCAGGAAATGAGGGGAACATGATGAACAAAGAATTCAAAATCGTCGTTTTCGCCGGAGACGGCATCGGACCCGAAATTATGGAAGAGGCGTTAAAGGTGTTGACATTCATCGCCGACGCCCATCATATCTCCGTTAAGATAACGGAGGGGCTTATCGGCGGCAGCGCCTATGATGCCTGCGGCACGCCCTTTCCCGAAGAAAGCCTTCAACTGGCGCTCGCGAGCGACGCCGTTTTGCTGGGCGCTGTGGGCGGCCCGAAGTGGGAAGGCCTGGATTACAGCGTCCGTCCGGAGCGGGCGCTTTTGGGATTGCGTGAAAAGCTCGGCCTTTATGCCAATCTGCGGCCCGTGGTCGTCTTTGACGAGCTCATCGATGCTTCTCCGCTGAAGACAGATATCATCAAGGGCATCGATATCATGATCCTGCGGGAATTGACCGGCGACGTTTACTTCGGCAAGCCGCGCGGCGTGGTGAAAGATGCGGAAGGCCGCCGCACCGGCGTCAATACGATGATCTATACGGAGGAGGAAATCCGCCGCATCGCTCTGCGCGCCTTCGATCTGGCGCGCGGACGCCGGAAGCATGTCCTGTCCGTGGATAAGGCCAATGTTCTGGAAACGACGGAGCTGTGGCGCACCGTCGTCACGGAAGTGGGGCGGGATTATCCCGACGTGACGCTTAAACACATGTACGTTGATAACTGCGCCATGCAGCTCATCCGCAATCCGGCGCAGTTTGACGTGATTGTGACCACCAATTTGTTCGGCGATATCTTAAGCGACGAAGCCGCCATGCTCACGGGTTCCATCGGCATGCTGCCGTCGGCCAGCCTCGGGGCGGGCAAGGCCCTGTATGAACCGATTCACGGCTCGGCGCCGGACATCGCGGGGAAAAACATCGCCAATCCGCTGGCGACGATCCTATCGGTCGCGATGATGCTCCGATACTCGCTCGATCTGCCCTCCGGGGCGGCTCTGATCGAAAAGGCCGTGGCGGAGGTTTTGAAGGACGGCTGGCGTACACAGGATATCTATTCCGCGGCCGGCCGGCTCGCCGGCACGAAGGACATGGGAAACGCGGTCGTTCAAAAGCTTGAATCATTGGTCCGTTATAACAAACAGTAAAGGAGAAACCCGTCTTGAAAGGGAAGATTCTGGTCGTTGACGACGAAGCGTCGGTCCGAGAGCTGTTTTCCGGCGTATTCGCCGAGGAAGACTATGAAGTGATTGCCGCGGAAACCGGAGATCAGGCATTGGAGATTCTCGGGCGGGACGAGATCGACGTCATTTTTCTGGACTTGAAGCTTTTCGGCATGAACGGCATTGACCTCTGTCGCCGGATTCGCAAGACCAAGCCCGTGTCGATCATCTTTGCCATCACCGGCTGGGCGCCGCTTTTTGAAATTGAAGAATGCCGCGAAGCCGGTTTCGACGATTACTTTGAAAAGCCTTTGGACATGGATATTCTGCTCGCCGTCGTTGTCGATTCGTTCAAGAAACTGGACCGCTGGAAAAGGCGCTACACGAATACCCAAAAATGAAAGAACCGACAGGCCGGCCGGACATGGTCCATTCCCCCACCGTTATCGAGAAGATTCTTCTTGATCCTCCCGCATCTAAAATCTATTCCCGGCTCGGCTACCGCAGAAAGCTGACATCCCTTTCTCCTGCCCGGAAAGAAGAGACGGACCGTTATATTGAAGAAGCCGCGGCGCTCATTTCTTTGCAGGGAGCCTTTATGAGATTGCCCATCCGGGAAACGGACGGACGAGTCGTCCGGCTCTCAGGCGGGCTTTGCCTGGAGAGCACGAAGGTGGCCCGCTTTCTCACCGCGTGCACAGAAGCCGTGTTCATGGCAGCGACCTCCGGCAACGCCGTCATGGAGAGCATCAAAAATAAAACGAATGAAGACAATCTGACGGCCGCGGTTGTCTATGACGCAACGGCCAGCGAAATGACCGATGCCGCCCTCGATTGGCTTATGTCCTATATCAACGGGCAGCTGCGGCGCGAGGGCAAACAGCTTTTGAAGAGGCGTTTTTCAGCCGGCTACGGAGATTTTGCGCTCTCGAATCAAAAAGAAATATTCGAAAAGCTGCAGCTGGAGCGAATCGGCGTCGCCCTCACCCCCAGTTTTTTACTGATCCCTGAAAAATCCGTCACGGCCGTCGGCGGAATCTCCGGATGACGATAATTTCATATTGCTTTTCCGACGCCGACGCTCTAAGGTTCCTCTCCTATGAAGCGAAATGATCCCGCACCGGCCGAGACAGACAACACCATGAGAACCGCAGTGGAACGCCTCCACGCTCTGGAAGCCGCCATCAACCGCGGTCCGGTAATCTACTGCATCTGGCGTTTTGCCGATGGAGCGCCGGTGGAATATGTCTCGGGCAATATTGCTCAATGGGGGTATGCGCCGGAGGATTTCACGTCCGGGCGCAAAACGTGGTACGACATCACCTATCCCGATGACATCGGCCGCCTCCAACTGGAAATTCGCGAAAATCTGAAAAATAAAATCCCGATGTTTGAGCAAAGCTACCGGGTGCTCAGCAGCGCAGGTGAAGTCCGCTGGGTTCAGGACCAAACGGTATTTATTTACGACCCTGTGGGCCGCGTGACGCATATGCAGGGTTCCATCCTGGATGTGTCCGTCCAGAATCAGACCAGGCAAATTCTGCATGAGACACAAAACCTTTACCAAACCGTATTTGAGAATGCGGGAACCGCCATCGGCATTGCCGATCAGGACAGAAATATCCTGCTCGGCAATAAAAAAATGGAAGAACTCACAGGATATACGCTTGCGGAACTGACCGGCGGAAAAACACAATGGGATTCCTTCCTTCCCGCTCCAGACGGCGAATTACTGAAAAGCCAGCATAAGAAGCGGCTGGCCGATCCGTCGGCGCCTCCGCGTCAATATGATACCCGCTTCATTACCAAAAGCGGCGTCGTGAAGGATATTCAGCTCGCGGCGACGATGATACCCGGAACACAAAGATCCGTTGTCTCCCTATTGGACATCACCGACCGCACACAGGCGGAAAGAGAACTCCGGGAGTCCCGGGAACGCCTCCAGGAATTGCTGGCCAGATCGTCGGACATCATTGCCGTTGTGGACGAGCAGGGGACCTTTCAATATGTGTCGCCGTCGGTTAAAAGTACTCTGCTGTATGATCAGTCGGATTTGGTCGGCAGGAGCTGTCTGGATTTCATCCATCCGGACGATGCAGAGACGATCATCACCGAACTTAAAGATCTGGTCCTTTACCAGAATACGGGAATCGCCACGGAATTCCGCTTTCGCACCGCCGCCGGCGACTGGACCTGCCTGGAAGCGCTGGGGAGCAATTGTCTCCATAATCCGGCCATCCGCGGCATCATCATTAACGCCCGCGAGGTGACGGAACGTAAGCGTCTGGAATTGCAGCTGCTCCACTCGCAAAAGATGGAAGCCATCGGCCGGCTCGCCGGAGGCATCGCTCACGACTTCAACAATATCCTCATGGGCATTCAGGGATATATTTCTCTCTTGCTCCTGAAGACCGATACGGTTCATGCCGATTTCGAAAAACTCATCAATATCCAGGCGCTCGTGCAAAGCGGCGCGGACCTCACCGGCAAACTGCTGGGATTTGCCCGCGGCGGCCGCTATGAACTGAAAGCAACGGACATCAACACCCTGATTGCCAGGACCGTCAATTTATTCGGCCGAACCAAGAAGGAAATCGCCGTGCATCAGAAATACGAAAAGAAACCCTGGACCGTCGAGGTGGACCGCATCCAGATCGAGCAGGTCATCCTCAATTTGCTGGTCAATGCCGGACAGGCCATGCCCCAGGGCGGAGACATCTATGTGGAAACCGAAAATACCGCGGTCGGCCGGTCATCTCGCTTTGGGGATCTCGAACCGGGAGACTACATGAAAATCAGCATTACGGACACCGGTCTGGGAATGGACGAAGAAACGCGGCAAAAGGTTTTTGAACCGTTCTTTACGACGAAAGAAAAGGTCCGGGGCGTGGGCCTGGGACTGGCGTCCGCTTTCGGCATCATCAAGGAACACGGAGGGATCATCACCGTGGCAAGCGAGCCGGGAAAGGGCACGACCTTCACCATATACCTCGCGACCTCCGACAAGGAGGTGCCCAAAGAAAATTATGAAGTCAAAGCAATTCTGACCGGACAGGAAGCGATCCTGCTGGTCGACGACGAATCGTCCGTCATCGACGTCTGCCGGGACATTTTAATCAGTCTGGGGTACAAAATATTCACAGCGGGAAGCGGCCGGGAAGCCGTCGCGCTTTATGCCCTCCATAAGGAAAAGATTGATCTCGTCCTTTTAGACATGATCATGCCCGGGCTAAACGGCGCCGAAACCTACAACCAGTTGAAGGCCATCAATCCTCACGTCAAGGTTATTTTGTCCACGGGATACAGCGGAAGCGAAGAGGCCCAGAGGATTCTGGACACAGGCTGTTCCGGACTGATCCAGAAACCGTTTCGCATCGAGGACCTGTCGCAGAAGATACGCGAAATTCTGGATGCACAGGCCACGCTTAAGGAGAAGACCGGATAAGACAACCGCCCGTTCCCTGCACCTAGAATTTTTTCTTCAGCTCCTGCTTCAAAATTTTGCCCGTCGGATTTCTCGGGAAATCCTTCATGAACTCTACAAATTCCGGCAGTTTATATTTGGCGATTTTATCGGCAAGATAGGTTTTGACCTCCTCCGCCGTCATCTCGCAGTTTTTTTCCAGAATGATACAGGCCCGGACGCGCTCACCCAGCGCTTTGTCGGGAGCGCCGATCACGGCGACTTCAGCAATTTTCGGGTGCTTCTCCAGCGGGATCTCAATCTCGCGGGGATAGATGTTTTCGCCGCCCCGGTTGATCATTTCCTTCTTGCGACCGGAAATATAAACATATCCCATTTCATCCATGTGTCCCATATCGCCGGTGTGCAGCCAGCCGTTTTTCAGCGACTCGGCCGTGGCTTCCGGTTTGTTCAAATAACCGATCATGACGGCGTCGCCCCCGACGCAGATTTCGCCGCGCTCGCCGTAGGGCAGGATATTGTTTTCATCGTCCATGATTTCGACCTCCAGGCCCGGAAACGCCATGCCGATGGAGCCGATGTTCTGGGGAATCAGCGACGACGTCGTCGAGACGCCGGTCGCTTCCGTGAGGCCATAGCCGTCCACCACCTCGACGCCGTACTTTTCCTTGAAACCGTGAATCAGGTCCACCGGCATGGGCGCGGCTCCGGTGAAGGCCATCCTCAATTTCAGTTTGTCGAATTCGATCATTTTGGGATCGGCGGCATTGTAGATATAGGCGTACATGGCCGGTACGCCCTGAACGGTGGTAATGCCGTAGCGGGTCAGCGTTGGCCAGAAATCCGCGGGCGAAAAGGTCCGGCGGATGCAGAGCGTCAGCCCCTGGTAGATGGTCGGATAGGTCCAGACGCAAAGCGGATTCACATGGAACATCGGCAGAATAATCAGAAAGACATCGCCGGGCAGGCTGGTGCCAAAAATGGCCTTGCCCTTGCAGATGGTCAGTTCATTGCGGTTAGAAAGCAGAATGCCTTTGGGCATACCCGTCGTTCCGGACGAATACAACAGCATCACCGGGTCATCCGGCGATTGCGGCACCAGGGTTTCATCGGCCGGGTAACGGGCCAGAATGTCCGCCAGGGTCGTCTCGGCGATTTTGGCGGAATGCTCGATGCCGGTCACGACTTCGA
Organism: Deltaproteobacteria bacterium; assembly: GCA_009668925.1. The sequence goes on from SBEK01000016.1 coordinate 12,851, forward strand.
CGACAACCGGTTTGTGCGTGGACACCTGCCAGCCCTTGGCAAATTCATCCATGTAGTCGCTGCCCACGAAGGCCACCTTCGGCTTGGAATCTTCCAGCACGTAAGCGATCTCCGGTCCTTTGAGCATGTAATTCACCGCGCCCGTAACGGCTCCCAGTTTCTGGGCCCCGAACATCGTGTAGTAGATCTCCGGGGAATTCAGAATCATCACGGAAACGATGTCGCCCTTCCCAACGCCCTTCTCGGCGAGGTAGTGCGCGACGGCATTGGCCCGGTCATTCACCTGGGCATAGGTAATGACGTCGTCGTAGTAATAAACGAGCGGCTGATCCGGGCTTTCCCGGACGCGCGCCAGGAACATCTCGGCGATGTTTGTGAATTCGATTGCCCGCCCCGTGAGCGTCGCCAGCTTTTCCAGCGGCACGTACGTGCGTCGATAACGCTTGCTTTTGTCAACCATGGAATGTCCCTTTCTTTTACTCTTCTATTTTTATTTTATTCTTTTTATTCTCGGTCTTTTTTTCCTGTCGCTCGTTGAGCCGCTTTTTGTATTCGTTGATGAATTCCCGGGACGACAGGTATTTGTCAGCAAAGGATACGATATAGGACTCCTTATATTTGGGAGGCACCAGCGTCAGGGGCCACATGTGTCTTTTTATGATATCCTCTTCAATCTCGTTCACTGAAAAATATTTCTTGGCGTTGGCCACGGCGATCGCCGGATGCGCAAGCCCATGGAATTTTTCCCGGGGCAGATCCGGAACGTCGTGATTGCGCCAGTCATATAAAAAGAAGTCATGCAACAGCGCCCCACGGGCGGTCGATCGGTAGTCCAGCTTGAAATATTTACTGATCCGGTAGGAAAAATAAGCCACGTCATTGACATGGGCATAGATCGACGAGTTATGATGAAAAAAGTCTTTGAGCTTCAGGAACTCTTCGTGCTGCAGGATATCCTGCACGATTTCGTAGTATTCTTTTTCAAAGGGTTTTCTGTCCGCCATTTCCAGGAATATTTTCTCCTGAATCGGCTTCAGGAGGGAATTGATCCGGGAACGGATCTTCCGGTTAATATTTTCATTGATATAATTATTCAGGTCGGGAAACGCGTCGCGCAGGCGCTGAAACGATTTCAGATTGTTTTCAATTTCGGCGTTGCTTAAGTTGAAATACTGGTCGTAAATATAAGCCACACCACGCCGGAAAGCGGCCAGCGACATCACGGAAAATGTATAGTCGATCCAGCAATAGACCAGGAAAACGATCGCCGCAATCCGGACAAAGACTTCGTTGAACCCGGCCACCCATTGCAGGACGATCGGATGAATCCAGGTGACGAAGCCCACGGCCAGGAGCGTCCAGATGATTGAAAACTGCAGACAGACATAACCATGCAGGTTGAACCGGTTTCCTGAATAGTCCCAGAGCGTCAGCTTGAATATTTTTTCCGACAACAGGCCGACCAGATATTCCATGGCCGTGACGGCCAGACCGAAAGCAATAAAACGCGCTGCGATAGGCCAGTCTTGAAAGAGGTGCTGCAAAACAATGACGAGGAACGCCCCGAAACCATAAATGAGAATGAAAGGACCAAACAGAAATCCCGCATTGACGAATTTCCGCTGCGAGACGGACCGGTAAATAACCTCTACCGCCCATCCGATAAAGCAGTAAATTGCAAAAAGAACGATATAATAAAAGAAATTCAGGTTGCTGGTTAACGCAATATTTTGCACAACGGGTCCCGACACATTAATTAATTTAGAGAGCCGCCGCCAAAGAGGGCGCGATTCGACTGATATTCATATGCGGAATGAATCCTTTGCCGGCACTTAATCACAGTTACGGATCTTTGCAAGACATATTTCTTGGGGCACGGACCGGGCCATCCGACGGCGATTGACATGAAAATCATCTGCTGCTAAAATTCGGACGTGAAAGTGAATCGCCATGGATAAAATAAGAATCGGCATCAGTTCCTGTCTTCTGGGAAATCCCGTCCGCTATGACGGCGGGCATAAGCTGGACCGTTTTCTTCACGACACCCTGGGCCGGTACGTGGATTACGTGCCCGTCTGTCCGGAAGCGGAATCCGGCATGGGAGTTCCCCGGGAAGCCATGCGGCTTATAGGAAACACGGATGCCCCACGTCTGGTCACCCGCCTCACCCGGGAAGATATGACGGACATGATGATCCGCTGGTCGAAAGATCGCGTCCGGCAATTGGAAAAAGAAGATCTCTGCGGATTTATTTTCAAGAGTGATTCACCATCGAGCGGGATGGAGCGGGTCAAGGTCTATGCGGACAACGGCATCCCGGCCAAATCGGGCGTGGGAATCTTTGCCCGGATTTTCATGGAGCACTTCCCGGGGCTGCCGGTTGAAGACGAAGGCCGGCTCCATGACGCGGGCCTTCGCGAAAATTTCATTGAAAGAATTTTTACGCTTCAGCGCTGGCGGAAAATCCGCAACGCGGGATCCGGTCGGGGAGCGCTGGTCGATTTTCATTCCCGCCATAAACTCCTGCTTTTGTCGCACAGCACGAAACTCTACCGGGAAATGGGAAAGCTGGTCGCCGGACAAAAAAATCTCAGCCATCGGGATCTTTTCCGGCAGTATGAGTCACTCCTCTTGGACGCGCTGAAACTGAAAACGACGCCGAAAAAGAACACCAATGTATTACAGCACATGATGGGCTATTTTAAAGAACGGCTGGACGCCGATGAGAAGCAGGAATTGCTGGACGTCATCGGCAATTATCAGCGGGGATACCTGCCGCTGATTGTTCCCGTCACACTCATCAGCCATTACGTCAGAAAATATGATCAGCCCTACCTGAAGGAACAGGTTTATCTGAATCCCCACCCGCTGGAGTTGCAGCTCAGAAACCACGCCTGAAGCGGCTGTCGTCCGGGCGAAGACGCGGCGGGTGCGCTCGCCTTTTTCATCCGTCTCTGAGCAAGGAAAGAATACTTAGGATCTTAATCCGCGGGAAATCCCGGCATCAACGACCGGAAACGCCCCCTCAGCTTCGTGCCGGTTCAGGCCCGTCCGCAAGGCTTCCGGCGACGAGGGAATAAAGAAGGAGGGAACGCCCGCGTCCCCTCCTTCTTGTTTTTAATGCTTCAGTCCCCGCGCTCAGGCCACCTGTCCGGCGGAACGTTTTAAGGCCTCAATGCGGTCTTCGAGCGGAGGATGCGTCATAAAAAGCAGCTTCAATCCGTGCTTGGACGGTTTGCCGGCAATGCCGAACGCTTTCATCTGATCCGGCAGCGGTTCATAAATGCTGCGCTGCAGGCTTTCCAATGCAGCGATCATGCTGCCTGTGCCCGCGAGCTTTGCGCCGCCCGCGTCCGCCGCGTATTCCCTTTTCCGGCTGAACCACAGAACGATGACGCTCGCCAGAATTCCGAAGACAATTTCAGCGACAATGGTGGTGATAAAGAAGCCCAGCCCCCGGCCTTCTTCATTTTTCAAAACGACGCGATCGACAAAATATCCGACGACGCGCGCAATAAAGATCACAAACGTGTTGACGACGCCCTGGATCAGACTGAGCGTAATCATATCGCCGTTGGCCACATGGCTGATTTCGTGGCCCAGCACCGCCTCGACTTCATCGCGCTTCATCGTCCGCAGGAGCCCGGTGCTGACCGCCACCAGCGCCTTGTCTTTATTCATACCGGTGGCAAAGGCGTTGGGCGAATCCGAATCGAACACCGCCACTTCGGGCATGCCGATTCCCGCCTGGCCCGCCTGCTTTTTTACAGTGTCCACCAGCCAGATTTCTATGGCGGAACGCGGCTGGACGATCACCTCGGCGCCGGTCGCCCGCTTGGCCATCCACTTCGAGATGGCGAGCGAAATGAACGAACCGCCGAACCCGAATACGGCCGCAAAGATCAGAAGGCTTACATAATTGATGCCGTTGGCATCGAGGAACCGGTCAACGCCGAGGATTCTGATGACAATGCTCAAAACCACAATCACGGCGATATTGGTCACAAGAAACAGCAATACTCTCTTCATTCCTTAAATACCTCCTCCACTTCCGTACGGGAGTGGTTTGAAAACACGATGGACTGCGAAATGGGCTTATTTTAGTGTCTGACCTCAAAATGTCAAGCACTTCCTGAAGGGAAGGCAAACGATGGAATTTTAAAGATAATTCCTCTCGCGGCTCCCACGATGCGGGTTAAAGCCGGAAATACTCGTTAATGGATGAAAAAGCCGCCGTCACCATTTTTTCGATGTCTTCCTCTTCCACAACGTAAGGCGGCATGAAATAGATAACGTTGCCCAGGGGGCGAAGGAGAACACCCTTCGCCAGAGCGATCCGGTAAATGCCATAGCCCACGCGCTCCCGCCAGTCAAAGGCCTGCTTCGTCTGCGGATCGGCCACGAGTTCCAGGGCTCCGATCATGCCCAGCTGCCGGTATTCGCCCAGGCGGGGATGACCGGCAAACAGCCGGGTTACCTTTTCGGCAATGAGACGCGACTTGATTTCATTTTTGGCCAGCACCTGGTCATCCTGGAAAATGGCGAGCGACTCCCGGGCGACGGCGCAGGCCAGGGCGTTGCCCGTATAGCTGTGGGAATGGAGAAAGGCCTTGAGTTCCGTGTAATCCGCATAAAAAGCCGAATACATGTCATCCGTCGTCACGACCAGCGACAGCGGCAGATAGCCGGCTGTGATGCCCTTGGACAAGCACAGAATATCAGGACGGATCCCGGCGTGTTCGCAGGCGAACATTTTGCCGGTCCGGCCGAAACCCACGGCAATTTCATCGGCAATGAAGTGGATATGATGCTCTGTACAAAGCCGCCTCAGTTTTTTCAGATACCCGGGCGGATAAATCTTCATCCCCGCCGCGCATTGCACCAGCGGCTCGACAATAATGCCGCAGATTTCATCGGCATGCGCCGTCACGAGCCGCTCCAGGGATTCAAAACATGGCGCATCACACGCCCGGCGATCCTGACCATAAGGGCAACGGTAGCAATCGGGGCCTGTCGCCCGGAACGTATTCATCATCAGCGGCCTGTAAATTTTGCTGTAGAGGTCGAGGTCGCCCACGGACAGGGCGCCCAGTGTTTCACCGTGATAGGCGTCCGTGAGGGCGGCAAACTTTGTCTTGCCCGGATGACCGGTCTGCTGGTGATAGTGGAAACTCATTTTCAGCGCCGCTTCCACCGCCGCTGATCCGTTGTCCGCAAAGAAGACTTTGGTAAGCCCCGGAGGGGTGATCCGGACGATTTCTTCCGCGAGATCGACGGCGGGCTCGTGCGAGAAATTGGCAAAGATGACGTGTTCGAGCATCTGTGCCTGTCTCGCCAGGGCGCCGGAAAGTCTCGCGTTGGCGTGGCCGAAGAGATTCACCCACCACGACGATACGGCGTCCAGATAACTTTTCCCGTCCGTGTCGTATAAATAGGCACCCTGACCCCGCTCAATGACGATCGGCGGAAATTCTTCATAGTCCTTCATCTGTGAACAGGGATGCCAGATGTATTGCAGATCTTTTTGCTGAAGCATGTTCATGGTTTTTCTCTTCCCTTCTACCGGATGACACGAAGCTCCCGCCCGATGCTTTCCAGGCAGACCAGCACCCGTGACAAGTCCTCTTTTGTATGCGTGGCCATCAGGTTGATCCGCAGGCGGCTGGTGCCCTGTGGCACCGTCGGCGGGCGAATGGCGGAAACGAAAATTCGTTTGCCCATCAACCGCTCGCTGAATTCGACTGCCAGATCCGGGCGGCCCAGCATAACCGAAATGACCGGCGTCGGATGATCCGACACGTCGAAACCGTTAGCGCGAAGCTTTTCCCGGAACCACGCGGCATTGGCCAGCAACGTTTTGCGCCTTCCGGGTTCCGTTTGGACAATATTGATCGCGGCCAGCGATACGGCAATCGTGGCCGGCGACAGTGCCGTCGAAAAAATAAAACTGCGGGCGGTGTTGGCGAGGTAATCGATCAGGGCGCGGCTGCCGGCGATAAACCCTCCCTCGGAGGCCAGAGCTTTGCTGAACGTTCCCATGGCGATGTCGATGCCGTCCGTAAGGTGGAAGTAGTCCGCCGTCCCGCCGCCCTTTGCCCCCAGAACGCCGGTGGCATGCGCATCATCGACCATCAGCAACAGCCGATATTTGCGGGCAATTTCCACAAGGGCCGGCAAGGGCGCGATGTCGCCGTCGACGCTGAAGAGTCCGTCCGTGACGATCAGGCCGCGCCTGCCCCGGCAGGAGGCGGCCTTCCTCTCCAGATCCGCCGGATCGGCGTGCTCGTAAACGATAACCTCGGCGCCGGAAAGCCGGCAGCCGTCAATGATGCTCGCATGGTTGAGCCGGTCGGAAAAAATCACCCAGCTTTTGTCGGCGATGGCGGAGAGAACGCCGACGTTCGCCATGTAACCGGTATTAAAAACCAGCGCCGCTTCGGTCCCCTTGAAGGCGGCGATTTCTGCTTCCAGTTCTTTGTGGATTTCGCAGCTGCCGGTGGTCAGACGCGACCCGCCGGAGCCGGTGCCGAATTTTTCAATCGCGTCCCGGGCCGCCTGCTTGAGGCGCAAATCAGCACACAAGCCGAGATAGCTGTTGGAGGAAAGCATCAGAATATCCTCGCCCCCGATGCGCACATGGGCTCCCTGCGGCGACTGCAGATATCTCATTTCCCTGTAAAGACCGGCGGCCTTGATTTGCTGAAGCTTTTGATCAAACATCCGGCGGTCCTTAAACATGGTCCATCAAGGCTGAAATATCGTCGATATTGATATTTTGCAGAAAGACGTCCCGAAGATTGCCCGCCTGCAGAATCCCGCTGTTCATTCCGATAACAGGCGGCACGGTGAAAATTGCATCGATCCCGGAGAGCCTCCGGATCATCCGGATATTGTCCTGCTCAATTACCGATTCTCCCGCGCAATTGATCACAATTCCTTTTACGGTGAGCCCGGCACTTTTCGCCATGTGGAGCGTGAGCAGTGTATGATTGATCGTCCCGAGGCCGGCGCGGCACACGAGCAGACACGGAAAATTCAGCCGGCGGATCAGATCATACTGCATGAAGCCCTCATCATTGAGCGGAATGGCGAGCCCCCCCGCTCCTTCCGCGACAATCACGTCATAACGGTTCTTTAAGTCGTCTAAACTATTTTGAATAACGTCCGGTTCAATGGGGCGCGAGGTCAGACGCGCGGCCAGATGCGGGGCAACGGCATCGGCAAAAGCAAAAGGCGTCACCCGCTCGGCTCTTTCGGCAAAACCCGAAACAGCCCGGACAAAAGCCGCATCGGCGGGCAGTGCCGCGTTCCCGACCTTCACCTCTCCGCTGGCCACCGGCTTAAAATAGGCAGCCTGTACTTTTTTCTTCAGCAGCAAATACATCAGCCCGGCGGAAACCACCGTTTTCCCGACATCCGTATCCGTGCCGATGATAAAAATTCCCCGACTCACTGGTCCATCCTGTTCATTGTTTCACGATGCCATATCAAAAGACGATTCGCATTACAACGAAAGAAAGTGGCCGCCTTCTCGGGACGGTTCGTGTTTCTGAATATTTTGCGCCTGTTCTTCCTCCGCAAACTGTGCTAGGGTATCATCGTCCTCGGGAAGACATCCTGTTCGCCTTCCCGAGGCGTTCTGTTTTACGCAAGAATCGTTTTTAACCGCAGCAGTGGTTCATTTTATCCCGACCCTTTAAAGAGGACAAAGAGCAAAAGGAGGACGCAGTATGACGGCAGCACGCACGATACACATCACACAATTTGACATGGACCGGCTCGTCGACCTCATCGAGGGCCTGCGCCTGTCGCGCAAAGCCAATCAGGCCGCTCTTGATCTTCTGGAAAAGGAACTCTACAGCGCAAAACTGGTTGACTCGCATGACATTCCGCGCGATGTGATCACCATGAATTCCCGGGTCACGGTTACGGATGCGGATTCCGGTGAAAAGATGACTTTCACGCTGGTCTTCCCGAGCGCAACGGCCGCGACGGAAAACAGGCTGTCCATTCTGGCGCCGCTGGGCATGGCGCTGCTGGGCTACCGGATCGGGGACATCGTCGAATGGACCGTGCCCGCGGGAATGAGAAGACTGCGGATCGACGAAATCCTCTATCAGCCGGAAGCGGCGGGGGACTACCATTTGTAATTGACAGACCGGCCCTTTTAAATTATGAACCCCGGAAACCGGGGAAGGCATTCACCATGGACCTTATTGAAAAACTGAAAAACAGAGCTCTTCGGGGAGAGGGCATCAGCGCCGCCGAAGCGCTGGAACTGTTTATTGAAGGATCGGCCGATCCGCATCGCGTTTTCGCCGCGGCCACGGAAATCCGCGAGCATTTCAAAGGCAAAGCAATCATTCTCTGCGCCATCACGAACGCGAAGTCCGGCAAATGTTCGGAAGACTGCAAATTCTGCGCGCAGTCTTCTCATTACGCAACGGATGTTCCTTCCTATCCGCTGAAGCCGGCCGGACAGATTCTCGCCGAAGCGAACCAGGCCAAAAAAGACGGGGCGGAATTCTTCGGCATCGTCACGAGCGGCAAGCGCGTCAAAGCGCAAAAGGAATGGGGGAGCATTGTCAAGGCCGTCGCAGGCATGAACAAAATCGGCATTCGCCCCTGTGCTTCACTGGGCATCCTCGATGCGGCCAGGGCCCGCGATCTTGCCGCCGCCGGGCTTTTTCGCTATCACCACAACCTGGAGACGGCCCGCAGCTATTTTAAAAATATCTGCACGACGCACGACTATGAAGAAGATGTGGAAACCATCCGTGCCGCCAGGGCGGCGGGGCTGTCCGTCTGCGCCGGTACGCTCATCGGCATGGGCGAAGGCGTCACCCACCGTATCGAACTTGCCGAAACGCTAAGAGAGCTCGATGTCGATTCCGTCCCGATCAACATCTTAAACCCCATCAAGGGCACGCCGCTCGATTGCGTGCATCCGCTCGCGCCCATGGAAATCCTCATGACGATTGCTGTCTATCGCTTTATGCTTCCGGATAAGGACATCAAACTCTGCGGCGGCAAAGAAAAGAACCTGCGGCAGCTCCTGCCGCTCGGAATCATCGCCGGAGCAAATTCACTCATGACGGGAAATTATCTGACAACCACGGGAAGAATAAGTGAGCTGGATCATGAGATGATTAGGGATCTGGGGCTCATCCCGACGCGCCCGTTCGATCCCTGCACGTGCGACGCGTCAATCCGGGAATCGGCCGGCAAAGCCGCAAAAAGGAAAACCGCACGCAAATAAGGGTCCAGAACGGCAGGACGGCGGTCCCGGAATGGAGAAAGATGAATTGAAATGCCGGACTTACTTTCACCTTTATGGCAATTCCAGATGACGCCGGCTTCTCATCTTTTTCAGAAATTCAACGTCAGGAGGAGCGGCGGGGCATCTTCCGTATCCATAATCACCTCGTCATCCGCCCGGGCATAAAGATTTTCGCCGGTTCTCTGTTCGATCATTTTGATTGCTTTGTCCATATGCTGCACGAACTCTTTCACCGGCATCATTTCCCCGTAAGTTCTCGTAAACGAATAAATATAAATATCGTCTTTGTCCATGCTCCTGGCGATTTCCCGGGCATCATACAGCATTTTCAGGGTCCTCTTGGCAACACCCACTGTCCGGGCAGGCAGGAAATCCCAAATGGATGCGGCATGGCAGAAATAAGTGGTCGGCCGGTAAGCTTCCAGGGAAACGGAGTCATCATGAATGATTCCCCTCGTGATCATCAGACGTTCCAGGAAATCATAGGAAAACGCCGATGAGCCATTCTCTCTGGCGTAATCACTTTGCCAGTGGAGGTCGCTGGACGCTTGACAGACAATCCCGTGTTTGTTCGTGAGAAGGCTGCGGGGATCGGTAAAGAGGTTATCATCGCCGGCGAGCACCGCCGTGAGGACCTTGACGGTATTCAAAAGATAATAGGACCGGATCGGCAGGGGCGATACGGCAAGAGCCCGCTTAAAGAGCATTTCCGCAGTTTCCAGAGCGGTGAAGACAACTTTCTTGCTTTGAACGAGATCCTGCTGCCCGTCGAATGATCCCCTGCCCAGACGGGCATACCTCAGCGTCTGCATGGCTTTGACCATATAAACGACCGCAAACTCGCAATAGTAGTCCTCCGATTTTCCGGAATCCTCAACGCAGATCGCATCCTGCTCTATTTGCTGAAGCAGATTTTCGAAGATGGCGTAGGAAGGAGCGTCCAGGGCCAGGTTGCGCGTGAGGACCATGCGCAGGGTTCTCGCGGTGATGTCCGTGGGGTTGATGCTCAGCACAATGCGCAGGATCTCCAAAGCTTCCCGGAAACGGCGGCGATAATAGAGGGTCTTGGCGATTTCAATCCCCAGGAGCGCATTATGGGGGAACTTGAAGAATGTCGTGACGGCATTGGGCCTGGAAAACTCCACGGCCTTCTCCGCCTCTTTCTGAGGAAAATATAATAAACGGATCAGAGCTTCTCTGGCTTTCGGATCGTTTTTCAGTATGGGGTCCTCCAGCAACTCGGGGACAAAATCGAAATAAAGCGTGCTCCAAAATCCGACGACCGACCAGATGGTCAGGGCCTCCCCGTTAAAAAGCGTGGTTTCGTGGGAGCGCTCATGGAGGATGGCGCGAATATCATTGATCAACAAACACTGTCTTACATAATCGGTGACCCGGATGACGGGGTCGCCGGGCAATTTGGCATTCAGGATGGGCAGAAGATAGTTGTCGACAGTGGTATATTCGCCCGCGGCAACGCCGATGGCCAGGAATCTGTTTTTCGTGCAGTACTTGGATAGAGCCCAGCGGATCGAGATCTGGTGAGCGAGCGAGATGGCGCTGCGTAGGCACAGCCGGTAAGCCGCCGGATCGCCCGCTTTGTCCTCTTTGGGAAAATCGACGTACAAGGTCGTAATGTCGTGGGAACGCACTTTTCCCCAACGCCCGTAAATAAAATGACCCAGAGCTTGTTCGATATATTGTTTCAGCGTCTTTCTCAACCAGCCGACGATCTCATGATCGATGACCTCACCCCGGCTGTAAAGAGCGACGCCGATGCGGACGCCTTCATGATAGACTTGCTCCGTGGCCTCGCTTTCCCGACAGAGCTTTTGCAGCGTTTCATAATTCCACTGGGGGCCCAATTCGGCCCGTTCATGACCCAGCCAGAAGGCGAGACTTCTTAAAACATTTTGCTTATAGTCCGTATCGGCCGGCTCCTTCTTCAGGCGCGTCAGCATGGAGTTGCTGACCCGGGGCAGATCGATCTGAGTATCGGCGAGCAGACTGTTCACGCGGTCCGTTAAGGAGCGAATCGACATCTTGAGCTTCAGCAAGTCATTTTTTTTCCCAAGCAACTGCTCGAAATTGAGGTGTTCCGGAGGCGTACAGGTCTCCGGCGAACGAGCGTGTCGGCGAATAAAATCAGCCACATCCCTGCTTTTATTGGAAGCGGTAATCCCCTCTCTTTTTGCGTAATCAAGCACCGTTTTTAATGTGCTGGCATTTTCCGTATTTTCTGAAAAAGCGGTGAAGGCAGCCGCGGTGGGGAAAACGGCCAATAAAGCCGAAACTGCTTTGTCTTTCTTGTTCATGGTCATGAATCTCCGGAGTGTCTTGACAGGGTTGTTCGTTTCGCGGGATCGCGGTCCTCGCTTTCCTAAAACAGCCTAAGATTCAAATTAAATATTTCGTGTTTTAGAGTAAAACACTATTTTGCCTGAAACACTGATATCATTTGACGGCTGTTTTATCAAATGGTAAATCCGCGTCATAGAAATTTCATTCTGAAATAAAGACTTACCGTTTCCATCGATTTGTAATCGATTTGGCTGATTGCGCTGTTTCACTATCAAAATAGAACAAGGAAAATGAAAGGGTTTTCATCCTGTATCAATCTAATCTTCATGCACAATAGGGTGCATAAGATATTCATTTAAATGGGGAGGAAACATGAAACGATTTAAGATGATAGGTTGTTTAATGGCGATGGTTGCGGCGTTGTTCGTATGGGGCACCCCCGCGGCGGCGAAAGACATTATTATCGGCTTTAGCGGACCTCTCAGCGGTCCCGCAGCGGAATACGGCATCAACTGCGTAAACGGCATGGATATGGCCGTGAACCAGATCAACAAGGTCGGGGGAATCAAGATCAAAGGCGAAACCTATACATTGAAGCTGGTCAAACTCGATGACCGGATCGATCCGACTCAGGCGGTGAACAATGCACGAAGGCTGCAGGAGCAATACAAGGCCATCGCCATCTTTCAGCCGATTACCGCTCTGGCCTACGGCATGATGAATATCAACCGGGAGAGGGGACGGGAATTCATTATGATGGCCTATACGAGCTCTCCGGCTTTAGCCAAGCAAGGCAATGAATTGACCATCACGATCCCGCCGACCTTCAGCATCTATGCTCAGGTCTTTACCAAATGGGCTTATGATCAGGGCTACCGACGGGCCGGCATTGTCGTGACCAACGAAGTTTACGGTGTGGAATGGACGGACTTCTTCTCCAAATACTTCCAGCAGCTGGGCGGCAAGATCACGGCCGTGAAGCCGGCCAACATGTACACGGAAACGGATTTTTCTTCGCAGCTTACCGCCGTTCTTTCCACCAAACCCGATGTCCTGTTGATCGGCGGTCCTTCGGCAACATCGGCTCTCATGGTGGAACAGGCCAGAAATCTGGGATACAAAGGCGGGTTTGTATTTATCGATCAGGCGCAGGTCGATCAGATGTCGGCTATCCTCAAGGGATATCAGCTGCTGTACAATAGTATTGCCGTCGGCACGGTCAATGATCTTCCCTCGGCGATCACTCCCTGGTTTACCAAGACATTCAAGGAAAATTACAAGGGAATGTACACCTGGGAAGTGGCTTTGCATTACGGCGCCGTGCTGGCGATCGCCCGCGCCGTTCAGGCAGCCGGTACGACGGAGGTTCGAGCCGTAAGAAAAGCTTTCCCCAAGGCCTATCCGCTTCTGGGCAATGAAGTCCCCGCAACGGTTTTCGGAATGACATCCGACGGCAGACAAAAAATGATGTGTTCTACCCAGACGGTTACCAAAGACGGGAAACTGAATCCGCCGGTCCTGCAGGTCTGGTGGGCAAAAACGGACAAGGAATTTGAGACCGTAAGGAAACTGACTCAGGATCCGAAAAATTCCGGCGCTGCACCCGGCACTCCGGTGGTCGAGGTTGTCAGGATGAAAGCGGAAGACTATAAGGAATAAATCCCCTCACGGATTAATTCCGGTCAGTCTTACATGAAAAACGAGAAATTCCGGCGTCGGGATAATTTCCGCCCCCCTTCGGGCGGGAATTATCCCTGATCCGCTGTGACCCATCAAACAAAGCACGCTCATGATTTCATCCCGGGCCGGGATTTCAATTTTATAAAGAGGAGAAAAGATCGTGGATCATTACAAATTATTTATTGACGGGGAGTTTGTGGAAGCGGCAAACGGCGATGTATTTGAAACCATTGATCCGGGAACAGGAGCCCCCTTTGCCACCGTGGCGAAAGCGGGCAAGGCGGATGTCGAAAGAGCGATTGCCGCCGCCAGAAGATCTTTCAACAGCGGGGTCTGGAGCAACTTAAGCCCCGCTGCCCGGGCGGACAAAATTTATGATTTTGCCGATCAGATCAATCAGCAGACCCTGCGACTGGCTGTCACGGAATCTCAGGATGCCGGACATGTAATCAAGCTCTCCAAATACTGGGGAATGCTGGGATCCGGGATCCTGCGCAACCTGGGTTATTACGCCAGCCGCGATTTTCCCTGGCAGGAAGAAATCCCCTATTCGGGCAATGTGTTTGCACCCGGCCGGGAATGGATCCGCCGGGAACCCATCGGTGTGTGCGTCGGGATCGTCCCCTGGAATTTTCCCGCGAGTATGGCCTTCTGGAAGATCGCCCAGGCGATCATCATGGGCAACAGCATCGTGCTGAAACCGGCCACTTCCACACCCCTTACGGCACTGATTATCGCCGAGGCCGCTCAGGCGGCGGGCATCCCCGGAGGCGTCATCAATGTTCTCCCCGGACCGGGCGCAGCGCTGGGTAAGATCCTGTGCACCCATCCGGACGTGGACAAAATCGCCATCACCGGCAGCACGGAGGTCGGCCGCGAAATCATGAAGATGGCGTCCGATACGGTAAAGAAGGTCACTTTGGAACTGGGCGGGAAGTCGGCGAACATCATCCTCGATGACGCCGACATGGATCTGGCGGTCACCGGCGCCTGTTTCGGGACCTTTTTTCACCAGGGTCAGGTTTGCGAATCGGGAACCCGTGTCCTGGTTTCGGCTAAGATTTATGATGAATTCATTGAGAAAATGAAGAAAAGGACGGAGGAACTCCGTGTCGGCTACCAGCTTCTGCCCGACAGCCACATCGGGCCACTGGCCAATGCCACCCAACTGGCCACCGTAGAAAGATACGTCAAGATCGGACAAGAAGAAGGCGCAACGCTGCTCACCGGCGGAAAGCGGGTGGCGATGCCCGGTCTGGAGGGTGGATACTATTTTTCTCCCACGATCTTTACGGACGTTAAGAATTCCATGCGCATCGCCCAGGAAGAAATCTTCGGCCCCGTCGTCTGTGTCATTAAATACGACAGCGACGAAGAAGCGGTGGCCATTGCCAACGATTCCATTTACGGGTTGGGCGGCGGCGTCTTTTCCCGCAGCAACGCCCGGGCAGTGCATATCGCCGAGCAGATCCGCACCGGAACGGTCTGGATCAACAACTATCATATCTTCTCCGACTTCTGCCCCTTCGGCGGCTACAAGCAATCCGGCGTGGGCCGGGAACTGGGGGCGGCAGGGCTTGCCGAATATACCCTCGTCAAACGCATCCATGTCAATTCCTTTGCCGCCGTGAAAAGCAACTTCACGATGTCCTGCCTTTCCGATGAAATCAAGGTCGACTTCGTCCAGTACAACTGTCCGACCAATGTGATCTCCGGCCACGGAACACTCCCTGCGATCTATAAGGAAATCGTCAACCTCGGATGCAAGCGAGCCCTGATCATGACGGATCCGGGAGTCAGAAAAGCCGGTCTCACAAAGCGCGTTGAGGATGCGCTGGTCGAATTCTGCGTGGGGGTTTACGATAACATTGCCCAGGACACGGATCTGGATATCGTCGATGCTGCGACGGCCATGGCCCGCGACCTCAAGGTGGACTGTATCGTCAGCGTTGGGGGCGGAAGCGTGATCGACACGGCCAAGGCCGTTTGCGTGACGCTGAAAAACGGGGGCAAATGCAACGATCACATTGCCATCAACCGACTCCAGGAGCCACAGATTCCGCACATTGTCGTTCCGACGACGTCAGGAACCGGGAGCGAAGTGACAAACGTTGCCGTCATCAAGAGCAAGAAAGCCGGTCGAAAGGTTTTCCTGGTGGATCCCCGGATCATTCCCAATACGGCAATTCTGGATCCGCAATTTACCCTCAACCTGCCCCTTGGTTTAACGGCCACTACAGCGATGGATGCCATGACGCACGCGGTGGAGGCCCTGACCAGCATTATGGCTCAACCGATTTGCGATGGCCAGGCCCTTCAGGCCATCCGCCTGATTAAAGAGAACCTGCCCAGGGTCATTGCCAATCCGAAGGATGAAAAAGCCAGAAACCAGCTTCAGATTGCCGCAACCATGGCGGGCTGGGCCTTTACAATTGCTCAGGTCGGTCTGGGACATGCCATGGCTCATACCGTGGGCATTCTCTATAATGTGCCTCACGGCGCGGCCTGCGGTATCGTCCTGCCGGCGGTGATGCGCTTCAATGTCGATTTTGCCGCCGACAAATTGGCGATGGTTGCCCGGGCGATGGGCGTGAACGCGGCGGAAATGGATGACAAAACCGCCGCCCTCGCTGCCGCGGATGCCATTGAGAAATTGATGAAAGAGACGGGTCATCCCCTGCGTCTCAGAGATGTCGGCGTCCCCGAGGACGGCCTCGACATGGCCGCCTTCCATGCGATCTGCGACACGGCGGCGCTCTTCAACGCCCGGCCCGTGGCCGATCCCGGTGAGGTCGCCGCGCTGTATAAATCACTTTATTAAACCTGCCGGAAACGGCATCGGCCTCCTGATTCGAAACCGAATCAGGAGGCCGACTAAAAAGTCACCACATTAAAACCGGAGGGCACGGAGGTAAGGACCGAATTGGCGCGATATCGGCAGGGTGCGTTTAATCCGTCTCGGCGTCCGGGATGACGATGGTCCCGGAAGACTCCGGCGCGGCTTCCACGGCTTTGAGTTTACCGGCGAGCGTCCTTGTCTTCTTTTGTGCATCGTCCACGGAGTTTGTCGCCTGATCCAATCTTCTGCGCACGGCGTCCAGCGAATCGCCGAACTTCCCGAACGCCGTTTTCACTTCGCCTAAGACTTTCCAGACCTCGCCGGACCGCTTTTGAATCGCCAGCGTGCGGAAACCCATTTGCAGGCTGTTGAGAAATGCAGCAAACGTTGAAGGGCCGGAAATCACAATCCGGCAGTCGCGCTGCAGGGCGGCAATCAGCGCCGTCCGGCGGATGACCTCGGCGTAGAGCCCTTCGGACGGCAGAAACATGATTCCAAAATCCGTCGTCCGGGGAGGACAAAGGTATTTCTGGGAGATATCTTTTCCGGCTTTCCGGATGCCCGCTTCGAGTTGTTTCACGGCATCCTCGGCCGCCGCTACATCGCCCCGCTCCTGCGCCTCCAGCAGACGGGAATAATCTTCTACCGGAAATTTGGCATCAACCGGAATGAGGACGCAGTCGTCGGGATCTTCGCACTGGCCGGGAAGCTTGATCGCAAACTCAACGAAGTCCGCGCCCTCGCCGCGGGTATTAACGTTCTTCACATACTGCTCCGGAGACAGGATCTCCTCGAGAAGCGCGCCCAGCTGGACCTCTCCCCAGGTCCCGCGCGCCTTCACGTTGGTCAGAACTTTTTTCAGATCGCCCACGCCCGTCGCCAGCGTGCGCATGTCCCCCAGCCCCTGATGAACCTGCTCGAGCCGCTCCGATACTTGTTTGAAGGCTTCGCCGAGCCGCCGCTCCAGCGTGCCCTGCAGTTTTTCGTTGACGGTTTCACGCATCCGGTCGAGTTGGCAGGTGTTGTCCTCCTGGATCTGCTTGAGCTTGCCGTCGATGACCAGTCGTATTTCCTCCATTTTTTTTTCATTGGCCGCGGTCAGGAGAGCAAGTTGTCTGGCGAAACTTTCCATCTGATCGTTCTGGATTCGGGCGCCGTCGGCCATACGGGCCTGGACGGAGTCGCCGAAGGATTTCAGCGCTCCGGAAAGTTCCACTCTCTCCTGCTGGGCCTGGGACAGCGTCTCGGTGCGTGAGCGCGCGATCTCGTCACGGATGGAGCGGTCGGTGCGTTCCTGGGCGCTGCCCAGCGCATCCAACCGGGCGGCAAGCGGCGCGAGATCAACAAAATTTCGTCTGAACTGCCAGAGCTGCAACACAACAATGATCAGCAGAAAAGCCAGAATAATGTACAAAAATATTTCCATTAAATCTCTCGAAAGCAGGGAACGGCCCTGGCCGTTCCCTCACGTCTTAATCTAATAGTCTTAAAGACTACGGCCTATCAGTCTTTCCTTAAAACACCTTCTGAAAATCGCGGTCCCTCATGATGGTTGTAAAGGCCAGGTCGATGAGCTGGTAGCCGCGCTTTTCCAGCTGGGCCGGATCTTCAGTGGCCGCCGGGGGCATCGTCACGGTGTATTCTTTGTCCAGCCGGCTGTCGCCGTCCCGGAAAACCAGAACCTTGAATTTGAGTTCCTGGTCTGAAAGCGAGGTCAGAATGAATTGAAATTCGGGAACCCCCTTGGGAGCACGGTAGCCGGCGGCGGGTCCCCACCAGCCATACCGATACCCGTGGCGATGATAATCCTGATCGTACGTGTAATCGACCAGAGTCACACCGATATGCTTGAAGGCCTTGGTAAATCCTTTCAGGTACAGCTCTTCGAGCTTCACATTGCCTTCATAGTTCAACTTGTTGTCCGGGCTGGAATAACTGTACGATTTGGTGTTCTGGGCCTGATTGAAGAAACTGGAGAGACAGAGTTTCTTGCCCTTGTAACGGCTGTAATCCCCGGCCCGAAACGACGGGGAATAACTTTCCTGCTTTATCGTGACTTTCGTGCCCCCCGCGCATCCGGAGAGAAAAAAGGCCACAAGGCAAAAGAAAATCAAAACACCCCAGCTCATTTTTATCTTCATCTTTCAGTCCTCCTTTTATTCACGATTAAAATAAGCCCTGCGATTGTTTTACCGAATAAGGAATATTGCGATCAAATATCCAAAGAGTCAAGAAAAATACTTGACAGAAAACCCGGAATGGCTATTATACCCCCAGGGGGTATAATATGGATCAGCAGAAAACAAAAATCATCGGCCGTCTCAGGCGCATCGAAGGTCAGGTGCGGGGTCTTGCACGCCTCATTGAGTCCGGTGCGCCCTGCGTGGATGTTTTAACGCAGGTGGCGGCCGTCACGTCCGCCATGAAAAAGGCGGGGGCGGCCGTTATTTCCGCCCATCTGGAGACCTGCCTCACTGACCCGGCGGGAAGAAGCGCTGAGGAGCGCAGCGACTTTCGGACGGCGATCACCCGCTTCATTGACCTGTCGTAGGGAAGGAGAAATTTCATGATCAGCAAGAAAGACTTTCACTTGAACCGCCGCACCTTTTTGAAAATCGGCGCAGGAGCCGCGGCCGTGGCCGGTTTGGGAACCCCGAGACCGACGCAGGCAGCTGCCGCCGGGCAGCTCGCAACCCTGATCGATCTCAGCCTCTGCGACGGCTGCGCCGACCGGAAAGTTCCGGCCTGCGTGAGTTCGTGCAAAGCGATCAATCGAGACAAGATTCCGCCGGTTGTCAAAGACATCCCCGAACCCTGGCCGCGCAAGACCATCGAAGACTGGTCCAAAAAGAAGGACGTCTTCAATCGTCTGACGCCTTATAATTTTATTTATGTTCACCGGACCCAGGTGGATGGGCAAGCGATATCCGTTCCGCGGCGCTGCATGCACTGCGACAGTCCCGCCTGCGCGACGATCTGTCCGTTTTCAGCCAATCACAAGGAAAAGAACGGCGCGGTCGTCATCGATCAGGATAAATGCTTCGGCGGCGCGAAATGCAAGGACGTCTGTCCGTGGGAAATTCCCCAGCGACAGTCCGGCGTCGGAATCTATCTGGATGTGCTGCCCGGATTCATGGGCAACGGCGTCATGTACAAGTGCGATCTGTGCCATGAACGGCTCACGGAGGGCAAACCGCCCGGCTGCGTGGAGGCCTGTCCGAAAAAGGCCATGCTGATCGGCCCGCGCCAGGAAATCGAAACGATCGCCGTCCAACGCGTCCGCGCCATGAAAGGCTATCTCTATGGAAAGACGGAAAACGGCGGCACAGCAACGCTGTATGTCTCCCCCGTTTCCTTCGAAAAGATCAATGCCGCGATGGAAAAGAAACCCGGACAGCCGGACATGAAGCCGGATGTCAAACGCCGCATGGCCGCGACTGACCCCCTGGGGAAAACCGTTTTGGCCGCACCCGTTCTGGGGCTGGTGGCGGCGGGAGCCGCGGGC
>SBEK01000210.1 GCA_009668925.1 Deltaproteobacteria bacterium
GCGGGCGCCGTTCTTTATGGAGCGGGCCTGACGATTGCATACGGCATTTTAATTTTCGCCGCCGGGGCGCGGATGTTGTCCCCTTTCATTCTTCTGGGTCTCGTCAGTCTGCCCTTTGCCGTCAAATCATTCGCCGTCATGGGCCGCCATCTGAATGATCCCCTGGCCATGGCCCCGGCCAATCTGGCGATGATCAAAGTCCACAGTCTCACGGGCGCAGCCATGATTATCGCTTATTTAATTGAAGTCTTCCGCCTCTGATCAATTGCCCCTGGAAAACGCCGCCCGCCGGGTTCCCCGCGAAAACAAAAGAACCGTAAAATGCGCACAAAGATTGCCATTGCGATCAATCCGCTTTTTTGTTAATGATCTTTGCCTTTTGTGAAAGGAGGCGCACCATGCCTGATAATTTTTCGTCTCCCCGGCAGACAGTCCTTCGCCAGCAGCCGACTATCCTGGAGCGGTCCTGTACAAATCTGGTCATCGCCTTATTCAATAAAATTGTCATCGGCGGACTTACATTGATTCTGCCGGACGGAAGCGAGCGGCATTTCGGTGACAGGCACTCACACGTCCATGGCCGGATGGTGGTTCATGACCACCGTTTTTTCAAGGACGCCGTTTTAGGAGGCGATATCGGTCTGGGCGAAGCCTATATGAAAGGTTACTGGGATACCGACGATATTCCCTTATTATTCAGCGTCTTCATCAAGAACCGAAAGGCGCTGGCGAACGGCCACATGACCACGGCATGGCTCATGCGCCAGAAGGATCGTCTCCTGCATGCCTTGCGGGCAAATACGCCCGGCGGGTCGCGCCGGAATATCGGTGAACATTATGACCTGAGCAATGATTTCTTCCAGACATTTCTGGACCCGACCATGCTTTACTCCTGCGGCCTCTATGGCAGCGAAAGTGATACCTGCGAAGATGCGCAGCACCGTAAGCTGCACCGCATCATCGAAAAAGCGCAGATTGGACCTGCGGATCATGTCCTGGAAATCGGCTGCGGCTGGGGCGGCTTTGCTCTGGAAGCAGTCCGGGAAACGGGCTGCCGCGTCACCGGCATTACCGTTTCCGAAGAACAATTTGCACTGGCGCGCGAGCGGGTCCGGATGGCCGGCCTGGAGGACAGGATCAGCATTTTGTTTAAAGACTACCGTCATATCACCGGCGTGTTTGATAAAATTGTCTCCATCGAAATGCTTGAGGCGGTCGGCCACAAATATTTGGGGACATTCTTCAAGGCCTGCGACAAGCTCCTGAAACCGACGGGCAGGCTGGTCATCCAGGTCATTACCATTCCGGATCAAAGTTACGAGAATTACCGTCGAACATCGGATTGGATCAAGAAGTACATCTTCCCCGGCGGACATCTTCCGTCGGTTACCGCCATGTCGCAAGCCGTTACCAGACATACCGGCATGCTGATGGAACAATTGGAAGACATCGGCACGAACTATGCCCGGACACTTAAGGACTGGCGTGAAAAATTTGTGCGCAATATCGACAAAGTGAACACGCTGGGATTCGACGACGTCTTTAAGCGCAAATGGATCTATTACCTGGCGATTTGCGAAGCCGGCTTCCGGGAACGAGCCATCGGCGACATCCAGGTCGTCTTCCGTAAACCGGCGTAGACAAAAATGGATCAAGGTGCAAGGGGATCGAAGTTGGTTAATTCCCTCTCCCTCACATGCCCTTGGGGTATGACGGGAGAGGGTAAAAACACCCTTTTCAATAGTTCTTATTCGCGGACATGAAAAGACAGCTGGGAGAAATTGTATTACGCTAAATGATCACCGAGATTTCTGAAAATTTCTATCGCATTACCCTGCCGATGCCTTTCCGCCTGCGCCACGTCCATGCCTACGCGCTGGCCGGAGATAAGCATATCGCCCTCTTTGACACGGGGATGCATATGCCGGGCGCCTACGAAAAACTGGAGGCGGACTTAAAGAGCATCGGCCGGGCCGTGGAGGAGGTAAGCGACATCTACCTCACCCACGTGCACACCGATCACTGTGGCCTCGCCGGCTCCATTCAGGAAAAATCAAAGGCGCGTCTTCATCTGTCCGAAGTCGCGAATCAGGTTCACGCCCATTTCCGGGAGGGAGATTATCTTATCGCCCAGGCCCGGATCTTTTACGCTAAACACGGTATGTCCGCCCGCGACGTGGAAGCCGTCGTGGAAGAAATCGAAGATATGAGGGGCCGGATTCCGCGATGGGAGGTAACAAGTTTTCTGGAGGATGGGAAGGTTTGCCGCTTCGGTGATCGTTCCTTTGAGGTCATTTCCACACCCGGACATGCCGCCGGCCATGTCTGCTTTTTCTTCCGGGACGAAGGCCTGTTGCTGGCCGGCGATCACATCCTGCCCTATATCGCCCCGAGCTTAAGCCCCAATATCTATGACGAAATCTTTCAGCCGCTCCAAAGCTATCTCACATCCCTCACCGTCATTGAAAAGCTGCCCATCAGCATCATCCATCCCGGACATGGAAATTCGCTTGGCGGCATCGATGAACGGATCCGGGAAATCCGCAGCCACCACCGCCAGAAAAAGCAGGCGCTCCTGCAGATCATCGGCGCAGAACCGAAGACGACATATTCGATCTCAAACGAACTGATCGGCGCGGCATCGGCAAACTGGGATGAATGGGAGAAATTCATGGCGCTCAACGAAACCTACGTCTACCTGCAGGACCTGAGGCGCGAAGGGGTCATTCGGGAAACCATGAACGATCACAAGCTGTTTTACACAGCCTCCTGAGAGCCGCCGACATAAAAAACTTTCGCGAAAATCGCGCGAAGGCATCTGAATTCGTAGGGAAGGCAAGAAGAAAACTATCAATAAAAAAGTATGGTTCGGAATACTTCACCGGACAAAGAAAGAAGAGAGCTGCAATGCTTTTTTTACCATAAGCTGTAGTCAGCTCATTTTATAACTGCTCCCCTGAGCAATTCAGCATTCTCTCTAATACCCATCGATGCTTTTGTCATGACCTCCTGTGGAACTTAAGTAACTTCCGGTCACAGCACACGGGCATTGCAGCACTCTTCGATTTTAATGTACAGCCGCAGTCTGTTAATGTCAAGCGGGGCGACTTATCTTTAAGAAAATTGGCACTCCGGAGTTCCGCAGGAACAGGATAGCGGCAATGGCGGCGCGAATGGGACAATATCAGAATAACAGGGCGTCGCGGGCTGAAATAATTCGACGTATTTGCTTCTACTATTTTCCGGAACCCCGCCGGTAACTAATGGATGAACACTCCAGAAGTTACGGATATTTACGGCGCTCTCTCCGGCACATATTTGTCCATTGCATATTTGGGGCGTTTTGGGTATAAGCGCATCATCTGCTTTATGTCGACAGATCAAAAATATCGGAAATATCAGGATAAATCCATGGCGGACAGAATTGAAGTTGGTTTTAAAGAGGGTATTCGCGACGCGCTCGGCGAGAAGACGAAAAAGCGCATCATCGATAATATGGGGCTTCCGGTTGCCAATATCGCGACGATTGAAGTCTACACCGTAGCCGGAGATCTCACCGAGTCCGAGCTGCACGAGGCGGCCAGAGGCCCGCTTTCCGATCCGGTCATTCAGGATTATTCCATCAACCGGCCGCTCGCCCGGGATTTCGACTGGCTCATTGAAGTCGGTTTCCGACCCGGCGTCACCGACAATGTCGGCAAAACGGCGCGCGAAGCCATCACTCTTTTGCTCGGCAAAAGCCTCGGATCCCGCAAAATCAGCGTTTACACATCCCGCCAGTATTTGATTTCCGGCCCGATCTCTAAAACCGACGCCGAAAATATCGCCTCCGGGCTTCTCGCGAACGACCTGATCGAACGCCATCAGGTGATTGGAGCGGCCCAATTCGATTTCAACCGCGGCCTTGCCGCCTACATTCCGCAGGTGACAGGCAAAGATGAACCGAAGGTCGCCGACATTAACCTGACGGTGCTTACCGATGAGACGCTGCTCGAGATCAGCCGGGAAAAATTGCTGGCGCTCAATCTGGAAGAGATGCAAACCATTCAAACTTACTACCGGAATCCCGCCGTTGTCCAAGCGCGCCGGAAATTCGGGCTTGATCAGTGCACGACGGATGTGGAACTGGAGTGTCTGGCGCAGACCTGGTCGGAGCACTGTAAACACAAAATTTTCAACAGCCGGATCGATTATACGGACGGCCGCACGAAGAAGGTCATCAACTCGCTGTTCAAGACGTACATCAAGGGCTCAACGGCCAGGATCCGCAAAGCCAAGGGCAGGAAGGATTTCTGCCTGTCCGTGTTCGTGGACAATGCGGGCGTGATTAAATTCAACGACGAACACAACCTCGTCTTTAAAGTGGAAACGCACAATTCGCCCTCCGCGCTCGATCCTTACGGCGGGGCGCTGACCGGCATCGTCGGCGTCAACCGCGATCCATTCGGCACGGGGATGGGCGCCAAGCTCATCTTCAACACGGATGTGTTTTGCTTTGCCTCGCCCTTCCATAAAAAGAAACTGCCGCCCCGCATTCTGCATCCGCGCCGGATTTACGAAGGCGTCCGCGAAGGGGTCGAGCACGGCGGCAACAAAAGCGGCATCCCCACGGTAAACGGCAGTCTCGTTTTTGATGAAAGGTATCTGGGGAAGCCCCTGGTTTACTGCGGCACCGCCGGCATTATGCCCGCGAAACTCAACGGCAAACCGACGCACACCAAAGAAATCAGGCCCGGCGACGTCATCGTCATGACGGGCGGGCGCATCGGCAAGGACGGCATCCACGGCGCGACATTCTCCTCGGAAGAGCTTCACGAAGGCTCGCCGGTAACGGCCGTCCAGATCGGTGATCCAATCACGCAGAAGAAGATGACGGACTTTCTGCTCATCGCCCGCAACCGGGGCCTGTACCGCGCGCTCACCGACAACGGCGCGGGCGGCCTGTCTTCTTCCGTGGGCGAAATGGCTACTTATTCCGGCGGCTGCGAAATCGATCTGTCGCTCGCCCCGCTCAAATACGCGGGCCTGCAGCCCTGGGAAATTCTTGTTTCCGAAGCGCAGGAGCGCATGACCCTGGCCGTCGATCCGAAGAAAGTCGACGCCTTCATGGAACTGGCCCGCAAGATGGGCGTAGAAGCCACGGCCATGGGCCGGTTTACAAAGTCCGGCCTGTTCCATGTCCGCTATGGTGAAAAAACAGTGGCCTGCCTGGATATGGAATTTCTGCACGAGGGCGTGCCGCAGATGAAACTCGCGGCGAAATGGAAAGCGCCGAAAAACGCGGAGCCAAAATTTGCGGCGCCCGCTGATCTGAATAAAGCGCTCGGCCGGATGCTGGCGAGACTGAATATCTGCTCGAAAGAATCCGTCGTGCGCCAGTATGATCATGAAGTCCAGGGCGGCTCCGTCGTCAAGCCCCTGGTCGGCGTACAAAACGACGGGCCTTCGGACGCGGGTATTATCCGGCCGGTTCTCGAATCCATGGAGGGCGTCGTCGTGGCCCACGGCATCTGTCCGCGCCTGAGCGATATCGATGCCTATCACATGACCGCCTGTGCCATTGATGAAGCGGTGCGCAACGCCGTGGCCGTCGGCGTCGATCTGGACCACCTGGCGGGCCTCGATAACTTCTGCTGGTGCGATCCGGTCCAATCCGCCAAAACTCCGGACGGTGAATACAAACTGGCCCAGCTGGTCCGCGCCAACATGGCGATTTATGATTACACAACCGCCTACGGCGTGCCCTGCATCTCCGGCAAGGACAGCATGAAGAACGACTACTCCATCGGCAGGACGAAAATTTCCGTTCCGCCGACGCTGCTTTATTCGGTCATCGGCAAGATCAAGGATGTCCGCAAAGCCGTGACCATGGACGCCAAACGCGCGCAGGACCTGGTTTACATTCTGGGCGAGACCCGCGACGAACTGGGCGGCTCCGAATGGTTCGCGGAGCAAGGCGCGGTGGGCAACAACGTTCCGCAGGTCGATGCCAAAAAGGCCCTGAAGCTCTACAGAGCGCTGGGCAAAGCGATTCAGGCGGGCCTGGTCGCTTCCTGTCATGACTGCTCCGACGGGGGCTTAGGCGTGGCGCTTGCGGAAACCGCTTTTGCCGGGGGCTTCGGTCTGAACATCGACTTGAGGGATGTCCCCTAT
>SBEK01000406.1:0-687 GCA_009668925.1 Deltaproteobacteria bacterium
CTTATAGAAGAATTCGGAGGCGCGGCTACTCCGGGCATCGGATTTGCGCTTGGCCTCGAAAGGTTATTGATGGAGATCGCGGCCCAGGGGGTAGTGATCGATACACCGGCGCCGACGGCTGTATATATTGCCAATATCGGGCAGAAACAAGCCAGGCTTGCGGCCGGGATATGTCTGAAGCTGCGCGAACGCGGGATAAAGGCTGAAGCGGACCTAATGGACAGGAACTTGAAAGCTCAGATGAAATATGCGGGTAAGATCGGAGCCGCTTACGTGATCGTCCTCGGCGAGGAAGAGGCGGCAAGCGGGAAGGCAAAGCTCCGTGATATGCGGGACGGCACAGAAAGAGAGATCGTTCTGGATGATCCGGATATTATGGCTATCTGATCGGAAAGTTCCGGGAAATAGACTTATTTGAACTATCAGGGGGAAATGAAATGGCTGAAACGATCACCGGACTTAAAAGAACCATGATGTGCGCGCAGCTTTCGACCGGCGACATCGGAAAGGATGTCATCCTGATGGGCTGGTGCCATAAACAGCGCGACCTTGGCGGACTGACTTTTATCACGTTGCGTGACCGCAGCGGCGAGATCCAGCTGGTCATTGACGTCAACTCTCCCGAAGAGATAAGGGAGAAGGCGGCGAGAGTCCGAAGCGAGTATGTTTTGGCAGCCTGCGGTAAGG
>SBEK01000406.1:697-1193 GCA_009668925.1 Deltaproteobacteria bacterium
CAGCGAGCTGCGCATCCTGAGCGAATCGCAAACGCCGCCGTTTTACATTGAAGAAGGCATCGACACCAATGAAGCCCTGCGTTTGAAATACCGCTATCTTGATCTGCGAAGGCCCGATATGCAGCGG
This sequence comes from Deltaproteobacteria bacterium, assembly GCA_009668925.1. The sequence goes on from SBEK01000406.1 coordinate 825, forward strand.
AAGCTGATACTGAGACATAAGATCGCGAAATGCGCCAGAGACTATTATGACGAAAAGGGCTTTCTCGAGATCGAGACGCCCATCCTGACGAAAAGCACTCCCGAAGGGGCGAGGGACTATATAGTGCCCAGCAGGATCCACCCGGGCAAATATTTCGCCCTGCCGCAATCGCCGCAGCTTTTCAAGCAGCTGCTGATGCTGAGCGGATACGACCGTTATATGCAGATCGCGCGATGCTTCCGCGATGAGGACCTGCGTGCTGACAGGCAGCCGGAATTTACGCAGATCGACCTTGAGATGTCTTTTGTGGATTCGGACGACGTTATCGGGGTCAACGAGGGGTTTATAGCCCGCTTGTTCAGGGATATT
>SBEK01000407.1 GCA_009668925.1 Deltaproteobacteria bacterium
GCCGCAGACGCAACCTGCAAAATATTCATGAAGCGCTTCTGGCGGTTCATTTTCCTGCAAATGATGCGCAGATGGAATCTTTGATTGACGGTCGCTCCGAAGCGCATCGCCGTCTCATCTATGATGAATTTTTCTTTTTTCAGCTGGGAATGGCCATTAAGAAATCTGGGCGTGTCCTGGAGAAGGGTATTGCGTTTTCAGTCCATGGAAGTCTGCGGGAAAAATTTTATGCTTCGTTGCCTTTCACATTGACCGGAGCTCAAGCGCGGGTTATCGGCGAGATTCAAAACGACCTTCAGGCGACGACCGTGATGAACAGGTTGCTGCAGGGCGATGTGGGCAGCGGCAAAACGCTGGTCGCGATGGCATCCATGATTACTGTTTGTGAAAATCGTTACCAGGCAGCAATGATGGTACCGACGGAAATACTGGCCAAGCAGCACTTTGCTACGCTGTCCGCATGGGCTGGACCCGTCGGTCTTCGCGTCGTTTTGTTGACGGGCAATATGCCGAATTCGGCACGCAGCGAAGCGCTCGAGCAAATCCAATCGGGGCAAGCCGATATCATCGTTGGGACGCATGCCCTGATTCAGGAGGATGTCGATTTCAAAAAATTAGGTCTGGTTGTCATCGACGAGCAGCACCGCTTCGGCGTTCTGCAGCGGGCGACCTTGAGAAGCAAAGGCATTCATGCGGACGTTTTGGTCATGACGGCGACGCCCATACCCCGGACGCTCGCCATGACGGTTTACGGCGACCTGGACATTTCCGTAATTGATGAGTTGCCGCCGGGCAAGAAGCCCGTGCGCACACTTTTGATGGGCGAAAACAAAAGGCAGGCGGTTTACGATATAATTCGCAAGGAACTCTTGAAAGGACATCAGGCATTCATTGTGTATCCTCTGGTAGAACAGTCGGAAAGCCTGGACTTAAAAGACGCGACGAAAATGGCCGATCATCTTCAAAAAGATATCTTTCCCGAGTGCCGGATAGGCCTTGTTCACGGCAGAATGAAAGATAAAGAGAAGGACGATGTCATGCGCGATTTTTTAGACCGTAAAATTTCTGTTCTGGTCGCCACTACCGTGATTGAAGTCGGTATTGATGTGCCGCGCGCGTCACTGATGGTGATCGAACACGCCGAGCGTTTCGGCCTGTCGCAATTGCATCAGCTCCGCGGCCGCGTGGGG
>SBEK01000211.1 GCA_009668925.1 Deltaproteobacteria bacterium
CCGTGGTTCCGGCCCAGATTGCGGACATACATTTTTATTTGCTGAGAGGAACATTCTATAAAATCGCCGCTGCGCGTGTAAACCGGAGGAAAGGCTATGATATCTTCTTTTTTCACCAATATCCACTCGCTGATGTTCATCTCGATGGTGATATCGGTCTTATTATGCATGGCCATGCTCCTGATCTTGCTGACGCGGAAGACATATCCCGGCTTTGGTCTTTGGATCACCGGCAACCTGGCCTTTACGACAGCCTTTTTTTTCTTTGGCTTTCGCGGCACCATTCCGGACTTCGTTTCCGTCCTGATGACCAATGTCCTCATTGCCGGCGCGGCCGTCCTGTACCATGAAGGGACGCAACGCTTTCGAAGATTGCGCAGCCATAAAATCATCGGCGCCGTTTTTATCGCCCTTATGGCCGTTACGATCTTATGTTTCCATTTGGCGGGCGATCCCGTCATCCCGCGCATCGCTACCACGTCTCTTCTTCTTGCCGTGGCTTTCGGATCGGTAGCCTGGTCGCTCTTTCATGATCTTCCGTCTGCCCGGCGGCGACCTACCTACTGGTTGACCGGCTCATTTTTTGCGTTTTACGGTCTGTTCATGGTTGCCCGTGCCGTCTTTGTCGCCTTCATGCCTGATCAACACGAGGTCTTCAATCTGAAGTTCATCCAGACGCTTGCCTTTCTGATACCGATATTCCTGAGCATTCCCTGGACACTTTGCTTTTTCATTTTGAACAGTGAGCGGCTGGAATTGGAATTGAAAGAGGAAATTGCCGAGCACAGAGCGATCCAGACGGCGTTGAGGGAAAGTGAAGAGCAAGTGCTTTTGCTGCTCAATTCAACCGCAGAAGCGATATATGGTATTGATCTCGAAGGCAACTGCACCTTTGCCAATCCGTCCTGCCTGAGAATGCTCGGCTACGCTAAAGTGGAACAAGTGCTCGGCAAAAACATGCACCGGCTGATTCATCATTCCCACGCCAACGGAAATCGAATCCCCATTGAAGAATGTAAAATACACACGGCATTTCATGAAGGCAGAGGGGAGCATGTTGACGATGAAGTTCTCTGGAAGGCCGACGGCACCAGTTTCCCGGCGGAGTACTGGTCTCATCCGCAAATGGTCGGCGGCGTGGTATGCGGCGCAGTGGTAACATTTGTCGACATCACGGAGCGCAGGAAGACCGAAGAGTCTTTGCGCAACATGTCTCAGGCTACGGAAGCCAGTCCCGCCTCCGTCGTCATAACCGATCCTGCGGGAGACATCACCTATGTCAATCCGAAGTTTACGGAAATCACCGGCTATACCTATGATCAAGTCGTCGGCCGGAATCCCCGTATTTTAAAATCAGGCGAGGCCTCTTCGGAAACTTACGAGCAACTCTGGCAGACCATCACCTCGGGTAGAACATGGAAGGGAGAATTTCATAACAGAAAGAAGAACGGTGATTTATTCTGGGAAAATGCCTCTATATCACCCATGACCGATAAGCGGGGCAAAATCATAAATTTCATCGCGGTCAAGGAAGATATCACTGAACGTAAACAGGCGGAAGAGGAACTTAAACGGCAGATGAGTCTCATCCATTCCCTGCTTGATTCCATCCCCGACCTTATCTTCTTCAAGGATATTCATGGCGTTTATTTGGGCTGCAACCCCCCCTTCTGCGAGTTTGTCGGGCAATCAAGAGACGAAATCGCAGGCAAAACAGACTATGACCTCTTCGATAAGGACGTGGCAGACTCTTTCCGAGAGCATGACCGGCAAATGCTGGAGTTGCAACAGTCGCGTCAAAATGAAGAATGGATCACTTATCCCGACGGCGCGAGGAAGCTGCTCGATACGCTCAGAACGCCTTATCTGGGACCGGACGGAGTGCTGATCGGCGTACTCGGCATCAGCCGTGACATCACGGACCGCAAGCGGGCGGAAGAAGAATTGCAGCAGATGAACACGGCGCTTGCTCAGCAGACCTTCCTGGCCAAGGAAATGGCGGCTCAAGCCGAGGTCGCCAACGCTGCCAAATCCGACTTTCTGGCAAGCATGAGTCATGAAATACGCACGCCGATGAATGCCATCATCGGCATGGCTGATCTGCTATGGGACACCTCTCTCACGGTGGAGCAGCGTCGGTATGTTCAGATTTTCCGCTCCGCCGGAGAAAATCTTCTCAATCTCATCAACAACATTCTGGACCTTTCCAAAATCGAAGCCGGACAGTCGTCTCTGCAAACCATTCCCTTCTCTCTCCGCGATCTGCTGAAGGGCGTTGTGGATATGATGAGCGTAAAGGCCGAGGAAAGAAAGATTGCCTTGTCCTGGACCATTGCGCCGGGTATTGACGATGAGTTTTCAGGCGACCCGGACAGGCTGAGGCAGATCCTGATCAATCTCGTCGGCAATGCGTTCAAATTTACGGAAGCCGGCAGCATCCACATTGCCGTCGAAAAGGCGGAAAGCACCATATCCGCCGAATCCGATCAATCTTCCGCTTCGGTCGGCCTCACGTTTGCGATCAGGGATACGGGTATCGGCATTCCCGCCGCAATGCTCAAAACAATATTCAACAAATTCAGTCAGGTAGATTCGTCCCTGTCCCGCAGATTCGGAGGCACCGGTCTCGGTTTGGCCATCTGCCAACAACTGGTCCTGCAAATGAATGGAACCATCTGGGTCGAAAGCACGGAAGGATCGGGCAGCACGTTTTACTTTACCGTCACCCTGGAAAGAAAAAGTCGAATGCCCCTGGCCGGCGCTTACGAAGAGCAAACCCCGGAGAAAACAGCGGCCGCAAGCGGCACTGAACGCCCTCTCCATATTCTGCTTGCTGAGGACAATGAGGACAATCGCCTTTTAATCTTAGCTTATTTCAGGAAGCTTCCCCATATCGTGGATATCGCGCAGAACGGACAGGAGGCGGTGGAAAAGATCAGGCAGGGTGCGGTTTTTGATCTCATCTTTATGGACGTCCAGATGCCGGTGATGGATGGCTACACGGCAACCAGGCAAATCAGGAACTGGGAGATACAGAACGATCGTAAACCCGTCGTCATCATCGCTCTGACCGCCCATGCTTTGCAGGAAGATGAACAGAAGAGCATTGATGCCGGATGCGACGGACACCTGTCCAAACCGATCAGGAAGCGGGAGTTTCTCACCGCCCTGCAGAGCTACCGAAACAGAATCCTGTCTGCTTGATGTTCGTTGGATTCAAGCATTCCCGGCTCATGCGGTCTCTACAGGCAGACTCTCGAAACTTGCTCGAAATCGGTGATACCGTCCAGGATTTTGACGACACCATCCATCCGCAGCGTCCTCATCCCCCCCATAAGAGCCACCTCGATCACATTCTCGACGTCCGGATTTTGTCTGATGACTTTCTTGATGGCATCCGAGGCTACAATGATTTCGTGAATCGCAATGCGGCCGTAATATCCTTGACCCTCACAGCGGCTGCAACCTTTACGCCTCCATAAGGTCAGATCAGGGGAATAATCGGGCAGTCCATGTTTTTTAGCCCAGATCGGATTATAATACTCCATCAGATTCTCGTACTCTTCCGGATCCGGATGATAGGGTGTTTTGCATTCATTGCAGAGACGGCGCGTCAACCTTTGCGCGACGATACCCAGGAGTGCGCTGGAAAAATTATAGAAGGGTATCCCCATATCGATGATCCGGGTAATCGTTTCCGCTGCGCTGTTTGTATGGAGCGTACTGAAAACCAGATGTCCGGTCAGAGACGCTTCCAGGGTGATCTTTGCCGTTTCTACGTCGCGCATTTCACCGATCATGATCACGTCGGGATCGGCCCTCAGGAAAGAACGCAGGGCTTCGCCGAAGGTGAAGCCGATTCTATTGTTGATTTGCACCTGTTTGAGTCCCGGTTGTCTGATTTCGACGGGATCCTCGGCGGTCCAGATCGTAATCTCGGGTTTGTTGATATGACCCAGAGCCGAGTGCAGGGTGGTCGTTTTTCCTGAACCGGTGGGTCCCACGCAAAGCACAACGCCCTGCGGCTTCGTAATCATCTTTGCAAAGGCGTCGATGTTATATGGCGAGAGTCCCAGTTGATCAATGGCAACGGGTTTGGACTTGGCAAGGATTCGCAGCACAATGTTTTCATTATTGTCCACCGTAGGCGTCACTTCCACCCGAAATTCAACTTTCTCGTCGCGAATGCGCACCATGAATTTACCGCTCTGCGGCTTTCGGTGCTCCGAAATGTCCAGATTCGAGATGATCTTTATTCTCGATACGACGGCATTTTTAGACCGTTCGGGAATCGAGTAAGCCGAATGACAGATACCGTCGACCCGGAAACGGACATCATAAGGCTTTCCCCGGACGCCAGCGTCGAAATGAATATCCGAGGCCCTCTTGTTATAGGCATCGACCAGAATCCTGTTGATGAAGGCAATAACCGCGGAGTCGATTTCCCGCGTAATATCCGTTTCTTCTTCCTGAAGATCAGAGTCTTCCACCAGGAATATTTTGTCAAGCGGCTCCGTCTTCATTTCTCCGGGACGCCTGACGCGAGTCCCGACGACCGTTGCCGACTCCTGTTCCGGTTGTTCGAAAAATGCATCGATATCCTCCGGAGTTGCCAGATACAAGACCGTGTCCTTCTTCAGACCGAATAAGTTTTTCAGGTCATCCGTGAGGCTCCAGTCAAAAGGATTGCCCAGGATGAACGACCTTCCGGACTTTTCATCAAGGATGGCCACAACTTGATTTTTCCGGGCGAAAGAAACGGGAATCAGCCCCAGCAGGAGACGTTCCGGATCAATCTTTGAAATCATGGGCAAGGACAGAAAATCGGCTATCCATTCGGTCATCTGCCTTTGGGGAATGCCCATCGGCTCACAGACCTTATAGATATCGAGTGGTTTTGTCTCGGCCAAACGATCCCGGATATCGTCCGAAGGATCGATGAGTTCGATCAGCGCATTTTTGAATTGGGAAAACGTCGCCGGCGCAGGAACCGTTTCCGCCCGTAAGGCGAGTCTCTTCTTCAACTTCCGCCAGCGAAGCGTCGTTTTGAGCTGCTCTTCAATCTTGGCCAGCAGAATGTCTTTCCGGACCGGCTTGGCGATGTGATCCGCAGCGCCGACGGCAAAGGACTTCGCCCGATTCACTTCGTCGTCCAAGGCCGTCAGGAAGACCACGGGGACATAGACGGTTTCCGGATTTGCCTGCAACTGCGAACAGACGCTGTACCCGTCCATCTCCGGCATCATGACATCCAGCAGAATCAGCTCCGGCTGTTTGTCTTGGGCTTCGCTCAGTCCCTGCCTTCCATCTGCGGCCGTCACAACGGAATAGCCTGCGCCCGTCAGAAGTCTTTTCAGCAGCTTCAGGACCTCATCGTCATCATCGATACACAGGATTACTGCTTCGCGGGATCGTTTTGCGCACATCTATCTCTCCTTCAAAAAAACTGTCTCTCCGTTGCTGCATCTCAGGGCAGCGTTCAGATCTCTTTCATTCTTCCACCTTAGGGTTGAAAAACGACCTTGACCCGGTCCAGATAATCACGCAGGTTACCGGTCTTATCCAGGATGTCCTGCCTGTTAGAATCTTTTGCCGCCGTTTCGATACCCCGGCCGATTTCAGTAATCCTGTCAAATCCGTAGCCGCCACCGGACCCTTTCATCTTATGCCCGATGGTGCGGATCGATTCCAGGTCGTCCCGTTCCAGGGCGGCGAGGATAGCGGCAATATCCTTCCTGCGCCCTTCGAGGTATCCCGGGATAAGATCCTGAAGGTCATCATCAACAACGACAACGAATTCCCCCTGCCGCACTGCATCTTCGTGATCTAGCATGACACCCCCCATGAAATGTGATTCAAAATAACACAAAACCTCTCTATTTCACAGTTCCATTTGGTTTGGTGAAGCGGGCGTCCGTTGAAGGAATCCTTCGTGCTTCCGGTCCCGGCGAAGCGTCGCGTCAGACAGCCGAACTGCCTGAGCTCGACGGGCGGTTTTTCGCTGCAGATCAGCAAGCCCGGCGCCACAGTCGAGGACATTGAGCAAAGGCATGCCATGGTGTAATTGCGCCCTTTTGGAA
>SBEK01000017.1 GCA_009668925.1 Deltaproteobacteria bacterium
GGGCAGGGGGAGGTTCCTTTTGCCGGCATCTGATCCTCCTTTCGGCAAGGGGCGAAGGCGCGTCATAAAACAAAAAACAAGGAAGGGGAAATGAATGATGGCTTCCGGAAACATTCCCGTGATTATCGGCGCAGGCCAGGTTACGAAAAAAGAGGCGTCCGGTGTGATCGGCGGATCGCCTGTGGATCTGATGGCCGAGGCGGTCACGGCTGCGGCCGAGGACGGAGGTTTGACGAGGCAGGACCTTCAAAAAGCCGACCTGCTTATCACCACATCGCTTTTTTCCGATGACGGCATTATCAACCCGCCGGGATGCGTGGTCGATCGGCTTGATCTCCCCGACGCGAGGTGCCTGGTGTCCGGATTCGGCGGCATCATGCCGCACGCCATGCTGCGCCATGCTCTGAAAGCGGTCGCCGAAAACAAAGCCGGCCTGGTTATTCTGACCGGGGCCGAGGCTCAGCACACCATGCAGCAGGCGAAAAATGCCAAGACGTTTGCCGGTTGGAACCTCATTTCCGGTCGCCCCTGCCTTGGGCCACTGACGCCTCTGGGGTTGTTTGACGGAGCCTGCGAAACAGAACACATCCACGGTCTTTCGCTTCCCGCGACCGTCTATCCCATGTTCGAAAATGCCCTTCGCCGGCGTTATGGGCGCACGATTGCGGATCATACGCGCAAGCTGGGCGAGTTGATGAGCCGCTTTTCAGGCGTGGCGGCGCAAAACCCCCGTGCCTGGTTTCCCGAATCGCTCACGCCCGGGGAAATCATCACCGTTTCGGATGCCAACCGCAACACCGCTTTCCCTTATACCAAGCGGATGAATGCCATGCTGGGGGTCGACCAGGCCGCCGCCCTGATTGTGACATCGGAGGCGCAGGCCCGGAAGATGGGCGGCGACCCGTCAACGTGGGTATATGTGCACGGCTATGCCGAAGCCAGCGATCACTGGCATATCCTGGAGCGGGAGACCTATGGATTTTCCCCGGCCATTGATATTGTCGGCCGGACCGCCCTCACGCAGGCCGGCGTGGCCCTCGACGATATCGATTTCTTCGATCTGTACAGCTGCTTTCCCGTCGCCGTGCAGGTGACCCGCGACATGCTGGGCATTGCCGAAAACGATAGCCGGCCGCTGACCGTCACCGGAGGACTTCCTTATTTCGGCGGACCGGGAAACAACTACGTCATGCACTCCATGGCGCAAATGGTTGAGGTTCTGCGTCAACACCCCGGGAAGACCGGCCTGGTCACCGGCAACTCTTTTTACATGACCAAGCATTCGGCGGCCGTATGCTCCACCAGGCCGACTGAGGACAACGCGGCGGCCAGGGCCGACATAAGCCTTTGCCAGAAAGCCGTCGACCTGCGGCCCAAGCATAAGATGGCCCCCCGGCCTTCGGGCCGCGCTACGGTGGAGACCTATACCGTGATTTACGACCGGAGCAATTCGCCGGGCAAAGGCGTTGTCATCGGAAAAGAAGAAAACGGAAGGCGTTTCGCGGCGTATACGCCGCCCGACCAGCGTCTGCTTGCGGCAATGGTGGAAGAAGACTTTTGCGGTGTAACCGGGACGGTCGTTTCCCAAGACAACGTCAACCTCTTCACCCCCGATTGACTAACGGTGAGACACGCATGAGGGAACGCACCGACAAGCGGAAGTTAAGGCAACAACATTCCGTTGTGCACTCATTTCTCCCAATGGGCCGCAGATTTCTTTATCGATTGGTTAAATTCGTGCTGAAGATTTCCTCATTCTCCGGATTTCTGACCGATAATTTCCCGCTGTCGCCGTTGATGAACACATCCGCAAATCCATACTGACCGGCCTTGTAGCAGATGCTTGCCGGGGAAATGTAATTCCTTCCTTCATCAAGACTGCCGCCCAACGAACCCAGGGCGGCGTAGGTCACTCCGTTCATCCGCAGGACTTCCGTATGATGCATATGGCCGGACAAGACCAGATCGACCCCGTATTTTTCGAAAAGCGGACAGCAGGGCGTGCTGAGCGATGGGATGCTCCGGTCCAGACAACTGTGGCTCCAATTCCGTCGCCAATTTAAGAGGTACCTTTGTTGGCGTCGTCGTCGGCTTCCTCAACGTATATAAAATACGCCTCGTCACTTTCTCATAGTCGTCGCGGTATCATCATTAAATTGGCAACGGAATGCGGCTCATTGCGCGACAGCCGAAAACTCGCCCTTCGTGCTCAAACAGTTCGGCTGTCTGATGCTCCACATCGCCAAGAGCCACAACGTTTCGGGCATATTCGCTCACGGCAGGAACTCCGGCGCATGCCGGATGCCCCGGTTCAACTGCTGTGCAGACCACCTCAAATCATTTGCTCCTTACACCCGTTCCTTTTTCCTTGCATTGTTCTTAGAATATTGTAGTATTCGCCGCGCCTCATGAATAATTATTTAACGTTTGCCTGTTTGTTCGGTTATGGGGAAATCAACGATTAGGGAGTGTCGCCATTAATAGATTTTTGATATTTTTGATTGCCGGCTGGTCTGGATTCAACGTCATGGCGATCGAGCTTTTAAGCGGGCGGATTCTTGCGCCTAACTTCGGCAACAGCATTTACGTCTGGGGCGGCGTCATAACCGTTTTCATGTTGGCATTATCCGTTGGCTATCTTTTGGGCGGCCGTTTTTCCGTCGGGCAGCCGTCGTTGAAAAAGTTGTCTTTGCTCTTGCTGGCCGTTGCCGTAGCCATCGTGCCGACGATCCTGATGGCCGAAGTCGCTATGGACCGGGTGTTTGCCCTCATCGAGGACCCCCGATACGGATCGCTTTTATCGTCCGCCGTCCTTTTCTTTTTACCGACCTTGATTTCGGGAATGATCTCGCCTTATGCCGTCCGCCTTTTGGTCAGCGAATACAAAACGAGCGGCCATCATGCAGGGTTGCTGTTCTTTGTTTCCACTTTCGGCAGTGCCGCCGGAACGATCCTTACCTCGTTTTATCTGGTCATGTATCTGGAGATTAATCAGATTTTCCTGCTCCTGATTGGAATCTCCACAGCCATCGGCCTGTTGTCGCTCGTTGCAGGAAGAAACTATGTTCCTCAGGCTTAGATTGTTGCTGATGATCATCCTGCTCTGCGGTGTTGCTCTGCCCGCTTGCGCGGAAAAAATTATTCACACTGAGCGATCCCTGTACCGTAACATCACCGTGTATGAAAGCGATAACGAACGCTGCATGCGATTTACAAAGATTACCTCTGCCCGGCAGTCCTGTTTTGCCGTGAATGATCCCGACTATCTGGTCTTCGACTATACCAAGATGATGATGGGTGCGCTGTACCTGAATCCGGAGCCGAAGAAAATTTTAATTATCGGTCTGGGCGGCGGTACGCTGCCGATGGCATTTTCCCGCCTCTTGCCTCAGGCGGAAATCGACACGGTGGAAATCGATCCGGCGGTGACAAGGGTGGCCAGAAAATATTTCAATTTCCGGGAAACAGCGAAAAACAGAGTGACCGAAGGCGATGGCCGGGTGTTCGTGAAGCGCGCGATCTTAAAAAAGCTCAAATACGATTTAATCATTCTGGATGCCTACGATCATGAATACATTCCCGAGCACCTGCTGACACGCGAATATTTGAACGAGGTCAAAAAAATCATGACGCCGGACGCGATTCTGACGGCCAACACCTGGTCCGGCAGCCGTCTCTACGATCATGAGTCGGCAACTTACGAGTCCGTATTCGGCAGATTTTTTAATCTGAAATACGAGAACAGGGTGATCATCGTCAAGCGCGGCGGCTTGCCGTCAATGGAGATCATCAGAGAAAATGCCCGGCAACTGGAAAAGAAGTTAAATCCCCTCGGAGTGAAATCATCATTCCTTCAACCGTTATTTTCGACCGATCAGGACTGGCCGAAGAATGCCAGAGTCCTTACCGACCAGTATTCACCTTCCAACCTGCTGAATGCACCATCGAGCAGGAAGAAAAAGTAATGGAAACAGAGGAACGCTGTGAACGTGTTACCTGAATCTTGCACGCATTCAGCATTTCAGAAGAAAAAAGGGCCGGTTGTATTTATTTCGTCTGCCCTGCGATTTTTTTATCCCTGGTTCAGGCTGGTCGCCCTTCGTGGATGACTGCGACAGCGTCGGTTTTAATAATATAACGCGTTCGGGAATTCTTTCCGTCGCCAGAACCCAGATTCTCTCGTTTTTTATTTCTCCGTATTCATGGATCAGAATATTTCGCTGACCGATGATGTTTCTCCATGGAATCTGCGGGTGAGAATTTCGAAAACTTTCGGGAATGCGATTTGCCGCCTCACCGATAATTTCCAAATTTCGTTCTACGGCGTTTCTGAGCATTCTCTCTTTTTGAAAGTGTGAAATGATCGCCCGGCAACAAATGTTGATATGGTTCCAGCCGCATCCAGCATGTCCCACAAGTATGTTGCGGGATCGTGGCTTTCGCTATGCGGCATAGAGCACCTCGTGCTCTGCCAGCATTGAATGCCGGCGATAGGGATTGCGGATGGCTTCTTTTTCTACAAGATCAACTTCTCGGCCAAAGATAGACCTAAGTTCATCTTTCATGTCGACAAAATCATACAGGCTCCATGCGGAATTATCTTTAAAACTCAGCAACACGTCTATGTCGCTGTCCGGCCGGAAATCATCGCGCAGCACTGAACCGAACAACGAAAATTCCGCAATTTTCCATTTCACGCAAAAAGCCTTGATGCTTTCCATGGGGATGTTAATTCTGGGCTTCGCCATGCCTCACCTTTTTTGATTCATGAATCATATATTTCTTAATTGTGAGGATAATACTAGGAAAAAGCCTCCTTTGAAGTCTCGCGGTCCGCGGTGTCGGTGGAGGCGACCGGGCTTGCCGGGGAGGGGAAATATCCCCGGCCGGTTTTCTTTACCGCCGCGATAAGAAAAATATCATTAGATGTCGCCGAAGGTTTTCAGGAACCGGGCTTGCCGTTTTTCCGGCTTCTGCACCGGAGAAAAATTCTTGTTCTTCCCCAGGAGATTGTCAATGCGGTCTTTCGGGGAGGGATGGGTTTTCGCAAAACCGGTCTCCCCGGGTTTCAGGGTTTTTTCCATGACCTGCAGCATTTCCACCAATCCGTTGGGGTCGTATCCCAGGCGTTGGAGAATTTTCCGCGCGGCGGCATCGGCCTCATATTCGAAAGAGCGGGAATAGCCGTTATTGATGGTATTGGAGATATCGGAGACAACGCCGCCGAAGGTCTCCGTCAGTTTGCCTGCTTCGACCGGCGAAAGCACCTTGACGCTTTCGGTCGCCATAATCGAAACGGCGTCCGTGATCCGTGATTTCTTGATGGCCTGGATGCCGTGCCTGAGGTGAATATGCGCTATTTCGTGCGCGAGGATGGCCGCGACGGCGTCCTCATTGAGACAGCAGCGCAACAGGCCTCTGGTGATGAAGACGTGGCCGCCCGGGGTGGCAAAGGCATTGATTTCGCCGGAATCCAGTACGAGAAAACGATACCCGCGGAATATTTCCGGCATGTCGGAAACCTGCGCCAGCGTCTGCCCCAGGAGGTTGAGATAATCATTGGCCCGGGGGTTCCAGTAGGGCGGATACTTCGAGAGAATGACGGCGGCGACGGATCGGCCGATGTAGTATTCCTGCTCCGGAGTGAAGTCCTGAAAGCTTTTTTGAACCGCGCCTTTTGTCTTGTCGAACGACTCCTTGGTGGTGCGCCCCTTCTCTTTGCCCGCCTCCTTAACGGCCTGCGCTCCGGACTGCCCGAGTTCGCCGATCTTGCTTGTTGTGTCGCCTAAGGTTTTTTTATCCAGGGGCATCGACTGACAGCCGGCCAAGGAGATGAGAAACGGCAAAAATAGATATAAGCAAAGGAGTCTCCGTTTCATGGAACAGTCTCCTGCGGTACGGCAACCTGCCCCTGCTTAAGAAAATTCTGCATCTGGGTCGGTTTTACCGACTGCGCTTCCATCTTGTCCACCCAGGTATAATACCGGCTGTTGTCCTTGCTCCTGAATTGGGCTTCCACTTTGGAATTAAATCCCTTGCCGGCCAGGACGATCTCACCCTGAGAGGCTTCCGTCGCGACATTTTCTTTCCCCGATCGCATCACGATGGCTTTTGTGGTTAAAGCGGATTCGTGTATCCATCCCGTCGTGTTGCGGACGCTGACTTTTTTCCACGCGCCCTTATCTTCGACGACCTTGACTTTACTTCCATAGGTCAGGGTTGACGTGACGCGTCCCAGGAAAGACGGTGTGGAACGGAGTTGTCCCTGTTTGATCTGAAGCGTCAGAAACACCCCGTCGGCGGAAAACACAGGGCTGCTCACGCCGCAGAAAAGAATAAGGAAGAGAGCCATGCTGATCGTTTTCATTTTTCCCTCGAATGATATCGTGATTACGGAAAAAACAATTCGATATCGCCTTCGCATTCACCACTTGCGTGCATCAGGCATTGATCTATCTTGGGCGTTGTCGTGTGCCTGACGCCGAAGTGATCAAGCCAGCATTCAATCCTGAAGATGACGCCGCATTCATACTTATCGATAACACCCAAGCGTCTCATTCCCTTAAAGGCAAAGCAGCTATTGGGTTCGAACGACCAGTGCAGGACGTTTTGCCGTGGAAAGCTCATCGTGGCCTTCATGAAAGGAGGGATGAAGAGCGCTTTGGCCATCGTAAAATAGGCTTTAAAGTCCTCGAAATTTTCCAATTTATCATTTCCGAAGGCGATGGCTTTTTTTGTCCGTTCAACTTCAAAGGGCGCCAGACTCCTGATGGCCGACTTGTTCAGCCTGTTTGTCGTCTCGATGCCGAGTTCTTTGAGACAACTATAAAACCACATGCCGTCGTGGGTCATCCAACAACTGTTTTCCAGGTCGATTAGTTCGGCTTGCGTAAGATTCTCTAAAGTCTTCAAGGTCTATCCTCCTGTCTTCAATATTTTGGCAGCGCGACCGGTGTTGCCGTCCCGAAGGGCAGGTCGCCGTCGCATAATGATGCGTCATCATTCTTTCATTTCGTGCGACGCCGAGTGCATACAGAGAACGGCCACGCGGCCGCTGTGGATGCAGACGGAGGAAAAAGCCGGGGGGGAGAGTCTGATCAGCAACCCTTAACAAGGATCATCATAATTCCCTCCCCATGGCCGCCCCTTCCCAAATGGCATCCAGGGCTCTTCCGGCTTGCCGGGCATCACCGATCACGCGGCAGGGATAGCCTGCTTCTTTCGCTGCTTCCTCCGCGGCATGGTCCGGTTTCACACCCACGGCCACCACCACCGAATCGATATCGCCGATCGTCCGCGTTTCTCCGTTTTGCTCCACGATGACGCTCTGGTCTTTGATTTCCAGGCATTTCGCGTTGACCAGCACGGTGACGCCGTGATCCGCTAAAAATTTAACCGCCTGCGGTTTGCGGGTCAAACCCAGTCCGCCGGCAATATTCTTCAACATCTCGACGACGATCACTTTTTTCCCCTGCCAACACAGGAGTTCGGCGACTTCCACGCCGATCAATCCCCCGCCCAGCACCACCACGGAGTTCCCGGTGGTTGCCCGGCCTTCCAGGACATCAGGGGCCGCCGCAACATGCGATTTATCGATGCCGGAAATGTCCGGAATGATGGGCCGCGAGCCCGTGGCCACGATGATTTCATCGGGATTCATTTCCGCGGCGAGTTTTTGGGTGAACATCGTGTCGAGTCTGATCTCGACGCCCGCGCGCTCGGCGATTCTCCCCATCTGGAGGGCGGCATCCGCCATGGCTTGCTTCCGGGGCGCCGCTCCCGCCAGAAAGAACTGGCCTCCCAGGCGGCGGGCCTTTTCGATAAGGATGACCTGATGCCCTCTCTTCTGCAGCGTTGTCGCCGCTTCCAGGCCGGCCGGTCCGCCGCCCACCACCAGAATCCGTTTCTTTCGCACCGCCTGCTTGAGTTCGCACGCACGCTCCTGACCCGTAGCCGGGTTCCGGAGACAGCGGACCGGCAGGCCCTGCATAAAGAGGCGGTCCACGCACCCCTGGTTGCAGCCGATGCATTTGAGAATCGAATCAAAATCACCGGCCAGCGCTTTATTGCAGAATTCAGGATCGGCGAGATGTCCTCTGCCGACCGCGACAAAATCCGCCTTTCCCTCCCCTAGGCTTTGGTCGGCCGCGACGGGATCGTTGAAGCGAATGGCGGCGATCACGGGGATGGAAGCGACCGATTTCACGGCTGCGGCGTTTTCCAGAAAGGGATTTTCGGTCAAATCCAGGGGAGGGATGATTCTGGCCAGCGATCCGTAAACACCGGCGGAAACATGAACGGCGTCAATCCCGGCTTTCTCCAGCATCCGGACAATGCGCTTCGTCTCCTCCACGGTCAATCCGTTTTCCACATATTCATCGGCGGAGAGCCTGTATAATACCGGAAAGCCGGGGCCTGTCTTACGGCGAATATCCCGGATGACTTCCAGGGCAAAGCGCGCCCGATTTTCGAGCGACCCGCCGTATTCGTCCTGACGGTGATTGGAGTAAGCGCTCATAAATTGGGCAATCAGATAGCCGTGGGCGCCGTGCACTTCCACGGCGTCGAAACCGGCCTGCTTCGCCCTTACGGCCGCGTCTCCATAAGCCCCCGCCAATTCATGGATTTGATCGGCGGTGAGTTCGGCGGGCATTTCCCGGCACAGAGGGCAGGGAATCGGCGACGGGGCCACGATCGGCATACCCGTTACGCGGCTGTTGGTCTGACGCCCGGCATGCCACAGTTGGATACAGGCCTTTCCCCCCGCACCCCGGATCGCCGCCGCGAGCTTCGTTAATCCGGGGATAAAGGAGTCGTCGTAGATGCCGATGGTCCGCGGGCCTTTGGTCGAAGGGTGAACCGCGGAGACCTCGATGATATTCATGCCGCAGCCGCCCTTCGCCCTGGCGACGTGGTAATCGATGAGTTCCCGGGAAATAAAGCCGCCCTCATCCGGGAGCATCGTACCCATGGGCGGGAAAATTACTCTGTTTTTCAACGTGAGGCCGCCTATTTTCCCTTCGCGGAACAGGTGATGTAAAGCCAAAATATTCCTCCTGATGATCCTGTGTTTTTGTCGGATCGGATAATTCGTTCCGGTTGCACATATAGAAAACTTCCCTTTCCACGTCAATTGAATAATGGGAACATCCCGGCGTCGCTTTCCATCATGCAATCGACTTCCAGGTTTCTTTCGAATGAGCCCGGTTATTAAAAAGATGGAACGGGGCCGGGATAGCCGTCTATCCGGCATCCCGCACCGGTGATTATGTGGTGGGCGTCACGGTTGCAGTGGATGGCGCTGTAGTCCTCATGACAGCCAAAGCCGACGCTTGAGACGAGAGAAAAGGGGCAAGTCTCTTCCCGGCGTAAGCCGGGAGGCGACTTGCCCTTATTCCCTATTCCCACTTTGGTTTTATTTTGAGCGACGGGATTGAAGCGCGAAGGGAAGACCAATCACCTCGTATGAGCCGGCCAATAAGACGCAGGGGCATCATGATACTCCGCGAACGCTGTGATGTGATTTTATTTTGTTCCAGAGCGAGCAGCATTATCCGGCTTTCCAAATCTTTCACCGCCTGATTCAGGCGGGCAATCTCCCGGTCACGCGCGGACACTTCCTGTTGAAGTTGATCCCTTTGAACGATGAGCTCCTCCTTGGTCACATGATTGGCATTATTTAAAAATGCTATTCCGTCATGATATCTGTATGAAATATTCGTTAACGGTCTAACCTCAAATTTGTGTTGCCATAGCACATAAGTCAGGCTGAGCTGGTCTCTTCTTGAATAATGTTCAATCCACCACCACCAATCCTTCATAACGTTGATGACGCGATCATGGTGATGATGCCTGTAGATGATATTACTTTCAAACAGACCATTTCTTTCCGGGAAGCCCTCGCTTCTGATTAAATCCACCTGTTTTTTCATGACCGTTTCATCGTCTTTCCCTAACTTCACACAGGCCAGAAGTTCATCATAAATACAATTTCTGCCCGGATGCGGTGAGAGGGATATCAAACGGGATTCATCGATGGCCCTGTCCATGTCGGCAAACGGATCCTTATTTAAAATATCCATGTTGGCATCAAGCCAAATACTTTTTTCATGCTCGGGAAACAAGAGGTGCGGATGAATCTTATGCCATCTTTGGTTGCGGACATCATCAAGCTTGTCGAAAAGGAGAGGCCTGATTTGCCAGTGGGAATTAGCAGCCGTGCCGATGGATAAATCATCCGTAAAACAAACATAGTCCCAATCCGGATCCATATAGGTATGATTGATAAGCGTATCATAGCCGCCGGTTATGCAGGTGTATATCGCTCCTTTTTGTTTATTGTTTTTCACAAGACTTGACCTTCCGCTGAATTGTAGGCGGGCTGTGTTAAGGACAGTTGCCGTTTCAGGAATATCATCACGATTCTTTAAATAAGATCAATTTGTATATTTTTCCCGCCAATCTCTGCGCCGGAGCCGGCAGGAGAACTATCATTTTTCTGGCTTTATCTCCCGCAAATCTCAATGGTTTGGTCATTCGCCAGCTTGTCGAGTTGTAAAGGGCGGCGATCTGTGCATCACGCTCGAAAACGGCCTGCTCACGGCTGGGAATCCCGCCCGGATTGCTTTCAACAAATATTTGCAGCGGACTCTTCTGCTTTGCTGCTTTTTCCTCCGGCGTCGACCCGAGCGACAAACGTTTCTTGACTTTGGTTCCGGCAATTCGCCATGGCCTGGTTATTCGCCAACTGGTGGAGTGATAAATGGCGGCAATCTGCGCATCACGCATCGCCAGTATATCGCAGGCAGGCGAAACACCCCTGGGCTTCACATACGTCCGCATGGTTTGATAGTAAATACATGTGCAGCATGGAATATCTGCGCGCGGAGGCGCCAGTCCCATTAACATCTGACGCGCATAATTTATCTTTTCATTATTCAGGCAGGCCAATAATCCCTCTTCAAAAACATTTCCAAAATCCTGTTGATAATTGATGCTGCAACCCAGCAATCTTCCGTCTGCGTGGATCTGAGGGTTTTCCCAAAGCTGCAAACAGGAGACATTTTGCAGGTAGCGCTCGCCGTGCTTATCCAAATATTCCTGCCGGTCGGCGCAATCCAGTCCGCTTTCTCTTCGGATGAGGTCACGATTTTTAATGGGTGAGAATATTTCACCCGTATACAGACCTCCAAAAGATAATTTTACATGGAAGTCCATTTCGAGTTCAGCGGCCATGCTTCTGGCCTTCTCAATTTCTTGTTCATTATGGCCAAAAGCGACAAACTGCCATTTCAGTTTGGGTAAATCTGTTTTGTAACGCTGCTTGAACGCGTTAATCGTGCGGATATGAGCAATGACTTTTTCAAAATCGCCGCCGACACGATATATTTTATAGGTCTCGTTGGATGCTCCGTCCACCGAAACGGTCATGCCGCGGAGTTGGTATTTTACCAGAGCCTCTAACAGGTCATCACTGACCGTGTTCAAATTTACGCCGCAGTTGGCCTGCAAGGCAACGTTCTTTTTAAAGCCATATTCGAGAATGGATATTATTTCCGGATTCAGAAAAATTTCTCCCCAATTAGACAGCTCAATGGTCTTGATCCACGGATTAGCGTCTATTAAGGCTTTGAAATCGGAAAATCTCAAAAACTTTGCCCCTAGAGTCTTTAATGTCATTCCCTGACCGGTGGGACAGGAAGGACATCTCAACTGACACGCTGAAGACGCGTCGAGCATAATGAATGACGGCTTAATCTCTTCATTTGGCTTGAAACCGGAGGTGTTCTTCAAGGGTTTTGGAGAATGCCGGTGAAATTCGAAAACGAGATATCTGGCCTCATTTTCCGCAGGGTTAAGCATTCCATGAGGCTTCCCGGCTTCGTAAAAAATAACGCCGGGAGCTTTGATGTTTTGGCCAAGCGTCTGCACTTCTCCTTCCAAAAGAAGAAGGGCCACGTCATGAGAATCAACGTGCGGTGAATAACCGGCGCCGGGGGCGAGACACGTTGTGTGACAGTGAAGCTTATCCAAATACCGGGTCGGTTTCTCAAACAGCGGTTGCATCGAAACACCCTGCCCGCCATCCGTCTCATCGCCGGCCGGCAAAGCATTAAAACGGCAAAAATCAAGCGTCTCGGCCTGATGGGAAGGCGCTCCCTGCCATCTGAACATGAGATAATTTGCCGGTTCTTCACTGATCGTTTCGAGACTGTGGGCGAAGTTGGCCGGATAGTAGACAAACTGGTTTTTTTGCAAACGTTTCCGATAAAAGCAGGGTTGATCCGGCGCATGATCAGATCTTAAAATAATATCCACCTCACCCGATAAAACAATTAAAATCTCTTCGTCGGTGTGCTCATGAGGGGAATGCGGACTGGCGCCGCAGACCAATGCGGAAACATGACAGGAAAGATTATCCAGTATGGCTGTTTGGCCCTGGAAGATCGGATAAGGTTTCCATACTTCCCCGGCATCCGGATGCAGGGGAAGGATGAAGGGATAGCCTCCGCTTTTTATGACCGGTTGATGATGAATACGTAAAACTCCCTTCAAATGTGATCGCCGGCCCAAAGCGGCTCCGCGGTATAGCGAATATGCAGCAGGCTCTCTGAATGCCTTACCGTTCCATTATGATGGTACATCATGACTTGGACCGACAAATTTTATGAGGTTGGACTTATTGGTTGGGATTTTTTATCCTGCTGTGTTCTTTTTCGGCCAAAAAATCTTCCGATATCCCCACAAATTGTCCTGGAATTTCGGGGCATACTATACAAGGCAATGAAAATAATTCAAGAAATAATTCGCGAAAGGTGAATGGGGAAGGGTGAAGGAAAAAGGGATTGCCACGCGGAGCGGGGCTCTGCTCGCAATGACGGCGTGGAAAATTGAGATCAGGTCAATGAAGGGAAAGACATTGAGCCCGAATGACTCTTATAACAATTGGATATAGACAAACGACGTAAACCTGCTAAGCTTCTGTGAGCGGAGAGAAGCTGTGAGAAGATGTGCTCCAAAAATCAAAAGGCGGACGCCGGTTTTGGACAGGGATTGATTAGAAAAGCTTGGAAAAAATAAGAGAGATGCGACGGAGGGGATCGATGGCAAAAACAGTGGCTCATATCTGTATCCTGGTCGCCGATATCGACCGGGCGATCGCCGACTATAAAAAGATTTTCGAAGTGGTTTCCCCTGAGCTGGCCGGGCGGGAAGTCGTCAGACAGGAGCGGTGGGCGGACAACGAAAAATATATCACCGCTTTCTTCGGCGCGGTGGGCGACGCCTGCGATATCCAGTTGATTCAGGCGCCTGATGAGCATTCGCCGCTGCACAAACGATTGGCCGCGCACGGGGAAGGCGTCCACCATATCGCCTTTGTCTCGTCCCATCTCGAAGACACCTATCGTGAGCTCAAAGCTAAAGATATCGCCGTCAACGACCGGTTGATCCCTGAACGCCCCGAAGACCGCGACGCGCCGGACCTCCGGCATTTCTGGATCATGCCCCGTTCGGCACATGGCGTCCTCATCGAAATGATCGACGATTACGGTCTGAAGGACGGATTGCTGAAGGGAAAAAGTTAGGGCGAGCGGGACGGGCCTTCCTGATTGCGATTGTCTCTCGATTATCTGTGATGCCAGAGTGCCCGCGATCGCCGGAGGATGATCGACGGCAACACCGGCAACGCTGACGAGAACGTCAAAAACCGCGTTTGTTTACGTTCATAAGCCCGGCGACTGGAACCCATTATCCGCCGGGTTTCCCCTAGGATGATTTTCCGTTCCGTGAGCAATACGTTAATACGTTAACAGCGTTCCCTCTGTCCCCAACCGTGCCCGGGGACATCGATGATAATTGATGTGGATTTCGCGCAGGGAATTGCAGTAAAATAAAAATCATACGGAAGAAATCTTTTTGATCAGGCAGACGATGAAATGACCATTAAACGCAGAAATAAAATACAAAAGACACCCGTTTCCGGGACGGCAAGAAAACAGAGCCCCGTAAGTGGATTAAAATCCGACGCGGACGGGGTCGACCGCAAAGATGAAGTCTTTCTGAATCCCGAGGGAATGACTAGGCTGATGCTGGAAAACGCCAATGACGCTATTTATATCAACCAGGATCAATACCTCCAGTATGTCAATGCCAAAACGATTGAAATTACGGGCTATACGGAAGAAGAGCTTTTGACGCGCCCCGGCATGGACTTTATTCATCCCGACGATCGGGGTGTCATCTATGATCGCTATGTGAGGCGGTTTCGCGGCGAAATCATCCGCAGCGTGTATCCTCACAGAATTATCTGTAAAAACGGCGATATTAAATGGATTGAAGTGAATACGGTGATGATCTCCTGGCGGGGCCGGCCGGCCGCCTTAAGTTTCATGAAGGACATCACCGAGAAAAAGAAGGCGGAAGAAGCGCTTAAACAATCTGAGCGGGAGCTGGCCCAGATCATAGATTTTCTGCCGGACGCCACCTTTGCCATTAATATCAGAGGCGAAGTCATTGCCTGGAATCGGGCGATCGAAAATCTGACCGGCATTGTTGCCCGGGATATATTGGGAAAAGGAAATTATGAATACGCTCGCGCTTTTTACGGAGAGAGAAATCCCATCCTGATTGACAGGGTTCTTCATCCGTCCATAGAGGTTGCCGAGGAATATCTTTTTTACGCCAATGAAAAGGACTCGCTCCTTGCCGAAACGCAGATATCAAAAAATGGAAAGACCATTTTTTTCTGGTGCAAGGCGAGCCCTATTTACGATCACCACGAAGCGGTCACCGGCGCCATTGAATCTCTCAGAGATATATCCGCGTTAAAAAAAACGGAGGAGGAACTCAAGGCCAAGACCCGGAGTCTCGAGGAGATGAATACGGCCCTCAAGGTTTTATTGAACCAGCGGCAAAATGACAGCCGTGAGATAGAAGAAAAACTGCTGCTCAATATCAAGGAATTGGTTCTGCCCCATATCGATAAACTGAAAGCCGCCGATTTGGATTTTACTCTGGCCTCGCATTTGGATATTATCGAGAATAATTTGAAGGAGATTGTTTCTCCTTTTCTGATGAATATTACGGCGAAATATTCAAATTTTACGGCCAGGGAAATACAGGTGGTCTGTCTTATTCGCGACGGCATGGGTACAAAAGAAATCGCCCGTGCGCTGAACATTTCAACAAACTCGGTGGACACATACCGGCAGACGATCCGGAAAAAGCTTGGATTAAATAAAAAGAAGGGCAATATCCGGTCCATTCTTCTATCCCTTGACAGACATTGAAGAATCGACTTTCGGCGTCCTGATGACCGGCTTCTTTCTCCCAATTTTCTTTCGGCGAATATGATAACAATACCATCATTTTTTCACTAGTTTTTCATCATTCCTTTCCGCCGAACCCTGTGTTTTATGATTATTCTTTGAACAAGAGGTCCGGAGATGCAGACGGACAAAGGACAACGGGAAATGGCAGCAAGCGGATACATCCCCGAACGGTATTCGGAGTGGTTGAAGTGGCTTCGGTGGTGCCGGCGCCGGCAGCGGCCGTGATCCTGGCCGACTTAGGAGCCGCTGTGATCAAGGTGGAGGCTCCGGGCGGAGGTGATATTCATCGCGGGGGCCATCAGCTTCCGGCGTTGAGAAATTGATGGAGGCGGGTGTAGTGTTTCAGCAGTAGCGAAACGGATGCTTATTCACCCGGATCCCGGATCCGGTAATTTAAAAAAGAAGGAGGGAGACTGACATGAAATCAATGCTGAAGAAGATTTTGGCTTCTGTATGCGCGATTTCTTTTTTGCTGTTTATGGGTTTCGTCCCATCAACGGTCCATGCGGCCAAAGCAGAGAAACAGGACAAAGCTGTGAAAGCGGCGGTGAAGGGAGAGACTGCCAATGCGGTTTTTGACGGCAAAAAAGTGTCGGATATGTCCGACTTTGACCCCAACAATCCGGTCATTCCCACAGGGGACACGATCAGGATAGCAGTTGTCATGCCCTTTTCGGGACCGGCGGCGCTGAACGGGGAAATGACTTTTCTTTATGTCCAATGGGTGGCTCACGATATCAACAAACGGGGAGGAATCTGGGTGGACGGTAAAAAGAAGCTGATTCAAGTGATCAAGGCCGATCACATGTCCAAACCCGACCAGGCCAAGAAGGTCTGCGAACGAATGATTCTCCAGGAGAAGGTTCACGTCCTGTTCGGCACGGCCGGCAGCAACCTGATGAAGGTCATGATGGAGGTCGGCAACAAATACAAGACCATCGTCCACAACTTCGCCGCCCTGTCCGATGATTTGATGGATGCCACGCAGTTTAACCGTTATACCTTCATGACCACCTATGACACCTCATCGCTCGGCCGCGGCATCGGTTATTATTTCGGGCAGATCCGAAAAAAGGAGAAAAAATTCTACATTCTCTGCCAGGACTATTCCTTCGGCCACGGCATGGCGGAAGGATTCAAGCAGGGCCTGAAAGAATATTATCCGGAAGCGCAGATCGTCGGCGAGGATTACCATAAACTATTTCTGACGGACTTTGCCCCTTACCTGACCAAGATCAAGGCCTCCGGGGCCGAAGCCGTTTATACGGGGGACTGGATTCCCGACCTCAGCAACCTCCTGAAGCAGGCGAGACAAAACGGGATTACAATCCCCTTTGCCAACAGAATCATGGACGACCCGGCTATGCTTTCGGAACTGGGCATCGAAGGTTCGAAAGGCCTGATCAACATCACTCAGGGAGAATACATCAACCCTCACTTCAGAACACCGGAGCAGATAAAGTTTCACAAGGTGTGGACCGACCTGTGGAAAAATAAATGGACGAAGCCCTATAACAGCAGACTGATCGCCGATCCGGAGGGACAGATAGCCTCCTACCTGATGCAGCTTTACTGGCTCACGAGCGTTATCGAGCGGGCCAAGAGCACCGATCCGGAAAAGATCATCGCCGTCTGGGAGAATGACAGTTTCAAAACGCTGAGCGGCAAGGTTTTAAAAATGAGGTCCTGCGATCATAAGGTTATCCAGGATCTGTCCATCAGCGAGTTTGTGCCGCCGGATCAGCAGAAGGTTTCCTATAATATACCTCCTTATTACTGGTTCAATGATTGCTCCTATACGGGATATCTGCACGTCATCCCCGCGGCCAAAATCCTTCCGTGGATGGATCAGAAGCTGGACCGCTGTAAGGGAAAGAATGCGTGGGGGATGTAAAGACTATATTTAAGCCGGCACGGCGCACCCGGAGTGATGATCACACCGGGTGCGCCGTAAGCAAGCACGATGGGGACTGTCCCCAATTTTCTGCAACACGGAAAAATGTCAGGACGATCGGAATCATTCCCCCCGGTAGGCACCTACCGTCGGAATAAAGAAGAATATCATGCGGCTCAACACATGTTCCGTTATGCCCCTGCGAATCGGCCGCAGATGAAACAAGCGGCCGAACGGATGGCCCATATCGGCGGTCGGCCCGGTGATCCCTTGTGCGGACCCATACCCGATGTCGCAGACGTTGCCACGATGCCGCCGATGGGTGAACCGTATGAACCGTAACCGGGACGCAAACAGACATGATTCGGCAAATTGACTTGCTTTGTCGAGGAGAAGAGACAAGCCAGGGCGCCGTCAGAGTAAAACAATTAGAAGAACAGGAGATTATTTATAATGGAAAGCATTAAACCGGGTCCTCTAGCCGATGTTACCGTACTGGACTTTACATGGGTGCTGGCGGGACCATACTGTACCAGGAATTTGACCGATATGGGCGCCAATGTGCTTAAAGTCGAAAAGTTCAAGATCGGAACCAATGAGCGTCATCAGGCGCGCCGCGTAGAAATAAACGGCGTGACGCAATGCTCGTATCACATTCACCAGAACCGCGGGAAGAAAAGCCTCTGCATCAATCTGAAGCACCCCCGGGGAATCCAGTTGATTCATGAGCTGATCAAGAAAAGCGATATCATTGTAGAAAATTTTGCCCCGGGCGTCATGGACCGGCTGGGTCTGGATTACGAGTCCGCGAAAAAAATCAAGCCTGATATTATCTACTGCTCCATTTCAGTCTTTGGACATTGGGGATACGACGTTAACCGGGCGGGCTATGACATCGTCGCTCAGGCGGCAAGCGGCTGGACCGCCGTGATGGAAGGCCATGAAATGGCACCCATGGCGATCGGCGATACAACGGCCAGCATGCACGCCTGCACCGCCATTCTGGCCGCCCTGCATCACCGGGAGAAAACCGGCCAAGGGCAGAATATCGACATCTCCATGGTCGATTGCCTGTTCTCCATTCCCGAGACATCCTATCCCGCCTTCTGGATCAGCGAGGCCGCGGGCATCCCGCCTTTCAATTTCTCCGTCGCCCAGAAAAGCCCCACGTCTTCACCGTTCGGCATTTATAACGGTAAGAACGGCTGCATCGCCGTCGCCATGCTGACGGACAGCCGCTGGGCCGAGCTCGTGGACCTGTTCGGCCCCGGATATGAATGGATGAAAACCGATCCCCGGACGCGGGACATTATCGGCCGCTGTGTTCCGGAAAATGCCCCTCTGGTGCATGAGGCCCTGGAATCCTGGGTCATGTCCCAGGATTCCGTCGAAGAAGCCGAACGCAAATTATTGAGCATCGGCGCGGCGGCCTGCCGCGTGAAGTCCATTGAGGAACTGGCCACGACGGACCCCTACATCGGAGCACGGGAAATGAGGCTCAGGAAAGTGCAGCCTTTCATCGGGCCGATGACCATGGGAGGAAGCCCCCTGAAATTTTCGGAAACGCCGTCGACCATCAGGGGCTATGCGCCGTTCCTGGGAGAGCATAACCGGCAGACCCTGCGAGGCGTCCTGGGGTATTCCGATGCACAGATTGATGAGTTCTACAAGGAAGATGTTATTTATCAGGATCCCGAGGTGGACGAGCTTCCCAATGAACTGAAAAAATATGAATAGTGATTTCTAAATATAAGGAGGGAGTAAATGAAACAAAGACACAGACAATGGATAAGTTTACTTGGTTTGGCAGCGCTCCTGCTCTGGACGGTGGTTAACGTTCCTTTGGCCCAGGCGGCCAAAGCCAAACCGGCCAAAGCCGTTTCCGGAACCATGGCCGAGAAGGTGGCCAAACCCCATGCGTTTTTGGATGTCAATAAGATGGGTGATATGTCCGATTTTGACCCGGCTACCTGGGTCAGCCCCACCGGCGATACAATCAAGATCGCCGTCTTCGGTCCCTTTTCAGGGCCGGCGGCGCTGAACGGTCAGATGTGCTGGCTCGAAACCAGCTGGGTGGCCCATGACATCAATAAGCGGGGCGGTCTCTGGGTGGACGGCAAGAAGAAGCTGATCGAGCTCATCAAGGCGGACACCATGTCCAAGCCGGATCAGTGCAAGAAGGTTGCCGAACGGATGGCCCTTCAGGAGAAAGTCCATATTTTCTGGGGAACCGTAGGCAGCAACATGACCAAGATCATCAACGAAGTGGGAAATAAATACAAGATCATCGTGGCCAATCCCCTGGGGCTGGCCGATGAACTTCAGGATGCTGAAAATTTCTCGCGGTATGCGTTCATGACCGCGACGGCCACTTCTCAGATCGGCCGCGGTCTGGCGTACTACTACGGCCAGATCCGCAAGAAAGAGAAAAAATTCTATATCCTCTGCCAGGACTACAACTTCGGCCGTGAAATCGCGGATGGTTTCAAACTGGGTCTGAAACAGTATTACCCCGAGGCGGAGATTGTCGGCGAAGACTACCACAAACTCTTCCTGACGGATTTTGCGCCCTATCTGACCAAGATCAAGGCCTCCGGAGCCGAAGTCGTCTACAGCGGCGATTGGCCTCCCGATATCAGCAACCTGGTCAAGCAGGCCCGGCAGTTCGACATTAAAGTTCCGATTGCCAATGTTTACATGGATGACGCCAACATTTTGAATGAAATCGGCATCGAAGGCACGAAGGGATTGGTCCATTTCGATCAGTACAGTTTTCCGCCTCCGGTTTTCAACGCCCCGGCCTGGGCCAAGTTTCATAAAATCTGGAATGATCAGTGGAAGAAATGGAAGACTCCCCCATACAACAGCTTGAATACCATGCACGGCAGCCAGATCATGACCTTCGTCATGCAGACCTACTGGCTCATGAGCGTGATCGAGCGGGCGAAAAGCGTGGACCCCGAAAAGATCATCAAGGTCTGGGAAGGCGACACCTACCAGTACCCCAACGGCAAGATCGTTATGATGCGCCCCTGCGATCACCGGTCGATCCAGGACTTCAGCGTTGAAGAATATGTTGAACCGGAAAAGCAGAAAGTGTCCTACAATATTCCTCCTTACTATTGGTTCAAAGGCTCATCGGCGCCAGGGCCGGCCTATTTGATTCCCGCAGCCAAAATATTTCCCCGCATGGATCCGAAATCTGATCGCTGCAAGGGAAAGAACGACTGGGGCGAATAATATTTTTTTCGAAACGCGGCGGCAGGAAGCGTCTTGACCTCGGATAAAGAGCGGGAGCATTCCCCATGCTCCCGCTAAGAGAGATGTATTGGGACATTCTCATAAGTCGCCCGCTTCTTTTGAATATATCCGGCAGCTCTGATGATGTTTGCCGCTGACGGATATTAGAATGAAACCGGGACTATACAACACAAAGGCCGGTCTTCGATCTTAGGGGTCGGCCTCTCCTCGATAGAAAGGATTTTTTTGCAAATGGAAAAAAGAATCTGGCTTGACCGTTATGACAATGAAGTGCCGACCACACTCAGGTACCCGCGTCTGATCATTCCCGATGTGCTTCAGGTTCCGGCGAATGCTCTTCCCAACAAAAAAGCCATTATCTATGAAGGAACATCCCTGACCTTCTGGGAACTTCGGAAGCTCGTCTTAAAGATGGCCAATTCCCTCACCGATCTCGGTGTGACCAAGGGAGAGCGCGTGGGGCTCCATTTGCCCACCTGCCCCCAGTACGTCATCGCCTTTCATGCCGTCCTGTCGCTCGGCGCGATCGTCGTCAATCTCAATCCCATCTATCCATCCGATGAGCTGGCCGTCATCGCGGAGCAATCCACCATTACAACGCTGATTACGATCGACAAAGCTCTGCCCAATGTCCGAAGCCTCTGCGCGAAATTCCCCATTCCCCGCGTCATCGTTTCGGACTCCGATGATTTTACCAAGCCCGAACGGAATGTCCCGAAAGTGGCACTGGATAACGGATGGCACCATTTCCTGGATCTGCTGCCCGAAGGCAATACCGGTATGACCCGGGTGAAAGCGGACATCCGACCCGAAGACCCGGCGGTGATCCAATTTACGGGAGGGACGACGGGGATTCCCAAGGGCGCAGTGCTCACCCACAAAAATGCCATGGCCGCCATGGCCCAGACCACGGCCTGGAGCATGCCGAGGGTACGTCTGACGCCCATCGAGAGGCTCTCGACCCTGATCGTTTTGCCGCTTTACCATGTTTACGGGAATGTGGTTTCCACCTGGTCGCTTTACAACTGCGCGACTCAGATTCTGGTCCGGCAGTTTGAAATCGACAAGCTCATGGATCTGATCGAATCCATCGGTGAAATTACGTATTTTCCGGCCGTTCCCACCATGATCAGCGCCGTGATCAATCATCCCCGGGCCAGGGAGTTGGAAATCGGGAAGATGATCGGCTTCATGAATTCCGGCGCTGCGCCGTGTCCGGCGGAATTGATCGAGCAGGTCAGGGACGCCGGCATATTTCTCACGGAAGGATGGGGGATGAGCGAGACCACGGCCATCGGGATCAGCAATCCGATCATGGGTGTAAAAAAGGTCGGCGGCATCGGCGTTCCCATCCCGGATACCGATATTAAACTGGTTGATCTGGAAACGGGCGAAACGGAAGTTCCCCAGGGGCAGCCCGGCGAGATCCTGATCAAAGGACCGCAGGTGATGAAGGAATACTGGATGAGACCGGAGGAGACGGCCGATCAGTTGAAAGAGGGATGGCTTTCCACCGGCGACGTCGCCGTCATGGATGAAGAAGGGTACTTCTTTATCGTCGACCGGAAAAAAGACATGATCATTTCCGGCGGCTTCAATGTCTATCCCCGGGAAATCGACGAAGTGCTGCATCAGCATCCGAAGGTGGAAATGGCCGTCTCGGTCGGAGTTCCCGATGCTTACCGGGGAGAGTCCGTAAAGGCCTTTATTATTTTGAAGGAAGGGGAATCAGCGACGCCGGAGGAAATCATTGCTTTCTGCAAGGAAAAAATGGCGCCTTACAAAGTTCCCCGGTTCGTGGAGTTCAGAAAATCTCTGCCTCAGTCCGCTGTCGGCAAGATCCTGCGCAAAACCTTGCGGGATGAAGAGGTGGCGAAGAATAAAGCATCCTGACTGCCGCCCCAGGGGAGGCAGAGGAATGAAACGATGAATGAACTTTTGAAAGGAGAGTTGGTAAATGAAGAGTATCCGTAGTGTTGTTCTTTGTATCATGTGTTCTTTCTTAACGTTGTTCCTGGCGCTGCAAATTCCGCAGGCGGCCTTTGCCGCCAAGGCGGAGAAGAAGGCCAAAGTGGAAAAGGCGAAGGATGCCGTTCCCGGGTCCATGGAAGAAAAAGTAAAGAAAGCGATAGCGACGGTTGACTTCAGCAAAGTGAGCGATATGTCGGATTTTGATCCCGCCACGTGGGAGGGGCCGACCGGAGATGTCATCAAGATCGCCTACGTTAACGCCTTCTCCGGACCGGGCGCGCTGAATGGACAACTCCATGTGGCGCCGATCATGTTCGCCGTTCACGACATCAACAAGCGCGGCGGCATCTGGGTCGACGGCAAAAAGAAACTGATCACGGTCATCAAGGCGGACCACATGTCGAAAGCGGATCAATGCAAGAAGATCTGCGAGCGCATGGTCCTGCAGGAAAAAGTCCATATCCTGATGGGCACTTCCGGAAGCAACATGATGAAGATCATCAATGAGGTCGCCAACAAGTACAAAGTGATCGCCGTGAATGAGGGGGCGGTATCAGACGATCTGATGGATGCCACGAATTTCGGGCGTTATTCCTTTATGCCCTCCTTTTCGACCGAGCAGGTCGGACGCGGACTGGCTTATTACTACGGCCAGATCCGGAAGAAAGAAAAGAAATTCTATATTCTGTGCCAGGATTATTCTTTCGGCCGCGGGATCGCCGACGGGTTCAAGAAGGGCTTGAAAGAATACTACCCGGAGGCGCAGGTTGTCGGAGAGGACTACCACAAGCTCTTCCTGACCGACTTTGCCCCTTATATGACCAAGATCAAGGCCTCCGGCGCGGAAGTCATTTACTCCGGCGACTGGACCCCCGACTCAGGGAATCTTCTGAAACAGGCGAGGCAGATGGGCATCAACATTCCCGTCGCCGATGTTTTTATGAACGAGCCCAACGAACTGCATGATGTCGGGATCGAGGGAACGAAGGGGATTGTCAACATCGATCAGGCGGAGAGCTCACCCCGCTTCACCAATCCCGCTCAAATCAAGTTTTACAAGGCCTGGAACGACCAGTGGAAGAAATGGAAGAAAGCGCCTTACAACAGCCATCTCTTCGAGCATGCGGGCGGAAATCTCCAGGCGTATATGATGTATGCCTACTGGACCCTCAGCGTGATCGAGCGGGCCAAGAGCACCGACGCGGATAAGATCATACAAGTCTGGGAGAATGATACGTTCCGCCAGGCCAACGGCAAGATCGTCAAAATGAGAGCGTGCGATCACAAGGCGATTCAGGACATGTACGTGTTCGAGCTGGTTCCTCCGAAAGATCAAAAAATGAATTTCAATATTCCTCCCTATCACTGGTATGAAGGCTGCTCTTATTATGGACCCGGTTATCTGGTTCCGGCCGCGAAGGTTCTGCCGCAGATGGATCAGAAGTCGGACCGCTGCAAGGGAAAGAACGATTGGGGCGAATAATCATCGCGTCTCCGGATCATGGAAAAACGCGGTGGGTATGGATAGACGGACAAAAACGTTTTGGACCTTAAACATGCAAGAGGTGAAGAAATGAAAGTATCGCGGATGTCTCATCGACATGTAATGGTTTTTGCAGTTGCGTTGTTTTTTCTGTTGGCGTGCGGTCTGGGCGGGAGCACGGCCAATGCTTTCCAGCCGCTGAAGGGGGACATGTCCACCTTCATTCCGGGCAAATCGGATGTCCCCGTAACGGGGGACACGATCAAACTGGGCGTCATCAATCCGTTCAGCGGACCGGGCGCCATCAGCGGTGAATTGTATTATCTGGCCGCGGCCTGGGTGGCCCATGATATCAACAGCCAGGGGGGGATTCTGGTCGACGGGAAAATGAAAAAAATCCAGATCCTCAAGGGCGATACGCAGACCAAACCCGATATCGCCAAAAAGGCGATCGAAAAACTCGTCTTGCAAGACAATGTGGATGTGCTTGTGGGGACTTCCGGAACGCATATTACGCTCGTCGCCCAGATGATGGCCCGGGTGCACAAGAAGATCTTCATGAACAACACCGCCTTTTCCGATCTGCTTCTGGACAAGGAAAACTGGAATCCCTACGTCTTCCAGGTGATGGCCCCCAATACGACGCAGTGGACTCTGGCCCTGGCCCAGTATTTCAAGAACCGCCCGGAAAAGAAGTTCTACATCCTGTGTCAGGATTATGCTTACGGCCATGCCTACGCCGAAACCTTCAAAGCCGCCATCAAAAAGTACAAACCGGAAGCGCAGATCGTCGGCGAAGACTTCTTCCCTCTGTTCACGAAAGATTTTGCTCCGTACATTACCAAGGTTAAAGCAGCCGGCGCCGAGTTCATCATCACGCAGGCCTGGGCCGCGGATAATGAAAATCTGACGAAACAATCCCGGCAGCTGGGTTTGAAGATTCCCATTTCCAGCCTCTATGTTGATGATACCCGAGGGCTGAGAGCGATCGGCGGTCCCGCCGGCGCCGGATTTGTCCTGGAGCAGTCGTATATTCCCACCATCAACACGCCGGCCAACAAGAAGTTTGTCGAACTCTGGCATAAGCAATGGGGAAAGTGGTCGGCCCCCTACGATACGGATTTCTATAAATGGCCGGCCGGATTCGTGGGCAGCGGCGTCGTCAGTTTGTACTGTCTCTTCGACGTCATCCAGAAGGCCGGGACGACCAATCCGGACAAGATTATTAAGACGTGGGAAGGCCTGGAACAGCAATCCATCATTGGTCCGATGTATATGCGGCCCCAGGATCATTTAATGCTCGGAGACATCTTCTTCAGTGAACTGGTCTTCCCCAACAAGTGGTTTGAACATAACGCCGGATGGGGCAGGACGATAACCATTCCCCGGGCCCTGTCCACTCCCCCGGTCATCAACGGGAGATAAATAGAAGCCTGTAAAAGAAAAGTGAAGATGCCGCCGATCCGGTGAAGGACTTGGAAGCATCGGCAAGGCGGCAAAGAAATAAATCCTGTCGCAACGAAAGAGCCCGGGGATCATCTTCCCGGGCTTTTTTTATCCGGGAGATCTTCTTACCGGCTGCGTCCCTTCGTCTTTCTTGTCGGAGGGGCGCTCCAGGGATCGTCGGGCCAGGGATGCTTCGGGTAGCGGCCCATGAGTTCTTTCTTGACCTGCGGGTAGACGGCGTTCCAGAATTGGCTCAGGTCCCGGGTGATCTGAACGGGCCGGCGGGCGGGCGAAAGAAGATGGAGAAGCAGTTTAATCCTTCCGCCGGCGATGGCCGGGGTGTCGGCAAGCCCGAACATCTCCTGGAGCTTGACGGCCAGGACCGGAATCTCGCCTGCAGCATAATCAATCGCGATGCTGGACCCGCTGGGGACGCCGATGGTCAGAGGCGCGCGCTCGGCTAGAAGGCGCCGCTGCTCCCAGGTGAGCTTCTCGGCGAGCGCGGGCAAAATGTTGAGGGCGGCAAGCTTCGCTTTGCTGCGGATTCCGGAGAGCCAGGGCAAAAGCCAGTCCTCGGGCGCCGCGAGAAGTGTCCGGGATGAGAGGTCCGGCCAGTCTTCTTCGGGAAAGGCTGTCCTCATCAGCCGCACACGGGCCTGAAACTGCAGGGCCTCGCGGCTGAAATGGACCCCGACGGCCTCCGACCGGATGGCGTCGCACAGAAGCGAAACGACTTCCTCGTCCTGCGGCTTTACGGGTCTTGCCGAAAGGATAATCGTTCCCACACGCTCTTCAACGGCGGCGGCAATGCGGTCTGCCTCTTTATCCCAGAAGACGCGCCGCCGGGTTTCGATTTGTTCACCCAGGGCTTCGCGGATGAGATCCTCTGTCAGCGGTTCAGCCATGTGCACCGTGCCTTCCGCCTTCTCGCCCTTGTCGACCACGGGAGCAATGATGTAGGGACTGCCGGCCGCGGGAATCCTGGCGGAGAGTCTCACCCCCCGGCCCTGCCGCAGAACATAGCGGCCGCCGTCTTCTTCGCGGCGCTTCGCGATGCGGTCGGGAAAGGCGAATAGAAGCAGGCGGGGGATCATGCCGCCTGCGGCATCGCCTGCCTTATCCTTTGTTTTGCCAATCAGGCTTTTCAGCTGGTTGGCTGTCGCCTCCACAGCGCGCAGGGCCCATGGGTCGGCCGCTCCGGCCGGCTTTTTGTCCCGCCGCCATTGTGTGAGCAGGTCGAGACGATCGCCAAGATCAAAGCCGCCAACCGGCTCCGCCGTTGCCGCGGGCCGCTGACGGATGATGTCCCGTTCGGATAGGAGCGCCGCGAGATCCGCTCCGAGCGACGGGCAGCGAAGCTCTGCCGCTTGCAAAAGCAGGCGGCCCAGGCGCGGATGAAGCGGCAGGCGCGCCAGGGAAACGCCGACAGGCGTAATCAAACCTTGGGCATCGAGCGCGCCCAGTTCTCCGAGCAGTTCCCCCGCCGCCCGCCAGGCCGCGGAGGGCGGCGGGTCCAGCCAGGAAAGTTCGCCCGGGTCTTTCACGCCCCAGGCGGCCAGATCCAGGACCAGTGACGATAAATCGGAAATAGCGATTTCCGGCGGGGCAAAAGGGATCAGGGATTGGAAGGTATGCCGGCTGTAAAGCCGATAGCAGACGCCGGGACCCAGGCGGCCCGCACGGCCCTGGCGCTGTATCGCCTGCGCCCGGGAAACCGTGACCGTCACCAGGCGGTTCATGCCGGTTCCCGGATCGTACTTAAGCCTGCGGGTCAATCCGCCGTCAATCACCACGCGGACGCCTTCGATGGTCAGGCTGGTCTCCGCGATGTTCGTCGCGAGGACAATCTTTCGATGGGCTGCCGGCAGGATCGCCCGCTCCTGCTCGGCAAAAGGCAAATCGCCGTAAAGGGGATGGAGCGATATGTCTCCCATGGCCCCGTCACGAAGCGTTTGGGCGAGGGCATCGTTTACGGCGCGGATTTCACCGGCCCCCGGCAAAAAGACGAGGATGTCGCCTTCCGTCTCTCCGAGCGCTTCTCGGACGACATCGGTTACGCGCGCCGTCAGGTGTTGATCGGGGTTGTCGCCGCAGTAGCGCTCCGCAACCGGGTAGGCTTGGCCCTGCGCGGTAATCACGGCCGCCCCGTCCAGAAGGGCCGCCACCGGCCCGCCGTCGAGGGTGGCGGACATGACGAGGATTTTCAGATCTTCGCGCAGGGCGCGGCGGATATCCAGGCAAAGAGCAAGCGCCAGGTCCGTCTGCAGGCTCCGCTCATGGAACTCGTCAAAAATAACCATGGCGACGCCCGGCAGATCAGGATTGGCCAGGATGCGCCGGGTCAGAATTCCCTCCGTCATCACTTCAATGCGGGTGCTAGGCGTTACCCGGGATTCAAACCGGATGGAATACCCCAGCGTCGCGCCGATCCCCTCGCCCAGGGTCTTCGCCATCCAGCGCGCGGCGGAGACGGCGGCAATCCGCCGGGGTTCCAGCATCAGGATGCGTCCTTCTTGAGGTTCCAGGTCATCGAGGAGCGCCAGAGGAACGCGCGTCGTCTTGCCGGAGCCGGGCGGGGCCTGAAGGACGCAGGCCCGATGCTCGCGAAGGGCCGCGCGCAGCTCCGGGAGAACGGGATCGATGGGGTAGGTTACATTCTTCGGCATGCGCGGAGTATAGAAGGCACAGCCGTTCGTGTCAACAGAATCAAAGCAACGCAACTTTTCTATTTAGCGAGGAGAAACATACAGCATGTGTCGCAATCCACTTTTGTCATTACGAGCACTCTCAGGCACAGCCTGCCCCGGCGAAGATCGGGGGTGGTAATCTAACCCTCCATTCCTCCTCGCGAATGGCCGGGGCGGTAATCTTCTTTTCGTCATTGCGAGCGGACGCTCGGGCCGCGTGGGAATCTCTTTCCTTGCTTTGTCATTGCGAACCGCGCCTTGCGCGGTGTGGCAATCTAATTCTATTTCAAGATCTGAAAGGAACGCAGTTGCACCGGGGCATCCCATTGCTTCGCATGCCCTGCAACTGTGGCTCTAAGGCTCATGGAGCGACAGCCAAGAACTCGCCCGATGGGCTCAAACAGTTTGGCTGTCTGATGCTCCATTTTGCCAAGAGCCACAACGCTTCAGGCATATTCGCTCACGGCAGGAACTCCGGCGCATGCCGGATGCCCCGGTTCAACTGCTGTTTTCTCTTGCAATGCTTTTGAGAAGTTGTCTACTCTGTGTCCGTACTTAAGGACGTATGCCAGATTATCAATCCATCACTCTTTAACAAATCAAGAAACCCCCGCCGGATTGCAGTTCCGGCGGGGGTTTAAGGCAGGTTTTAAATAATCACTATTGTGGAGAGAGGGCCGGGGCGCCGGTCCCTCTCTGTCTCATTCTCGTTGGCAGGTTCCGGTCGCGTCAGCCTTCCTTCAGGAATTCGTCAATCATCGGGTTGATGGCGGCGGCCTCTTCATGCTGGATCCAATGAGAGCATTCAGCGAATTTGACCAGGCGGCCGTTGTCGCAGAAGGGCATGGATTCATCGGTCGATTGCGGAATCTGGGCAATGTCATTCATTCCCCAGAGAATCAGAACGGGCATTTTAATCCGGTAATCGGCGGGCGGCTCCGAAGGCGCCTGCAGAGCCGCGCGGTACCAGTTCACCATCGAAGAAAAAGCGTTCGGCTGCTTGAAGGCTTCGCGGTATTTCTCCAGTTCTTCTCCGGAAAAAACATTCGGCCGGGCGCTTTCGGCAATCAGATCGAGCGGCCACTGAAAATCGTTGGCGGAGGCAAAGGCTTCGACGGCTCCGGGAATCTGGAAATAGAAAATGTACCAGCTCTTTTCCATCTGCTTCTGGGTGCCGAATAGGTGTTTGCGAAACACGAGGGTATGGGGAACATTCATGATGACGAGGCGCTCGATGCGCTCGGGGTATTTCATGGCGATCCACCAGGACACGGCGGCGCCCCAGTCATGCCCTACCAGGAAAATTTTATCCCGCTTGTAGAAGTCGATGAGACCGACGGCGTCTTTGGCCAGCTCGTCGATCTTGTATGGTGCTATGCCTTTTGGTTTCTCGCTTAGATTGTACCCGCGCTGATCGGGGACAACGACCAGATAGCCTCTGTCGGCAAAGTAGCCGATCTGCTTGCGCCACGCATACCAGAATTCCGGAAAGCCGTGAAGAAACAAAATCATCGGACCATCCGCCGGTCCGGATTCCATCACGTGAAGTTTGACGCCGTTTGTTTCAATGTAACGTTCTCTTAAATCCATTTAATCTCTATCCTCCTTAGTGATTGTTACAAAGCGGCGCGCGGCCGCTAATGTTCCACAAAAAATAGTTTCGGGTGCCTCAGCGGTCACCGGTCGCCCGGACCGCGTCCACGGCTCGCGGCCGCCGGATGAACGGCGCACGAATCCGGTTGAAAGCTTTCGCCGGCAATGGATTCACGGGTGTTGTCGGATGGGTCACTGTTGCCGCCCTTGCGAGGTGATTGATGGAGATGGACTGCTATGAACTTCTTTGTTCCGGCTGGAGTATAGAGAGCGTTGTTTCGCGTGTCAAGGCAATTCGGGGTGACACGGCTCAAACGGCCATCTTACCGCACGTTGCGGATTAAGCGCCCGTTTATTCCGTCGGGCTTATCCGCATGGACTGTCCGTAAAATCCCGTTCATAAAATCCCGTTGACAATGTCTCGAAATTCCCTAGAATGCAACAACGGGAAAAGACAGGGGACGATTCTTATTTATTGCCGGCGGACGGCGTGAAACAGGATCGTTTCGTTTGCGGCAACGGCTTTGCAGGGGTCTTGAAGGATTTCCGGATAGATCCTGCACGGCAAAAAGATCGGGTCTGGGCAGTTTGATATGCCGGGAGGGGGTCATGAAAAAATTTCGGTTTGTTTTAGTATTGGGCGCGGCGGTTCTGCTCGCGGGATGCGCCATGCTGGTTCCCATGGGCAGTGTGTATACGGGCGTAAAATTACCCATGATGGCCACGGGCAACGGCAGTGCTTCCCCGAAGACGGGTGAAGCGACGTGCACGAGCGTGCTGGCCGTGGTTGCCGTCGGCGATTGCAGCATCGAAGCCGCCATGAAAAACGGCGGCATCACCAAAGTGAACCATGTGGATTGGCATGTCCAAAACATTCTGGGAATCTACGGAACTTACAAAGTGATCGTTTCCGGTGAATAGACGGCTGCCGGAGGCCAAAAAATTGAACACAGGGCAGTGCGGATTCCCGGACGGGGCGATGCTCTATCAATCATCAGGGAGGCGGATAAATGAACATTTCTCAACTGCTTACAAACAGCGTCGCCGAGGGAGAACAGGTCAGCATCATTTACGAAGGCCGGGAGTTCACCAACAGTGAGATCGACCGGGCGGCAAAAAAATTGGGCAACGCGCTTTTGAAGCTGGGCGTGCAGCGCGGCGACCGGGTCATCATGCAGATGCCCAACTGCCCGGAGATCTTCCAGGCCTTCCAGGCCATCTGGAAGATCGGCGCGGTCAGCGTGCCCATCAATTATCAGGTGGGTGTGGACGAAACCCGCTACATCTATCAGGACTCCGAAGCCTCGACGGTCATCACCTCTCCGGAATACCTGGAAAAGGTCCGCGAGGCAAAAGCGGGCGCCCCGTCCATCAAAAACATCATTGTGGTTTCCGATCAGGCTTTCGAAGGCACCTACTCGTTTGCCGGACTTCTGACACAGAGTTCCGACGAACTCGAAACGGTGCAGACGGACGATGACGAAGTGGCCGCTCTGGTCTACACATCAGGCACCACGGGCCGGCCGAAAGGCGCGATGCACACACACTATGGTCTTTACTACTCGGTGGTCCACATCCAGAAAACCACGCATTATCCCATGGACATGATCAGCATTGCCGTCCTTCCGCTCTGCCATTCCTACGGCATTGCCTGCATGAACGGACAATTCCTGCGCTCCAAGAGCAAGACGGTCGTCCTGCGCCAGTTTAATCTTGAAAAATTATTTTCCGCCATCGATACCTACAAAATTCAGTACCTGCCCGCCGTGCCCACGATGTATGTCTACATGCTGCAATACCCGGATTACAAGAAATACGACATCAGCTCCATCCGGTATTTCATCTGCGGTTCGGCGCCGCTCTCCATCGAGGTCTGGAAGCAATTCAAGGAAAAATTCGCAGGCGAGATCTGTGAAGGGTGGGGGCTTACGGAAGCCGCCGCCAATAACTCGGTCAATCCTGTGGACGGTCTGAAAAAAGTCGGGTCGATCGGTCTGCCCATGGCGGGCATGGAAATGAAAATCTT
>SBEK01000212.1 GCA_009668925.1 Deltaproteobacteria bacterium
TGACAGCCGTTCGGGTGAAACAAACTTCAAAAAGGGGACGTTGGAACAGCGCCGGGGAGCACATGGCGGGAGGCGGAGACTGCGGCGCAACCCGCCCGCCGGCAACTGCATTCATTTATTCATCAGGACGGATCATCCTTTCTTCACACCGGTGCCGACATCCAGCCGGCGGGCAAGCCGTTCATGCTCTTCGGGCGTGATCCAGGGCACCCGGAGATAATCGAAAATGGCGTCATCGCCGAGGCCGATGCGGCGGGCCTCCCGAACGGTAATCCGGTAAGCCTCGATTTCCGTTTCCCGGTCAACATAAGACATGCTCCTGTCGTAAAGATCCCGTCCCTGAAAGTGCTGCTTCACGTGGCACAGCTCGTGAACGATATCCAGATACAGGACTTCGTCGGAAGAGGCATCCAGATGCGCGAGGCCGATCGTAATGGCGCCGTCATCGTTGCTGACGAACATTTCACTTTGCTCGTCGACGACGATCACCCGGATGTTCGCCAGCACGTCGGATATTTCCTTCTCGCCGGCAAAGATGACGGAGAGAATATCATACGTCCGGATATCCGGAAAAACATCCGTGAGCCGGTATCGTCCCGGCTTGAGCCTGCGGTTGATGCGATACACATTTTTCATAAAGCATTTCACTTTGCCGATGCCGCCGCGGTCCTGCCTGCCGGCGGCGGACCGGAAATCACTGTTTGAAGAAATCTTCAATCAGCGGGTTGATCTTTTCGGCCTGCTCGTGCTGAATCCAGTGGCTGGTTCCCGGGAATTTGATGAGGCAGCCCTGGTTGCAGTAGGCCATGCTTTCATCGGCCATCTCCGCAAGCATCGCCGCATCCTGATCGCCCCACATTAAAATCATCGGCATGGTGACTTCAAAACTCGTGGGCGGCTCCTGCTTCGTCTGGACCATCGCGCGATACCAGTTGACCATTGCCGTAAAGGCGCCGGGCATGGCAAATGCTTTGCGGTACTCTTCGAGCTCGGCGGGGGTGAAGGCGCCCGGATTGGCGGAAGTGGTGATCATCTGCAGCACCCAGTCATAGTTTGTGGAAGCAGCCAGTTTATCCACCGCGCCGGGAATCTGAAAGTAGAAAATATACCAGCTTTTCTTCATCTGCTCCACATCGGTGAAGACATGCCTGGCCATGACCTTGGGGTGCGGTACATTGAGAATCACCAGCTTTCTGATGCGTTCGGGGTACTTGAGTGCCACCCACCAGGAAACCGACGCGCCCCAGTCGTGGCCGACCAGGAAAATCTGCTTGCGGCCATAGGCGTCGATCAGGCCGATGATGTCTTTGGCCAGCTCATCAATCTTGTAGGCGGCGATACCTTCGGGTTTGTCGCTCAAATTATAGCCGCGCTGATCGGGCGCGACCACCAGATATCCTTTGTCGGCAAAGTATTGCAGCTGTTTTCGCCAGGCGTACCAGAATTCCGGAAACCCGTGGAGAAACAAAATCATCGGGCCTTCCGGGGGCCCGGCTTCCATCACGTGTAATTTAACTCCGTTGGTCTCGATGTAACGTTCGCGTAAATCCATGAAATCTCCTTTCGGAAGGCTGATAGACTGTAGACCATTAGCCTGTTCGTGTAACGTGTACTTAGCGGTCACTACCTACCGGGATGGTCGCTCGTCTTCGTCATTCCTTGAACCTTGCTCCTTGAGCCCTTTACCTTTACCTGAAGAACTCGTTCAACAGCTGGGCGACCTCCCGGGGCTTCTCTTCCTGGACGAAATGCCCCGCCTTGAGCGATTCTACCCGGATGGAGTGAAAACATTCTTCAATATGGTTCAAATTCTCCGCGATGATCACCGGATCTTCATTGCCGTGAATATAGAGCGCCGGCATGGAATACCTTGTTCCGCCCAAGCCGGCCCAGCGTTTGGCGTCCTCGCGCATTGCCCGATAGTAGGACGCGCCGGTGGCGGGCGTGTTCTCGATGCGGTAGCAGCGCACGTACTCCGCTATGGCGGCAGGATCGATGGTGCCATCCTTGCCCGCTTTGCCGAAAAAATGACGGATCCAGACGTCTTCGTTTCCCTTGATCATGGCTTCCGCCAATTTCGGCATCTGCTGAAAGTACTGATACCAGAAAGGAACGGCGCCGCGGCTGTAAATCACCTTGATCGCTTCCGCATACCCTTTGGTGTTGGTGATGACCGGAATATTCATGATCGCCAGCTTTTTGACCCGGTCCGGAATCAGCAGGGCCACTTCCTGGGCGACAATCCCGCCCCAGTCATGGCCAACGAGGAAGAAAGAATCGATTTTCAAAGCATCGAGCATTTCGACCACATCTTTGGCGAGCTCCGCTTTCTGATAGGCCGGCACATTGTCCAGCGTGCGCTCGCTCTCCCCCAGCCCCCGCAAATCGGGCGCAATAACGCGCAGCGCGGGATTGAGAAACGAAGCAACCGCTTCCCAGCAATAGGAGCTTTCCGGCCAGCCGTGCAGCATCACGACGGGCAACCCGTCCTTGTTTCCCCGATCCCGGATATTGAATGTGCCTCTCGGCACTGTAATTTTATATGTATTCATCGGCATATCTCTTACCTCGTTGTTCGTATCTCGTATCTCGTATCTCGTCGCTCGTGGTTTGTAGCTCAAAGCAGGGAACGGTCGCGACCGTTTCCTGCGCATTGCACCTTGAACTTTGAACCCTGAACCTTCTTTATATCTCCCAGGCGGCCTTCGCGCCAGACGTCGTCGCCTCAATAATTCTTCTGGGCGCAACGGCGTCGCCCACGACGAAGTGGCGGATGCCTTTTTTCTCGAGCATATCCTTGAGCTCCGTCCGGGGGGTCACGCCGATGGCGATGATCACCTGGTCAACCGGCTCAAGCCGTTTTTCCTCGTCTTTGATTTTGACCGTCACCGCGCATTCCTCAATTCTTGTCACCGGAGTCCCGAACATCAGTTTGATGCCCGCCGCCGTCAGTCGCCGATACAGCATCTGTCCATGCGCCGCCACCGGCAGCACGGGAGGCCTGGTCAGCATTTCCACCATCGTGATGTCCTTCACGCCTTTTTCGCGCAGATAATCGCAGGTCTCCAATCCGACCAGACCGCCGCCGACCACGACCACGTGTTTCTTCGGCTTCACGGAGCCGTCCAGAATCTGCCAGGCATCGCAGACCACCGATGCGTTGACCCCCTCCGCCGGACAGGAGGCCTTGTCCGCCCCTATGGCAAGGATTACGGCGTCGGGTTTTCCTTTTTCGATCATGTCTTCCGTCACGTCGGTGCGCAGCTTGATGGCCACGCCCTGCTTTTCGCACTTCAGCGTCAGCGTCCGGATCAACCGGTCATAAACATCTTTATACGGCGCCATCGCGGCATACCGCACATTGCCGCCGGTTCGGCTGTCGCGCTCAAAGAGCGTCACCTGATGACCCAGGCGCGCGGCTTCCAGCGCCGCCGTGAGTCCGGCAGGACCTCCTCCCACGACCCAAACGTTTTGTTTGTTTTTTGCCGGGCCTTCCGGCCGCAGCAGTTCCTGCCCGGTCTGCGGATTGATCGCACAGCGGATCGGCTGCTGCTCAAGCGCAAGACGTTCGATGCAGCCCTGGTTGCAGGCCAGACATTCCAAAGTTTCTTCCGGATGGCCGGCCACCGCGTTCTTCAGAAAGTCGGGATCGGCCAGATGCTGGCGGGCCACGGCGACCATGTCCGCATCGCCCGCCGCAATGACGTCATCCATGAAAAACGGGTCGGTGTAGCGGCCGACGGAGATGACGGGAACAGAAGCGACCTCCTTGACCTTCCGCGCGAGAAATGACTTAAACCCCGGTCCGTATTCCACGGGCGCGCTCGCATTCGGCGTATCAATGTTGACCTCCGGAGATCCGTGCGTCCCGAAAGACACATCAATGATATCCGCACCGGCCGAAACGAGATCGGGAATAATCGTCTGCATGTCGCTTATGGTATACCCGCCCTTGACGCATTCTTCGCCGGAGATCCGGATGGAAATCGGAAAATCGGGGCCGACCTCCCGGCGCGCCGCCTGCAGACATTCGATCATGAAGCGCGCGCGGCCTTTGAAGTCGCCGCCGTATTGATCCTTGCGCTGATTGGAATGCGCGGACAAAAACTGCATCAGCAGATAGCCGTGCGCACCATGAAGTTCGATCATGTCGAAGCCCGCGGCTTTGGCGCGTTTCGCTCCCGCCCCGTAAGAGGCAATGAGCTCGCGGACTTCATCGAGCGTCATTTCCCGGGGCGCTCCCAGAAAGCCAAAAACGAAACTGGGAATCGCCGACGGTCCGATGGCTGTCTTCTTTTTGAGGAACGCGTAATTTTCCCGTCCGGTGTGATGAAGCTGAAGAGC
Organism: Deltaproteobacteria bacterium; assembly: GCA_009668925.1. The sequence goes on from SBEK01000212.1 coordinate 4,345, forward strand.
CGCTTTGGCGCCCTGGGCGTGAATGGCGTCGGCCATTTTCGAAAGACCCGGGATGAACCTGTCATCCCAGACGCCCAGCGACGTAGGCGACGCGAGGCCCGACGGGTGGACGCACGTAATCTCCGTAATCACGAGACCCACGCCGCTTTGCGCCCGGCGCTTCATATAGGCCAGGTTGGCGTCGCTGACCGTCGAGTCCGGATTGCCGAGAGCCGTTCCCATCGGCGGCATCACCAACCGGTTGGGAATGGTCAGCGATCGGATCTGTATAGGGGATAATAAATGTTGAAGTGTTTTCATGAATATCTCCTTCTAATGAAAATTGAGAGGAACGATGCCGTCCATCGTTACCCGGACGACGGCACAGCGCGACACCGGATTTGCCGGGAAACTGCAAACCGTTCCCGGCAAACCGATGAATAAAGAAAGTCTGCGCCCCGGGCCAGCGCCGGGGCGGACCGGGCCGCCTCAGTGTCCTGAGAGGCGGCGGATATTTCTTCTACAGATGAACCGCCAGAAGCAACGCACCGTCGATGACGATTTCCGTGCCGCTGGTATAGCTCGAAGCGTCGGAAGCCAGATAAACGGCTGCGCCGGCAATTTCATCGGGATGACCGATCCGGCCGGTGGGCAGATGTTTGCACAGCTCTTCGCGCTGCTTCTGCGCCTCTTCGGGGCTCAGATGGAACCAGTGGGAGTTCATCATCTTCGTTTCGATCGGGCCGGGCAGAATCGTGTTCACGCGGATGTTGTCTTTCGACAGTTCCATGGCAAAACACTTGGTAATGTGCCGGCAGCCGGCCTTGGAAATGGAATAGACGCTGACAAACGGCTCCGGCTGGACGCCGTCGATGGAGGCGACATTGATAATGGAGCCGCCGCCCTGCTTCTTCATGACTTTGGCCACGGCCTGGCTCAGGAAATAGACGCCTTTGAGGTTGAGGCCCATGATCGTATCCCAGAGGCGCTCATCGGAATCCAGGACGGAGCCCATCGCGGGGCTGGCGCCGGCGTTGTTGACCAGAATGTCGATCCGGCCGAATTTCTGCAAAACGGTATCCACCACTTTCTGATATTCTTCAAATTTGCCCAGGTGCGCGGGCACGACGAGCGCTTCCCCGCCGACTTCCTTGATGGCCGCGGCGGTGGCTTCCAGATCCTGCACCTTGCGGCTGGTCAACGCCACTTTTGCGCCGGCTTTGGCAAAACCATAGGCAATGGCCTGGCCGATGCCGCGGCTGCTGCCGGTCACAATGGCTACTTTACCTTTCAACGAAAACTTGGAAAGATCAAACATGATAGTGACTCCTTTATATTTTTGGTGTTAGAAAAGAACAATTTGAACTGAAATTGCAAGACATTTTTATACGGTATGATTTTCGTTCCTGCAACCCGCCGGGTGGGAATCTTCCGACGGCAAAAAAGTGAAAGTCAGGCGCCCCGGACTAAATCCGGGACGCCTGACTCATCGATTCACGGACTACTTCTTCGCCTTTTTAGGCGCCAGTGCTTCACGATCCCCGCCGCTCATGCCGGCGATGTACTTCACCAGCTTCTTGCGGGATTCGATGTCGTACTGCGTCGTGATGGCGATCTGCTCCATGATCGGCGAGCCGCCGC
>SBEK01000018.1 GCA_009668925.1 Deltaproteobacteria bacterium
AATTCATATATAGGAGAAGAAAAATGAGCAAAAGAGAAGTTGTATTTGTCGACGGAGCCCGCACGGCTTTTGGAACACTCGGAAAAACGCTGCGGAATTTTACCATGGAACAGCTGGGCGGCCTGGGCCTCAAGGGCTTGGTCGAAAAATCGAAAATTTTGGAAAAAGGCGGCGTCGTTGAGGCCGTGTATATGGGTTCGGCCCTCGGCGCCACGTCCGCGATCAATCCGGCCCGCTGGGTGACGCTGGCGAGCGGCCTTCCCGAAAGCACGTCCGCCTCTTACGTGGAAATGCAGTGCGGTTCGGCGATTGATTCGATCAACCACGCGGCCTACAGAATCCTGGCCGGCCATGCCGACATCATGATCGCCGGCGGCGCGGAATCTTACAGCCAGGCGACGGCCCGGTTTTCCATGTCCACCGAACCTTTTAAAATGATTCCCCCGCTGCCCATCCAGACGTCGCTTTCCCCGACGCTGGATCCGGCAACCCGGAACATGGGACTCACGGCGGAAGCCCTGCAGAAGATGTACAACATTTCCCGCAAGACCCAGGATGAATTCGGTCTGCGCAGCCAGATGCTCGCCAAGAAGGCCATCGAGGCCGGTTATTTCATCGATGAAATCATTCCCGTCATGGTTCCCCAAGGAAAGAAAAATCCGCCGCTGGAATTCAAGGTGGACGAGCATCCGCGGGCAACCTCGATGGAAGCGCTCTCGGCTCTGCCCCCGGCGTTTATCAAAGACGGCACGGTGACGGCGGGCAATGCTTCCGGCCGCAACGACGGAGCCGCGTTTGTGCTCATGATGACCCGCGAAAGAGCCGATGAACTGGGCTACAAACCGATGGCCCGCTGGGTTGCCGGCGGCGACTACGGCGTCGATCCCAAGATCATGGGCATCGGCCCGGCTTTCGCAGTGCCGATCGCTTTGAAGCGGGCGGGCGCAAAGCTCTCCGAGATGGACGTGATTGAATGTAATGAAGCCTTCGCGGTGCAGAACCTGGCGGTAGCCAAGGAACTGGAAAAGCAGACCGGCGATAAAGTGGACTGCTTCGGCGACAAGTGGAATCCCAACGGCGGCGCCATCGCCTTCGGCCATCCCAACGGCGCATCCGGCGCCCGCCTCTGCATTTTCACCATGAAGGAGCTCATCCGCAGAAGCGGCCGGTACGGCTGTTTCAGTTCGTGCTGCGGCGGCGGCCTGGGCGTCGCGACGGTCATCGAGAATTTGCAGCGCTAACGCGTCACAGGGTTCTTCCGTGCCGGCGGCGCCTGACTCGGGCCGCCGGCATCGATTTACTGCGGGGATAATCTCATTTTTAGATTTTCGTGGACGGCCGGTGGTTCAGCATCGCTTACACCGATGGATTGGAACCGGGAGAACGGGAAACTTTTCAGGTGACGCATAAATCCCGGCGGCTTTTTTCGAAAAACGAGCCGTCGGGAGATCCGCCTTCTCTTTTCTTATTTTACTTAGCAGGTTGTTGAAAAACACTGTTGGTGAAGGCTGTTCAAAAAGGCTTAGAGACAAGGCGTCGCGAGGATCGAGCAGCGGAGCGTACTCAAACGTACGTGAGCATGCGAGAGCCGAAGCGCAACGCAGTATATAGGCCTTTTTCAACAGCCTGTTAGAAATATATTTAGGACGTTTTAAAGGCAAAGCCCATGAACACCGAAAAATTATGGACAAAAGATTTTGTAACGGTGTCCGTAATCAATTTTCTGGTCTTTTTAGTCCATTTTTTATTGATTGTGACGATCGCCGCTTATGCCGTGGATAAATTCCAAGCGTCCACAAGTCTCGCCGGACTCGTCGCGGGAATTTTCATCATCGGGGCTCTGATCGGGCGCCTGGGGGCGGGGCGCCTGACGGAAATCACCGGCAGCAAGAAAATTTTAATGATCGGGACCATCCTCTTCATCATCACCTCCCTGCTCTATTTCGCCGCGGTCAACCTGACCCTGCTCATCATCGTCAGACTCTTTAACGGCATCGCCTACGGGGTGGCCAGCACCGCCACCGGAGCCATCGTCGCCCAGATCATTCCGGACCACCGGCGCGGAGAAGGCATCGGGTATTACAGTCTGGGCGCGATCCTGGCGGTGGCGCTGGGGCCCTTTCTGGGCATTCTGGCGCTTCATTATCTGCATTCGATGATGATTTTCGTTGTCGCTTCGGTCCTGGCGTTTGTCAGCTTCGTCCTGTCTTTTTGGGTGGCCGATCGGGCCGCCCCCAGGCCCGAGCCGGCGCGGCCCGAGGCCAAAGAACCATTTCAGATTTCGCGATACCTGGAACTTACGGCCCTGCCGATATCGCTGGTGGCCCTGACGATCGGGGTCAGTTATTCGGTCGTGCTGGCTTTCATGTCTTTATACGCGGCAGATCTTCATCTGGAAAAGGCGGCGAGCTTCTACTTTCTCGTCTATTCCCTGGCCGTCCTGGTCTCCCGGCCTTTTTCGGGGCGTCTCCTGGATGTGCGGGGAGCCAACATCGTGATGTACCCCTGCCTGCTGATTTATAGCGCGGGGATGTTGTTATTCAGTCAGGCCAATCATGGCATCGCGCTGCTGGCCGCCGGCGTCATCAACGGTCTGGGCTACGGGAACTTCATCTCCTGCGCGCAGGCCATTTCCATCAAGGGAATCCCCGCAAAAAAGCTGGGCTTGGCCACTTCGACTTTTTTTATTTTTGTCGATCTCGGGTTCGGCGCAGGACCCTATCTGCTGGGGTCGCTGATTCCCTATACCGGATACCGGGGTTTATACCTGGCCATGATTGCCTTGATTCTGGCGGCCATTGTTCTGTATCATTTTCTGCTCGGGAAAAAGGCGCAGGCTCCGGCGAGTCCGGACCAGCCTGTTTCCTGCGCTTGGAAGTAAATGAATGAAATTCAGGAGGAATAAAAAATGAATACGCCACCCTTCATCATCACGATCAGCCGTCAACTGGGATCCGGAGGAGCCTACATCGGGCAACAGCTCGCGAAGAAGCTGAACATCCTTTATGCGGACCGGGAAATCATCCGCGAAGCCTCAAAGAAGCTCTCGGTCGGCGAAGCGGCGCTGGCGCCGCGCGAGGAAAAGCTGAGCTCCTTCTGGAAATCGCTTTTGCGCTCCTATTCCATCGGAGCGCCCGACGTTTACATACCGCCCAAGGACAGCGTGCCGACCAGCCGCGAGTTATTTGAAGCGGAAACGGAAGCCATCCGGCAAATCGCGAAAGAATGTTCGGCCGTCATCATCGGACGAAGCGGTTCGTTTGTTCTGCGCGGCCATCCGAATCACGTGAGCATTTTCATCCATGATGAAACAGCTTCGCGAATCGGCCGCGTGCAGGAAATGTTCAATGTCACGGAGGAAGCCGCCCGCAAGATGATTGAGCAAAGCGACAAGGAAAGAGCGCTCTATCATCGCACCTTCACCGGCAAGGAATGGGCGGACGCGCGACGGTATCACCTGGCCATCGATACCGGCAGGCTGGGCCTGGATAAAAGTGTCGACCTCATTTTGAAATATCTGGAATGGATTTAGAAACGAAGGACTTCCCCTGGCTTCCGGTTGGCGTCATTCCCCCGAAGCCATGGGCCGGGCGTCGAAAACACGTCCGTGGATCGGTGGAATTATTTTTCCGAAGCCGACTCCCGGATGGTGTAAACGGTGTCGCAAACCGGATCCCCAGCGGCTCTGGTTTGCAGAATCGCAAGCTGGGTTCTGCCGTCCGTGGCCGCCGCAAAATATTCGCGGTCAATCGCCATCACCGCTTCGCAGAGTTCGCGCGAGGTGTCTTCCAGCCCGAACGGACATTTTTTCCCCACAATCTGAAATTTTTCGTCGGATAAGCAGGCGACGTCGACCGTTGCCGGATCGAAATTTTTGGCGAAAGCCGCCGCCACCGTCGACAGCCGGTTGTCCGCGAGCCTGTTTACGGCTTTGAGGCCCAGCGCCCGCCCCTGGCGGCCGAGAATATCGTCAATAATCGGCAAAGCATCCGGGCCGCACTTTTCGTGGAAAGCTCTGATCAAAAGGCCCTGCGCCGCGGTCGCGTTTGCGGGCAACCCTGCGGTGATCTTTTCGGACATGCGGTATCCCTCCGGTCCATCTGTTTCGTTCTGCATCCGCTAAGCTTGCGGCTCTCCGGCTTTCTTACCTCCGGATCAGGTCATGTTGATGGTGTGGAGCTTCAGCAGAAAATCTTTGAACTGTTCCTTCGTCGTCTCTTTGATGGACTCCAGTTTGACAATAACCGCCTTGTTGTAAAACGTGTAACCGTTTTCGATGATATCCGGATCGTTATCGTCATCGATGAAGCGCTCCATAAACCTCATCGTGAACTTTCTCGCCTCGTTTTCGTCTTTCGCCGTTACCAGGTAATGGTGATAGTCCAGATCTTCCTCTTTCGTCTCGCTTATCTTGACTCTATAGTCAGGCATATATATCCTCCCCCTGATCTGCTCATCGTGCTTAGTCCTCTTGTGATACTGGCCTTGAATCAGTTCGTAGCGTCTTTAAATCATTTTGTGAGCGACATCAAGAAATTTATACACTTTTGTCTAAATGTCGGATGCAATTGCCTTTTTTAGTTCGATGCCGATCCGGCATATCGTCCGCACGTGGGCGTTTCTTATTGCCCCGGGCACCCGTCGTCTCCACTCCGGAGCCCGAGCCCGCTATTCCCTTTGACAGCAGGGCGCTCTTTTGATACCGTTTGCCGGTATCGCAATCTCCCGCGAGGAGCCCCGCGTCGTGAAGATTCCGCTCATTCCCCATAACAGCAAAATGAAGATCGGCTGGGACTTTGTGATGATCGTCGCAGTCTTCGCTTCCGGTCTCATCATCCCGTACCGGATGGTATCCGGACAGGACCCCGCGGATTTTCTTTACTGGCTGATCACCATCCTTTTCTGCCTCGATATCGTCGTCATTTTCAGCACCGAAGTAAAAACCGGGCTGGGCGTCCTCGTGGACCGGAAATCGGTGGCCAGACATTATCTGCGCACCTGGTTTGTCCTGGACCTCCTCGCGGCGCTTCCCCTTGCTCCTGTGTTCTATTTGTTCGTACACGAGGACGTCTCTGGGACGCTGGCCTATCAGGCCCCGATCCTCTTCAGGCTGCTCAGGCTTCTGAAGCTCGTCAAGATTTCCACAACGTTCAAGGCACTCACGGAACTCGTCACGATCCCGCCCGCCCTCCTGCGCCTGATCGTGTCCTTCTTCTGGTTTGCGCTCATTGCGCATTTCATATCCCTGGGCTGGATCGTCATCGGGGCCGGCGAGGCGGCGCGCTCGTTCGGGGATCAGTACATCCGCGCTCTGTACTGGTGCATCACGACGATCGCCACGATCGGCTATGGCGACTACGGACCCAGTCATGACAGCAACCTCCAGATTATTTACACAATCATCGTCCAGATCATCGGCGTCGGCATGTTCGGCTATATCATCGGCAACGTGGCTACGCTGATCGTCAACATCGACAAGGCGCGGGCGGACTTCCGGAAGAAGATGGAAGAAGTCGGCAACTATATGCGGACCAAGCACATCCCTGCGCCCATCCGCGACCGTGTCCAGAATTATTACAACTACCTGTGGGAAACGCGCAAAGGAATTACCGATGTCGATTTCATGACGACGCTTCCCAGGACGCTGAGGCTGGAGATTTCACTGTATCTCAACCGGGGCATCATCGAAAAGGTATCGCTCTTCAAAGATACGGACGAGACGTTCATCCATGAAGTCATCGAAGAATTGGAGCCGCTTGTCTTTCTTCCGGGCGATTTCGTAATTCGGCAGGGGGAATTGGGCGATTGCATGTATTTCCTCAGCTCGGGAAGCGTGGAAGTGATCGCGAACGAAAAGCGCATCGCCGTACTGACCGAAGGCTCGCCCTTCGGTGAAGCCGCGCTTATTCAAAATGAAAAGCGCAATGCTTCCGTGCGGGCCCTTTCTTACTGCGATGTCTACAAGCTTTCTCAGCACAGCTTCCACCGCCTGCGAAAAAAGCACCCTGAATTCGACAAACGGGTCACCAAAATTGCCGTGGAACGTCAGAAGAAGGCGGACAATTTCAAAGGCCTGGATCCGGAACAGGCCTAACCCGGGTTTTGCAGCCGGCAGTTGCCTGTCTTTCTAAGATTTACTTTCAACGACAGCAGACGCCTGTCATTTACAGCCTCCCCCCGGGACTTGCCTTTTACTTCTTCGGGATTATATTTTGAGTATGCGCGGCAACGGACAGGGGGGAGGTATGAATATGAACATACTAAAAGGAAGGAGAAGCCTGCTCATGAGTTTTTCATTGGTCATGATGGCGCTTGCGGGAATCGGCCAAACGGCTTCGGGAATGGCGCAGGCGGATGCGCCGGCGATCAAGGGATACGACACCGTCGCCTATTTCAGGGAAGGCAGGGCATTGCCGGGGAGCGCGTCGTTTAGCTATGTCTGGCACGGTATGACCTGGCAATTTGCGACCAGGGAAAACCGGGAGCTGTTTGCCGGAAATCCTGAAAAGTACGCGCCGCAGTATGACGGATATTGCGCCTGGGCGATGGCGGAGGCCCGCAAAGCCCACGTTGATCCGGAGGTGTGGAAGATCGTTGACGGAAAGCTTTACCTCAATTGCAGCTCCTCGGCGTATGAAAAATGGAGCCGCGACATTCCCGGCAACATCAAAAAAGCCGACGAGCACTGGAAAAAAATCTCCGGCGGAAAGTAACCGCCGGCTCCCTTTTGTCATTGCGGGTCGACCCTCGCGCACAGCCTGCCCCGGCGAAGGCCGGGGTGGCAATCCCACGCGTTTATCGTGAACGCAAGAGAGTTGCCATTCCGCCCAAAGTGGTGGTGGCAATCTCATCAGACTGGGCGTCATCTTTTTACCGATCAGACGCCGCTACTGGCTGACATCGTGGAAGGCCGTAGAGAATATCTGGCAGATGCGCCGGTGGGGATCGTTCACCTGACTCGACGGCTGAACCCCCGCCGGCAGTTCTTCGCCTTTCCCGATGATTTTTCCCGGCTGAAGAGACACGTGCTGCAGGTAGGGCTTGATCCGGGTGGACAGGGAGTGATCCAGATAATTGCTGACGCTTTTGGCCCTCAATTCGGAAAGACGCTGGTTGAGCTGAAGCCTTTTTTGCCGATCCCCCCGGTCCCTTAAAAACCCCGATGAATCGGTGTATCCATAGACATCGATTTGCAGCATAATCTTCTTATCCGGGAAAAGCTTCAGGTTGTTTTCGACGATGACAACAATCTTATCGGCAAACCGATCCAGCGCGGCTTTCCCTTCGTCCGCCAGTTCGGATTTGCCCAGGGCAAAGGAAATGTCGGACTGCAATTTTTCCTGCTGAGAGCTCTTGATATCGGATTCATACACCCGTAAATCGCTGGCGATGCTCGCCGCCTTCACGAGCGACATGCTTTGCAGCTCCTCGTTGTCCCCCTGGACCCGGTTGGCGTACTGCAGGATTTCATCGAGTTTGGGGATTAATTTTTTGAGCGGCGTCGCCGGATTTTCCTCCACCTTCCGGCCGATCTCTTCCTTCATTACGGTGACCGTGCGGGTAATGCCCTGAAGGAGAACGCGCTTCGCGGCGGTGATGCTTTCCTGTCCATAATAGATCGCGCTTCTGTAATCCCGGTTTGCGAAACTCTGCTCACCATCCGCATACTGTTTGGCGGCGATGCCTACATCGGGAGAAATGCTTTCCGTCATCCCCGTTCGTTTGATGGCTTCCTGATAATCCTTGGCTTCATCAAGAGTGGTTCTTGCCTGTTGAAGATGCGCGCCGCAGCCGATCATCAACAGCAGCGCCGATACAAGAAGCGGTAATGCGCTTTTCAATAGTTTACTGGTCATGTTCGCCCCCTGGAATCGCCGGCTTATTTTTTGGTCAGCCGTTCACACAGTTCTTCCTGATATTTGTCCCTCGTTAGAACCATGTTTCTCCGCGTTTTTCTGACATCTTCATCATGCGTTGCCTCGTAGTTCGCCTGCAGCGCATCTTCAATACTTCGGAAGTCGCAGATAATTTTTTTCAGCGTCTCGACAAATTCCGGACTGCGATGTTTACCGGCTTTCTTCAATTGATTGTATTGCACCAGGTGCCCCTGCGACAGCCGCATGAGGTCTTCCAGCGGCAGCTTGTTCGAACCGCATTTGACCAGACAGGGGTCTGCCACGGCCGACGCCGGGATTCCGCAGAAATAAAAATCGCCGCGCAGCGACGTCGACTCCCAGGGAACCTGCTTGTTGTTGGTTTCGTCGATGACGCCGTTGCGCACGCCTTTAAAGACCTGCTCAATGGTCAGACCGGGGATCACGATTTGCCTGAGGAGATGCTTGGTATAGACGCCGTTTTTTCCCGTCCCGTCCGAGGCGACGGATTCCGGTGATGTCGCGTAGGCGACGATCGATCCCACGGGCGCATCCATTCGGGCCAGACCGGCTCCGGACGAACGCCCGGTTCTGACAAACGGATTGTCGCGGCAGGCATCCAGAATAACGATATTCACGGGATTGCCCGCGTCCTCCATTTTGCCCAGCACCCGGCCGACGTCGATCGATTCATGCTCGACATCGGATTCCGTTTCAATGCGGGCATCCACGGGGATTAAATAATTTCTTCCCTTCACCTGCATCCCGTGGCCCGCGTAATAGAAAAGGCCCGTTTCGCTCTGGCGAAGCTTCGCATAAAACGCCCGGACGGCCTCATCCATTTTCCGGCGCGTCGCATCTTCCTCATAGATGACCTCAAACCCGAGTTTCCTGAGCGCGGCGGAGATGTCGCGGGCGTCATTCACGGGATTCTTGAGCGGGCCGGTGCCGTAATGGCTGTTGCCGATCACCAGCGCCAGGCGTTGACTTTTGCTTTTTATGGTCAGCGATCGATCATCCGCAAAAGCGTTGAATACGGCCAGGCATAAAGAAACGGCGACCCATAACGATATTCCTGTTCTCTTCAAATCATTCACCGTCCGCGTCTCTTTGGTTTTACTTTCGATTTATTTATCTTTTACACTATAGCAAACGGCCGCTTGAGTCAACTCCGCGATACGCCCCGGAGGCCCCTCTTTTGAGCCGCAGGCGGAAATCCGGAGAAATCCTTCCGGCCGCCTGAGATCCGCTGCCCACGACGCCCCTACGATTTCAAAAACAGGTTCCATCCGGCCCTGAGCGATCCGGGAACAAAATCCAGCGCGCCGGACGCTTCGGCAACGGGCGTGAATCCGCAGGCGTCGCAGTTGATCGTACCGCGGCTTTTGACATAGCAGCCCCGGGTGATGGCGCCGTCCGGATCGACGTTGATAAGAATATCGTCATGGCAGCGCCAGCGGTTGTCGGCCATCGCCCGGATGCCCGCCGGCGAGTTCAAAACGGGAAGACCTCTTTTTTTGAGTTTCAATAATGTGTCGACGGCCGCGCGGCGGTCGTCGGGAGCCAGCGCGAGATCGTCCTCTCCCTGATGATAGGGATAAAAAAACTGAACGGTCATCCCCCGCACGGTCGGAACGCTCCGGACCCATTCCGCCAGCCCTTCGAGATCGCGCCAGTTCGCGCGGTTGAGCGTGCAGTGGATAAACACACGGGGGTGCTTGGTGTCGCGGAGATGGGAAGACACCCGGTCAAAGGAGTTGCTTCTCAGAGCGTCCTGCGTTTCCTTCAAACCGTCCAGACTGACCCAGAGCGTGTGGGCGGGAACATCCAGGGGCAGCGTGCCGTTGGTTGTCACCGCCACTCTGAGGAAGTGCCGGCGGGCGTAAAGGACCAGGTCATGGAGACGGTACGGACCGTCGCGCCACAGGAGCGGCTCGCCGCCTTCAAAAACCACCAGGCGCGCGCCTTCGCGTCTCAGAATATCCAGCGCCCCGACAGCGGCGGACCAGCTGATGGGCCGGCTTTCGGCAGATGTGCGCCGGTGAAACGGGCAGGCCAGACACGCCAGGTTGCAGCGGTAGGTCACCTTGAAGCTCGCCAGGAGCGGAACCCGGCGGCGCATGACTTTGCGCTGCCAGAAGAATCGTGACAAATCGGCAGGCCACGGAAGATGCATCGCTTTTACTGTTCCTTTTGTCTTTTCATCCCATGCCGCTTCGGTGTTTCTTCGCGGCCCCGGCTAGGAAATCTCTTCAATCCCCAGCGGATATTTCGACAGGACCTCGCAGCCGTCTTTCGTGATCACGATGTCATTTTCATAGCGGAAGCCGATATGCTCCTCCGGGGCGGCGTACTGCATCGCGCAGACGACCATTTCATTTTCCTGATAAACGTGGTCCTGATCCGTCCAGTAAGGAAGATCCCGGTTGACGACGGCCCCGATGCGCCACTCGTCGCCGAAAAGACCGATGCCGTGTTCGCAGGCCGGCTGGATGAAATCGCCGCAGCCGCGCGCTTCCGCAAAATCCATCATCAGGGCGGCCAGCGTCCCCGGGGTCGTCCCGGCGCGGTAGTTGTCGATGACTTTCCGGATGATCGCGACAAAGTTGTCGGCATGCCAGCGCTGCCTTTTGGTGGCCGGCCCGATCAGATAATTGTGCGAATGGTCGCCCAGCGCCAGTTTGAACATCGCATGGAAGTCCAGCATGAGCGGCTCGCCCGCCTGAATCTCCTTGGTGGTCGGCGGCGTGCAGGCGCCCAGTCCCGTGCGAACGCCGCTTGATATTTCATTGAGGCCCGCAAAATTCCATTCCGACACGCTCCCCGCCCGGCGCATGGCGAGCGCCGCAATCCCGGCGATCACGGTTTCGGTCATGCCTTTGTAGCCGCCGCCTTCGAGAGCGGCGCGCGCGGCCTTGTGGCCTTCATCGACGATCAGCGAGGCGGTGCGGAAACGTTCGATGGTTCCCTTGTCTTTGATGAGCGAAAGAGCATCCACAATGTCGTGGGCGTTCACCCATTCCAGGCCGGGAAGCGCTTCTTTAAAATGCGTGTATTCCCAGTGCGACAGGTTTCCTTCGGCCGTATAGGTGGAAATCCCGTCCTCATAACCCAGTCGCCCCCTGGCGATGCCCAGTTCGTCCTTGATATAATCGGTGACGGCGGAAACCTGATCCATGCCGCCCATCGGCCCGTAAGCGCGGACATGGTCCGGATCGATCCAGGTTTCATCGGCGACGCGCAGGGCGTCCACGACAAACGTGAAATAGGTGGGCTGCCCTTCGGGCGGAATGATCACGTAGCTTCGCCAGGGACAGAAGGTGTCCATCACGAAGCTCATGGTGCGGATGCGCGAACCCAGGTACACGTCGATGCCGCGTTTTCCCATTTCTTTCTGAATGGCCGCCACGCGCCCGGGGTTGTCGATATAATATTTGTCTCCGGGATCCAATATTCTGGTCATGGGTTTTACCTCCTTCAATATTGGGTGGGAATCCGCGACAGCACCTTGTTCAGCCGATCGGCCACCGCGGCCAGCTTGAGCGCGCGGGCCAGATTGCCCTTCAGTTTCAGCTTCCCGGTCATGAGCGCCTTTTGTGAGCCCAGCTCGGCGCGGGAGATCCTGGCAAAGGTTTCATAATCGCCGATGATGCGAAACTCCGCCGGAGGCGGTTCGCCGGTTCCCGTCTCCACACGGGTGACTCTTCCGTCCCGGCATTCGACGAAAAGGAATTTTTCCTCTCCCCCGGGGCAGTTCTTATAAATGTTGGACATGGATGTCGTGACGTTGTTCATCTTTTCCGGCGGAAGCTCGGCCTGGAGCCTTTTTAGTGCTTCATCACGCCAGGAAGGACCCAAATACGCGAGGTGATCGGACATGTTGATTCCTCCTGTCTTGTCTGTTGGCCGGCATCTGACGCACCGGCCGGATGGATTTCTTGCGGCGCTGTGGCTCCGTCATTCACCATGAACCGACGGCGCATCCCGATGCTTTGAACTATAAGAGCATCGCCGCAGCGTGTCAACACAAATCACCCCCTCGCCGCACATCCGAAGTATGCCGCAGGGTCATTATTTCCGGCCAAACCGCGAAGAATCCGGCTCTTCCCGCGCAAGCAGCGGCAACCCGTCTTTTCCTTGCACCTTGCCGCCGGCATTCGCCGGACTTCGCCCCGCTTACGCGGTGCTTCGCCTTGCACCTTGAACTTATGCTGCGATCAGGGGTTGACAAATTCAAATTTTAGGCGCAAAGCAAACTGGGATGGAATCAGCATCGCGCCGGCGACTCGCAGCGGATCGGGAATACCCCGAATCCGGAACCACAGAGGGACGGCAAAATCCAACTGAGTCAGCAGGGCCGGGCACGATACATCATGACTTTTGAACGTCAAAAAACGAATAAAAGAGTCATCAGCGATCTAAAGAAGCGATCCGCATTCGGTCTCGTGTTCTACATTCTTTTGTCCGTTGTCGTCGTTTTCGCCGATAATTTCTATGACCGACACGCCGTGCTCACTCTGGTTTTTATTGGCGCCCTTGTCGGCGTATGCCTCTTTCGTCTGGCGCACCTGATCCTTTCCCCCAGAATCCCGGAACGCTATACAACGCTAAGCAGCGGCATCTTCTTCGGCAGCGTCGTCCTGTCCGCCCTGATCTGGGGGGTGGCGCTGGCCCTGGTCATGCTTCAGCCGAACGAATACAGCACCCAGCTCATCATGACGGTCTGCGTCGCCGGGCTGGCGGCGGGCGGTGTGGTCGCCTTTGTCCCCCACCTCCGGCTGGCCGTGACCTATGATTTGGCGATGCTGATGCCGGTCATCGTTATCATGCTCGTCACAGGATCCAGTCTGTCGCTCGCTTTGATGATTTTTTCCTTTGCCGTTTACATGGTGCTCGTCGCGACCCGCGGCAATGAGGAATACTGGGATGCCCTGGAGAATGAAGATCTTCTAAAAATAAAATCCCGGGAGCTCGCCCGGCTCAGCAATACCGATGTTCTGACCGGGCTTTTTAACCGGCGGTATTTTGATAAAGCCCTCGAGAAGGAATGGAAGCGTTCGGGGCGCAATAACAGCGCGATCGGCGTCATTCTGCTGGATATCGATTATTTCAAGCGGATCAATGACACCTTCGGTCATCCGGCGGGCGATGCGTATCTGAAGGAGCTGGCGGGGAAACTGACGTCCGTCTTCAAGCGGGATACCGACATTGTCGCCCGCTACGGCGGGGAGGAATTCATCGTCCTTTTGCCCGACGCAGATGCGGACCGGGCCCTCCAGATGGCCCGTGAAGCCATTTTGCGGGTCGGCGCCATGAATATCGATTATCAGGGCAGCCGGATCGGGGCCACGATAAGCGCGGGAGTCTCCGTCGGCGTTCCCGATTTCAATTTGCGCCCGGATTCCATCATCGCCTCGGCCGACAAGGCGCTTTATCTGGCGAAAAAGCAGGGCAGGAACCGGGCCGTTTATTACGAACCCCGCATCCATGAGGCCGTCGTCTGAAGGAGGCCGGACGCAGGGCTTGCCGCCTTTCCCGTCTCATGATTTACATGGGCCGGAGTTCGGGAACGGTTTGACATGCCGCTCCATCAATGCTATTTTCACAACCATTCAAGATCCATTGAAACCGATCAGAGAAAATCTTCGCCGTCGAGCAGGGGTGCATGAAAACGAATAGTGTTCTTTCGGAACTGAAGGAAAAGGAAAAACTGGCCAGGCGCGCCATCATCGTCGATGCCGCGGAAAAGGAATTTACGATCAAACCTTTCCCGAAAGTGACGATGCGGGACATCGCCAAACGCGCCGGCGTATCACCGGCGCTCATCTACCGGCACTTCCCGGATCAGCAGTCGCTGTTTGCCGAAGCGTTCACGAGAGGCATAAGCCGGATATTCGAAAAAATATTTGTCACGATCGATGAGTCCCCCGACGGCGCCATTGAGCAGGTCGTTGCGGATTTCATCGAATACTTTACGCTGAACGATCAGTATTTTCAAATGATGATGAACTTCTTCCTGGGCGGATCGGTGGACCCGGCGCTTTTTGAAAAACTCACGGTGATTGAAAGAGAAATTCTCGGCCACTTCGACATCATTTTCGAGAAGATGAAGGTGGAGGGCAATGTCCGTCATCATTCCCATACCCTTTTTGCGACACTCACCGGAACGGTCGCCACCTTCCGGAACCACCCCGACAAGTCTCTAGAGCAGGTGCTTGCACACAGAAAGAGAATAGCCCACAACCTGGCCGGACTTTTTAAGAAATCCCGGATTCCCCGCCCCGAATAAAAAAATCCCGGAAATGTCTTGACAGAAGAACGATGTGTTTGTATGTAAACACCGTTTACAGAAAAGGAGATTCTTACGGTCATGAATACACAGTTGAACGTGTCGGAAATGGACAAATTTTTTAATCCTTCCGCGGTAGTAGTCATCGGTGCCTCTAATGCGGCTTTCAATCTTGGCGCAACAATTTGCAAGACATTAACGGAAGACATCGCCTTTCCCGGCCGCGTCTTCGCGGTTAATCGGGGCGGAGAAGACGTACACGGGGCGCCGGGGGCCAAATCGGTTGCCGACATCGCGGACGACGTCGATCTGGCGGTCATCGTGGCGCCGGCCGCCGTGGTCCCGGGATTTGTCCGCGATTGCGGCGAGAAAGGCATCCGCCATATCGTTATCGAAAGCTCGGGGTTTTCGGAGCAGGGAAACGGCGGGCAGAAGCTTCAGGACGAGATTAACGACGCCGCCCGAATTTACGGGATGCGCATCATCGGCCCGAACTGCCTGGGAATCCTGGATAATCATAAAGCGTTTTGCTGCCTCTACGGCGCCAATGAACTCGTAAAAAAAACGGTCCAGAAACCGGGCGCCGTGTCCTACGTGATTCAAAGCGGCGGCGTGGGCGGATTGGTGGCGGAACGCATCCTGGAGGATCTGCCCGGCGTCAACAAGATGGTCTGCATCGGAAACAAGTCGGATGTGGATGAATCCGATTTCATCAACTACTTCAACACGGACAATACCCGCGTCATCGCCCTGTACCTGGAAAATGTGGAGCGCGGCGACAAGCTGATGGCGGCCGCGCGCCAAAGCGCCAAACCGATCCTGGTCTATAAGTCCGGCCGAAGCGAGGCGGGCAGCGCCGCCTGCATGACTCACACCGCGGGCCTCGCCAACAACGACGCCGTCTTCGACGGCGCCTGCAAACAGGCGGGAATTATTCGTCTGCAATCGGCGGAAGAACTGCATGCGCTGCCGAAAATGTTCACGGAAATGCCGCTCCTCACGGGAAAGCGGATCGCCGTCTTTACGAACTCCGGAGCCTTCGGGACGATCGGCGCCGATTTGCTTGCCGACACCGATCTGGTCATGGCCAGGTTTTCGTCCGAGACGCGCGAAAAGCTTAGCCGCCTTCCCGGTGTATTCAATGCCGGAAACCCGGTAGACATCGGGCCCGCGCTCCCGCAGATTTATCTTCAGATTTACGATATTCTGCTTTCCGACCCCCATGTGGACGGACTGCTGAATATCGTGGGCATGTGGCGCGACTATGTCGCGGATGTCCTCGGTGAACTCATCACCTTATGCCGGCGGTACCACAAACCTGCCGCGCTGTTCAGTTTCAACGCCATGGCCAGTGTTCAGGCCGCGCGCGCCGATAAGAACCTTCCGCTGTTTGGCACCCTCGAAGAAGCGGTGCGGGCATTGGTGGTCTCGCACCAGCAATTTCGCTATCTCGAAAAGAAGGAGAATCCTTGTGGAAAAAATCATTAAAAAAGCCGTCGAACGCGGCCAGAGCGCGCTTTCGGAATATGACTCCAAGCAGGTGATCCAATCCGTCGGCATCCCGGTCACGCGCGAGAGGCTCGCCCGGTCGCGCGAAGAAGCGCTGGCCTACGCTCTGGAGATCGGTTACCCCGTCGTCCTCAAAGGCTGTTCGGACAAAGCCTCCCACAAAACGGAAATGGGGCTCGTCAAACTCAACCTGACGAATGCCGGAGACGTTGCCGGAGCTTACGACGACATCACAGGCAAGGCGCCCGGTCTCGACGGCGTATTGGTTCAGGAGATGATCAAAGGCGAGCGCGAATTTGTTCTCGGCCTCACCCGCGACCCGCAGTTCGGCCCCTGCGTCATGTTCGGCGCGGGCGGAATTTTCACGGAGGTCGTGAAAGACGTGACGTTCCGGGTCGCCCCCCTGACCGCCCGCGACGCCGGGGAAATGCTCGATGAAATCAGAATGACCAGGCTCCTGGATGAGTTTCGCGGAAGCCCCGCCGTGGACCGCGAGGCGCTCGTGGCCGCCCTGGTCGGGCTGGGAGAAATCGGCTGCCGGCATCAGGAGATTGCGGAAATCGACATCAATCCGGTCATTATTTCCGGTCGCAAGCCGGTCGTGGTCGACGCCCTGGTGGTGCTCACGCGGCAGTAGCCGGCCGGGCCGGTTCAAGGCGGGAGGAACAGCCGGGAAGATCTTGTTGTGACCGGATCATCAAATAGCGGATAATGAGGGCGAAAGCGGATGCCGTAACGGCAGCCCGCTTTCGCCCTTTTCACATAGATGGATTATTTCCACAAGTTTTCAATCACTGTGGCCACACCCAACCCGCCGCCGCAGCAGGAGCTGAAGCAAGCATACTTGCCGCCTTTTTTCATCATTTCACGCATCGCGAAAATGCCGATGCGGGCTCCGGAGGCGCCGTTCGGGTGACCGTAGGAGATCGCCCCGCCGTTGGGATTCCATTTCGCGAAGTCGACCTTGTCGCCGGTCTGTTTTTCCAGCTCCGCAGCCACCGCCAGGTTTTGAACGGCGAAGGCTTCGTTGCACTCGATCACATCCAGCTGGCTCATCCGGATGCCGGCGCGCTTGAGCGCCATCGGAACGGCGTAGGCGGGGCCAATGCCCATGATCTTGGGATCAACGCCGTAGTCGCCGCCGGACAGCCACTTGGCCCAGGGCTTGAAACCCAGCTGCTCGGCTTTTTCCTTCGTCATCATCAGCACAAAAGCGGCGCCGTCGTTGCGGCCGGAGGAATTGCCGGCGGTAACGGTTCCGCCCTTGATGAAAGCGGGCGGCAGCTTGGCCAGACCTTCCATGCTCGTATCGGCGCGGGGGAACTCGTCCACGATGAATTCGATCGGGGGTTTCTTTCCCTGCGGAACCGTAATCGCCATGATGTCCTGCGCGCAGAACCCGGAAGCAATGGCTGCCTTGGTGCGCATCTGGCTGTTGAAGGCAAATTCATCCTGCGCTTCCCGCGAAATGTTGTACATCTTCTGAAGGGCTTCCGCCGTAATCCCCATGTTCATGGTTTCGGCGTCGCGGGTGGGCGCGATCGACGGCATAAGCGGCAGCGGCGGAATCATCTTGAAAGGCTCCGTGTTCATCGGAAAACGGGCCGGGATGTTGCTGTAGGATTCATACCCGCCGGCGATCATGATGTCCGCCAGGCCGGCCAGAATCTTGCAGGCCGCGTGATTGATGGAGTCAATCGCCGATCCGCACTGCATTTCGACATAAGATGCCGACGTGCTCATCGGAAGACCGGAAGCCAGCACCGGCCAGCGGGCGCCGTTGATGGCCTCGGCCGGTCCGGCCGCCGAGCCCATGAAAACACTGTCCACGACCCCGCCTTTTTCGATCACTTTGGACTTTTCGACCAGACCCTTAAGCGCCATGCCGGCCAGTTCCTCGCCCTTGATATTGCGCAAGGTTTTCCCGAATGTTCCAAAGGCTGTTCTGATCCCTTCTACAAATACGACTTCTCTGCTCATAAAACTTCTCCTTAAATTTTTTTTTAACAATGTTCTAAAGACCGGACCACTAGGCACTCCGGTCTTATTGTTAACGCGTTATAATTGCTCTTCGGGCATGTGGATGGCCGAAGTATCTTCCATCTTGATGATGCGCGCCCGGCCGAAAACCTGGGGCAGGAAATTCCGGCAGTAGTAGCGCACCGTCTCGATTTTGCCGCTGTAAAAATTCTTGTCCGCATCGCCTAGCGACCCCTTGTCCAGACGGCCCCGGGCAATAAGCCCCTGCTCGAGGAGCAGGTGGGCGATCGCCACTTCCGACATGCAGTCCAGGAAGCGCGTGGAGGTGAAGGGAACCAGATCGAGTTTGCCTTCCGCGAAATAGCGTCCGTAGCTTGCGGCGATTTCGACGACGGCCTGCAGCGCCTCGGCAAGCGTGGCGATTTCCGGGGCGAATGTTTTGTCCGCGGCGTTGTGCTGTACAAAAGCCGTGATCTCCGCAATCCAGTCGCCGAAGACTTTTCCCTTGGACATATTCAGCTTGCGGCCGGCCAGGTCGGCGGATTGAATGTAAGCCGTTCCGTCCCAGATGGAAAGGATTTTGCTGTCGCGGGTGTATTGTTCCATCGGGTATTCCTTGGTGAAGCCGTATCCGCCGTAAATCTGAATGGCGTCGCGGCCCATCTCGAAAATCCGGTCGCCGCAGTAGCCCTTGATGAGCGGGGTAAGCAGTTCGACGCGCAGCTGCGCCTTTTTCCGCTCGGCCTCGTCGGGAGAATGAAAGGCGATGTCTTCCAGAAAGTATCCCTGATAGACAAGCGCCCGCATGCCTTCCGTCTGCGCTTTGAGGTTCATGAGCATCCGGCGGACATCGGCGTGATTCACAATGGGAACCCGGACACCATCATTTCTGCCAAAGCGCGTGCCCTGGATGCGCTCCTTGGCGTAAGCCAGAGCGTTGGCGTACATATTCGCGCCGAAAGCCACCGCTTCCGCGCCGACGGCCATTCGCGCGCCGTTCACCATCTGGAACATATAGGCGAGCCCCATGCCGGCTTCGCCGATCAGGTGTCCGCGGCATTTGCCGTTTTCACCGAAATTCAAAACGGCCGTTGCGGAGGCGTTGAGCCCCATTTTGTGTTCGATGCCGATGCAGGCCATGTCGTTTCGTTCGCCTAGCGTTCCGTCCTCGTTTACCCAGATTTTCGGCACCGCGAAAAGAGAAACGCCTTTGGCGCCGGCGGGCGCCCCTTCGATGCGCGCGATGACCAGGTGGATGATGTTTTCCGTCAAATCATGCTCACCCGAGGTGATGAAGATCTTCGTTCCCTGAATTCTGTAATATTCTCCGTCCGGAGTGGCCTTGGTCGCGACCATATGCGCATCGGAGCCTACGCTGGGTTCGGTGAGGCACATCGTGCCGCACCAGGTACCGTCATACATCTTCGGGCAAAACAGGTCTTTCAGTTTTTGCGAGCCGAAGTTTTCAATCATCATGCCGTTGCCCGGACCCATGCCCGAAAAGTTGCAGAAGCCGAAGTTGGCGCTCATGAAAAATTCCTGCGCCGCCTCGGCGATAATGAAAGGAAGGCCCTGACCGCCATACTGCGCGCTGTTGGCCAGCGCAAACCAGCCGCCTTCCTTGAAGACTTCCCAAAGATGATGAAATGACTTGGCGACATGGACCACGCCCTGATCGAAACGGCAGCCTTCCCGGTCGCCGTCCTGGAAGGTGGGGGCCAGTTCCGTAGCCGCGATTTTCTGCGCCTGTTTGAGGATCATATCGAAATCGTCCATGGTAAAGCTTTTGAATGCTTCAAAGCCCAAAAGCTTCTCCACACCCAGTTGTTCAGTGAGGACGAAACGCACGTCCCGGTCATCCCGTTTGTAAAAATTCTGTCCCATGATTTCTCCTTATATTTTCGGTTTTCTTCGTCTTTCGTCACGGCCGATCCCGGCTCAATGAGGCGCGCCGGTTTATGGGCAAGGCTTCGCGTACCCTTCGGACGGCGGAGGATAACCAATATTGCTCGCGGAAGCAAGGTCTTCTTCCACACCCGTTACAATATCATTCGATTGACGGATAGACTATTCTTCGTCAAAAGAAGCGGTGTCCAGGGATGTCGTCAACCCGTGGCTCGTCTTCAATATGCCGGCCAGACTATCCACCTTGGCCGCTTCGTAGGTGACGAAATAATCGAGCGTCCGGAGCTTGCCCTTATAGAAATGGGCATCGCTTTCGGGAACCCCTCCCCGCAGGGCGCCGCAGGCGACAATCCCCTGCCTGAGCCACTGCCAGCTTATCGCGATAAGGCCGACCATCTCCAGATAGAGCGTGGCATCGGCGAGAAATTCTTCCGTCTTGTCTTGTCCGGCAACGCCCAGCAGATAAGCCGTCACATCATTCATGATCTCTACGTCCCGGGACAACCGGACGGCCAGGGGTTTTATTTCCGGGATCTCACAGGCGGCGGCGATTGTCTTTACCACCTCGGCCATAAACAGCTGGTAAGCCTCACCGTTCTTCATCGTTACCTTGCGGCCCAACAGATCCTGTCCCTGGATGCCGGTGGATCCTTCGAGGATAGCGTCGATCCGGATATCCCGGAAATACTGTTCGACCGGAAAGTCCTGGCAGTAACCATATCCTCCCAGACATTGCATGGCGGCGCTGATGGCCAGCACGCCGTACTCCGACGGAAAGGTCTTGACGATCGGGACCAGAAAGTCAACGAGAAGTTCGTGTTTTTCTGCGTCCACACCCGCCTTGATCAGATCCAGATACTGACTCAGCTGCAGAGCCAGCGCAAGGCCGCCGTCCGCAACCGCCCGTTGAAAAAGGAGCAGGCGCCGGATGTCGGCATGCTCGATGATGGGTATCGGCGCGGACAGGGGATCTTTCTGCCCCGGCTTGCGGCCCTGCAGGCGCTGCCTTACGTATTCCAGACAGGCCAGGTAGGCCGCCGTGACCTTGCCGGCGGCGATGATTCCGGTGCCGATGCGCGCCTCGTTCATCATCTGGAACATATACATAAGTCCCCTATTGGGCTTGCCGACCAGATACCCCCGGCAGTCGCCTTGGTCCCCCATGGTCAACTGGCAGGCAGGACAACCTTTAACACCCATCTTGTGCTCAAACCCGTCGCAGAAAAGATCATTGTATTCCAAACCGCCTTGAGCCGCGAAGCGGTACTTGGGAACGGCGAAGAGCGAAATGCCCTTCACACCGGCCGGGGCTCCTTTAATTCTTGCCAGCATCAGGTGAACCGTGTTGTCCGTCGCCGTCGTATCTCCGGCGGAGATGAAAATCTTTTTGCCTTGAATATGATAATATCCGAGGCCGGTGTCTTCGGCGGATGTTTTAATATCGGCCAGTGAGCTTCCGGCGTCCGGTTCCGTCAAGGCCATGGTTCCCTGCCACTTGCCGGAGGTCATTTTTTCGAGATAGCGGTCCCGGAGTTCCGGGGAACCGAAATGCAGGATCAGATTCGCGGCCCCGTGGGTCAACTCCGGATATATGGCCATGGCGCCGTTGGCGGCGGCCATGATGAATTGTTTGGTAAAACTGACCAGGGCCGGGACCTGTTGTCCGCCGTCTTCATGAGACCATTTGTCGCTGATCCAGCCCCCTTCGCCGTTTTGCTTCATGAAATCGCGCATGGCCGGGTGAACATGAGCCTGGCCATCCCGATACTGCGGCGGGTTTTTATCCATCTCCTGAAACAGCGGGAACATGAAGTTGTCCGCCACTTTCCAGACGGTGTCGATGATCATGTCAAACGTTTCGCGGCTGTGATCCCGAAAGTACGGATACCGGGTCAGTTCGGCCGCGTTAAATACCTCATGAAGCATGAAGGTGATATTTCTCTTGCTGGCAAATTTTTCAGCCATTTTTTTACCTTTCTATTTTTATGATAACCATCGACCGGAACGGAAATCGGTCAGATAGCCGCCCTGGTCGCCGTTTCGGCCGCGCGTGAGCCGGCACCTGCGACATACAGATTCGATCAAGCCATTACCGGTTGATTAAACAGCTGGCGAGCGTTTTATGAAAACCGATGGTCTGCATAGCATTGCCGCGGTTTAGAGTCAATCAAACCAAGACGCCGACGCTGCTGCATTTCCAGACGATGATCAGCGCGGGCCCCGCGGCCCGCTCTTTTCGGGAGGGACTGCGCCAAAATCCGGGGAGGTTATTTAAACGCCACGACCGCTTTGCCCGGCGTTGTCTGATGGCCGGCCGCGTTTTCAGTCCAGACCGACACTTCCACCAGTTTTTCACCGGCCTCCTGCCACTTCTTCTCGACGACCCCTTTGACGGTCATTTCCTGATCCGGGAAATCCATGCCCCGGTACTGGCAGGAAACTTTCTTGATGCGTCCCTGGTGGCCAAGCCAGTTGGAAACGATCTCGCCCAGAGAGGACCATTTGAACTTACCGTGAACGATGATGGAACCGATCGCCCTGGCCTGGAAAAAATTATAATCATGATGCATCGGATTAAAATCACCGCCGCCCGCCGCATATTTGACCAATTGGGTGACACCCGGTGTTTTTTTGATTTCCGGAAGCTTATCGCCTTCCTGCACGCTGTCCCATGTTAGAACCATTTCATCTCTCCTTAGCTGTGTGTTGAAAAACCCTGTTTTGCAGGCTGTTCAAAAAGGTTTAGCTGCAAGGCATCGCGAGGATCGAGCAGCGGAGCGTACTTTATAGGTACGTGAGCAGCGAGAGCCGAAGCGTAACGCCGCAGATGAGCCTTTTTCAACAGGCTGTTAGTATAATATCGCCTGGCCGCGTGACACCATCACCACTTTATTCTGATTCTTATATTCCATTTCAAAGCTGAGAATCAGCATCTGTCCCAGGGCTTTGCTCTCGCGGACATCGAGTCCAACCAGACGGCTCACGGCCGTCAACGTATCTCCGGCGCAAATGACGTCAAAATATTCAACTTCGCTGCCGCCGTCGAGCACATTCACCAGCCCGAACTGGGCAAAGTCTACACCCGCGGTAAGCGGCCCGGAAAACGTGTCATCGGATTTTCCGGGAATGAACACCGGAGTTCCCAGATAGCAGGGCGGCGCCGGCAAATTGCGGTACCCGGCCGCCTGCGCGGCGTCAGTATCATAGTAAACAGGATCGGTATACCCCACACCCCGGGCAAAGGCCCGGACGCTGGTGGTTGTCACTTCATAAGTCCAGGGCGGAGAGTCGACGCCGATTTGGCTCTTCCACTCCTCCCGGACCTCAATCTTTTCTGCCATTGGTATCCTCCTCGCTCTGGACCGCTCATTGTTGTGGATTTTCAAATCCCCATGCCGCTCGGTCCCTGTTCTCCCGGAATTGAAAGCACATGCTTGTTGTATATCATTTACCGTCATCTTTCGCAGAAAATTTTCCACCACCAGTTGGACACCCGCTTGATTGAGAAAGGAATTGATCGGAGAAAAACGGCGCAGGATCGATTCAGGATCGTTTCCCCCGCCTGGGACTAAAATCCGGGCGCACCTCCGGCAGCCGTGATCCGCTGGGCTTCCGAAGGAATACAAAAGAAAAGAATCTTATGGGTCCGGCCACTTCGCTCAGGATTGTCGGTTCCGGACGGCAATGGTTCCCGTGCCGTTTTGCGCCGCGCGGCGCATGGAGTACTCCGTCGACAGCTGGGTGGCCACTTTGTTGGGAAATGAGTGTGTCGGAGAGAAACGCCGCAGAAAATCGATTTCCTCATCACAGGGCACGGGAAACGAATGGATGGTGTCGGCGACCTGAAGACTCCACGGAACGTCCGCTTTTACATCTTCCAGCGTCTCTCCGGGGAAAAGAGCATCCAGATACATTTCCTTCGTCTCTTCGTGGAATTTAAATATACCTTTTGATGTGATGAGCACACTGGGGCCGGATCCGGGCGTGTAACGGCCCGATCGGTCGCGTTCGTCCCCTCCGCCTAAATAACCGGGAGAAGTGATATAGGGCAACTTCTCGACGAAGCCTTTCCCCTTCATGGTCAGAATCGTTTTTTTCGCATACGCATAAAACTCCGGGGCGCCTCCGGCAGCTGTGATCCGCTGGGCCTCCGGAGGCAACCCCAGAAAGGAGGTATTAAGGTTGCCATATTTATCGATCTGTCCGACGCCGAGAAAGGCCTTGTCGACATAGCCTGCATACGTAACGGCTGTGAAAACGCTGAACAGGTCGGTGGCATGGCCGTAACCACGCGTGCAAGTGGAATCGGCAACACTCAGAGGCATCACGAGCGGTTCAAAGTCGACCATTCCCGATTCCATCAGCAAAACGACTTTCGGAGCATGCGTATGCTTCGCCAATGCCCCCGCGATAATTGGCATACCTTGCCCCAGCACGCAAACATCATGGTCCTTGATCTGGCGGGCGGCCGTCACGATCAGCAACTCTTCTTTTGTGATCTTCTTAGTTAACATCGACCAGATCCCCCTTCTCTTCGATCAGCTTTTCCAATCCTTTCATGTCCACACCTAATTTCAGAGATATGCCGTTTCTGTCCCAACCCGACTCAAAGGCCACGCCGTAATTGGCCGGCGCCGAGAAGTAAGATTTTACGTTATAACTGTCGAGTGAACGCTGCCCGAATACCTGGACATAGTGTTCAATGTAAGCGGCACGATCAGGACATTCGTAAACCCATTCGTCGAACATAGAGGCGAGCCCTGCTTCGGAGCTGATGGCGGCATGGATGAGATTGAACATGTTGGAATCCCAGGTCCGGTAACCCGGCAGATCATACGGATGGCACCCGTAAGGTTCTTCAATGACCGCATCGACCCGGAACGCGGGAATGATCGTCAGGTGGGGGCTGGATTTTATCACATCGTAGTCAACGATTTCCTCGCACGAAACGATGATCTTCTTACTCGCCAGACATGCATGAACTGTGGAGCCCAGGGCTCCCCAGTGCTGGGCGTTCCCATTCTCATCAGCCCGCTGGACGTGCACAATACAGACATCCGGATTTATGGCGGGAACAACGGGAATGTCCCTTCCGGAAAAAGGACTCCGGACTACGCCAAACTTGTCCTGGCCCATGAACCCGCGGACCTTAAAGACATCGGAATCCATGATAGCCGGCAAAACCGGCATGAAGTCATATCCATAGGCGCCTGCCGCCAGCCTCGCGTTGTATGTGAAATTCGTATAGTCTTCCACCTGGAGTTTGCCGGCCCGCTGGTAGCGCTCCACCATGCTGCCCGCGCCGCGCCCGCCCCACTTGTAGATAAAGGCACAGCACATTTTTTCCAGACAATCGCCGGCAACAAGAAATTCCGCGTCGGCGGCGCCGCTCTGGCTGAAGTAAGTCAGACCTTTCTTTCTCTGACGAACAATTTCAAAAATCAAACTGTAGGCTATCCCTTCCGTGTAATTACCCATGACCACGCAGTCTCCGTCACGGACGAAACGGCTGATCGCTTCTTTTGTCGTCATTACTTTTGTTTCATTCGGCATGCTTTTGTCCTTTAAAGGTTCTCTTATCAGAATGTTTTGCAGAGCGGATCTACACAGAGGCTTGGCTATCGGCGAAGAACCGAATACGATTGGCCTGCCGACCCCGTCGGCGCTGGCCAACGTGAGCGACGGAAAAGAAAATCCTTGATCATCTCTCTATGACGGCCCTGCAGGCGAGAGACTCTTTTCCCACGGGTAGACAGGCGTTACACGAGATGCAGGTCGCCCGATCCGCCCCTTTGCCCGCGAGCCAGCGCTTGGGGAGATCGGGCTGGCGGACGAGGGGTCTCGCCAGGGCAACAAAATCGGCTGCGCCGGACGTCAGGGCCTTCTCGATTGCCGTGAAGGACCGGTATCCGCCCACGGATATTATTGTGGCCCCTGTTTCTTCCTTGATTCGGGCGGCGGCCGGCAAAAAATAGGCTTCCTGCCCGGCTGTCCGGATTTCCGTCCGGGATTCCGGCAGTAACACGGGAGGCCAACCCAGTTCCTCCCGACTCCGGGTGATGCATTCCCACATGCCGCCGCTTATCTCCAGCGCGTCGCAGCCTTCCTTCGCGAGGATCCTGGTGATGGCGACGGCCTCGTCGAGATCGGTTCCGTCCGGCAGAAAATCAGTGGCATTTAACTTGATCAGAATCGGGAAATCCGGCCCGACCTGTTTTCTGGCCCGCCCGATGATATCCCTCAGGATGCGGGTGCGATTCTCCAGAGAGCCGCCATAGGCGTCCTGCCGTCTGTTTGTGTGAGGCGACAGAAAAGACGACAGAAGCCAGCCGTGAGCGGCATGGAGTTGTGCGCCGTCAAAGCCCGCATCCCGGGCACGGCGGATGCCCTCGGCAAAGGCTTCGATGATCTCTTCAATCTCTTCCAGACTCAGGGCGCGGGGCGTTCTGTGGAACAGGGCGTCCGGCAGAGCGGAAGGGGCCACTGGCTCCGGGACGAGGCCCGGTTCCGCGGGATGGCTTGGCGCCTCCGGATGGCGATTCGCATAGGCAACCATGCCAGGGGGCAATGCCGCCGGGCTTAATGGGGCATCCGGCGTAATAACCTGGCGCCCCGGATGGTGCAGTTGCAACAGGATACGGCATCCGGGCCGGGCGTCATGCACGGCTTGGGCCAGCCTCGTCAATCCCGGCAGAAAGGTGTCTGCATCCGCGCGGGTGATATGGGGGGGCGCAAGGGTGCGGGGGTGAATCCAGGCGATGCCTGCCACAATGAGCCCCACGCCGCCCCGGGCCAGGATGGTGTGAATCCTGATCAGGGCCTCGGACACCTCTCCTTCCGGGGTTGCGGCATGTTCAAATGTGGCTGAGCGGACGAGGCGGTTCTCGATCTCCAGATTCCCTATCCGTCCGGGGCTGAACACCAGTGAATTTTGCCGTGATGGCATGCTGTATCCTCCTTTAATCCGCAAGCGAGCATGTCTGCGCAGCTTGCCGCGGCGTGAAGAAACGAAATCACGTTAGCCTTCTCCCGTCCGCGGACAAACTGGCGTTCACTTTTAAATTTTATTCACCCCAATCGCTCTTGCCTTTACAACGATCAAGATTCTGATCCATCAGCGGAAGGACCTTGGGAGCCGGAATAATATAAGCCGGGCCCGGAGCGGACCGCTTCTGGGACCAGTAATACGGCGGTATCGTGTATGAAACCTTTTGCTGATCAGGCGGTACAAACTCTTTGACCGTCAGATTCTGGATGGCCTTATGGTCGCAGACGCGCATTTTGAGAACTTTTCCATTGGCGTAGCGGTAGGTATCGCCTTCCCAGACCTTGATGATCTTTTCCGGATCGGTGCTTTTTGCACGCTCGATGACGCTGAACAGCCAGTAGGGCCCGATGGCGAAGGCGCCATTGAACTCGCTGATGAATTCGAACGTCTCACCATTGAAGGGTGCGGTTTTCCATTTTTTCCATTGATCGTGCCAGGCCGTGAAGAACTTGTCGTATCCGGGATATTTGAAGAACGGGACTTCATCATGATAACAGATATGAACGAGTCCTTTGCTTCCTTCTACGCCGACTGCATTCAGTTCATTGGCTGGATTCATGTAAAGATTGGCAAAGGGTATCTTCATGCCCATCGCCCGGGACTGCTTGAGCAGGTTCCCGGAATCGGGCAGCCAATCTCCCGTCCAGACAACCTCCGCTCCCGAGGCCTTGATCTTCTCGAGGTAGGGAGCAAAATCCGTCAGGAACAGCTTATGATAATCCTCGCCGACGACCTGTGCTTCGGGATAATACAGCTTCAGCCCTTTTTTGAACCCTTCCGCTATGGAGCGGCCATAGGAGTAATCCTGGCACAGAACATAAAACTTCTTCTCTTTCTTCCGAATCTGGCCGTAGTAGTAGGCCATGCCGCGGCCGATTTGATCGGTGGACGCCGAGGGCATGAATGAATAACGCCCGAAACTTTCCGCACTCTGCACTTCATCTCCCGGAGACGCCGTATTCACAACAATGACTTTGTATTTATTGCCGACTTCACTGATGATTTTCATCAGGTGGCCACCGGAGGTTCCCATCAAGACATGGACTTTGTCCTGGAGGACCGCACGCTCGGCGACCTTCTTGCAGACATCCGGTTTCGACTGGTGGTCGACCTGAAGCAGCTCGATGAGCTTCTTTTTACCGTCGACCCAGATGCCGCCCCGTTTGTTGATATCGTGAACGGCCCACATGACCGGCACAAAAGTGATCTGGCCGCTGATCGCAGCCGGACCGGAAAAGGAATTGATGAAAGCAATCTTGATGGTATCGCCTTTGGGGACGATGGGGTTGGCGGGATCAAAGTCCGACATGTCCCCCATTTTCTTGATGTCAAAAGCTGCATTGACCTTGCCGGCCCAGCTATACTCCGGTTCCAGTTGAGCCGACGTTTTTGCTTTTTGTGCAAGTCCCGTGGATGGCAGAAACACTAGAAGCATACACAAAACAATTATCCCCTTTATTAATGAAATTCCCCTCTTTCGTCTCATCACAATCTCCTTTCTTTTTCATGATTAAAAAAGCGTGTTTCCTGGAATTCTGCGATCAGTAGAAAGCAACTTCAATACCAAAATAAGACAACAGTTAACTATTCAAGAACAAAACAATTTTCGTGTTAATTTTTCCGAGACTTTATGAATTGATTGTGATATCGAACATTCTTGAATGATATATAGATCATTATCCGGACATTCAGTTTAGAGGAAAATCCTTATGAAAAAATTTCAGGATTTTGACAAAGACCGCCTTATGGCCGTTGCGGCGCTGTTCGGCGGCAGCTTTTCCCTGGACTGGCTCTCCGAGATTACAGCCTATAAACCGGGCTCGATCCTTGCAGTTCTTGAAGACAGGATTCAGCAGGGTATTCTGGAAAAACATCCGGGGTGGTTCCTGGCGTTCATGGACTCCGGAATGCAGAAGGCCTTGACGGAGCGTTTATCATGGGAAGAAAAAGAGTACTGGCACGGACAAATCGCCAGCCTCCTGTCCAGAGAGTTGCCGAATGATGTCCGGAAATCTCAAATGATAGCTGATCATCTTTATAATATCCGGAATGACCTTAATGGATGCCGGCTCCTCCTGAATGCAGCGTTCATGCTAAGCCATGCCAATTCATTCACGACGGCACTGAGTTATTATCAAAAAATTTTTGATGATCTGTCCGGAATCAATGATCCGGAAGCTGATGCGCTTTTTATCGATGCCGCGCTGAAATATTCCGAGATCTGTCCAGGACGAGTGGATGCCGAAAAAGCACGGGCGGTTTTCCAGGAGGCCGGTATAAAGGCCCAGAGATCAGGTCTTCTTAAAGAGCTTTCCCTCATTGAGACATTTTTGGCATTTACCTATTACAGCCAATCGCTGTATGGCCGCGCGAACCAATGCTTTGAAAACGGCTGGAAGATCGCGAAATCGATTGACGACCCGGTATTCCTGAAATTTGCCGGAACCTTTCATACCTTTTCCTTTTTCTGCAAGGGACAGATCGTCGACGCCATCCGGAGCTATGAGGAGTCGTCGCCGGTTATAGAAAATTTGTCAACTGAATACTATCAACCCGTATTAGCCTGCGCTGTTGGTCTTTGTTACGGCCTGAATGGGCTCTTCTCACAAGGGCTGGGCCTGGTGGACGCCATCCGGAAACAATGCCTGAAGAATGACGGCTTTGTTCCAAATTATGTCCACATGAATATGGCCTTCCTGATGATCCACCTCCATCGTCCCGACGATGCCCTTTCCTTCCTGAACCATGTCGTCGATGACGAAGACAGCGAACAATTTCTCCGCACCAGATTACTGGCCGCCTTCGCTCACTATTTGAAGGGAGAAAAGAAGGATGCTTTCAAATCATTGCAGTACTGCCTGGAGCGGCGCCGGGCATTAAGTATCGGCGTCAGCACGCACGGGTTGTGGTTTGAGCTTTGTAAAGCAATGGAAGAAGGTGAGCTCCCTCGATGGGAGGGTGTCCGGCTGGAAGACGAAATCAATTTCTATATTGAAGAAAAGAATATCCTTATAAAGGGAATCGCATACCGCTATAAGGCGTTCATCCAGGAGCGTGAGGGGCAATCATCCGAAAAGGTAATTGATGCTCTGACATTATCGTTGAAATTTCTGGAAGAAGCGGGTGCTGTTTTTGAACAATGCCGCACGATGCAGGCTCTGATGCGGCAGCAGATCCTAAAAGGCGATCAACCGTCCGCCGACGAGACGAAAGAAAAGATAAGAACGATCCTGGGATCCTTCAGCCAGAACTTCGTTCCCAACGATCTGATCATATTTGTCGATGCGAGTTCCCGCGATCCGGAATCTCTCATTGAAGAGATTTTGAGGTTAAGCCAGGATATGTCTACCATCCGTGACGAGAAGATGTTGATGCAGCGGATTATCTCTACGTCGAACCGGATCACCGGAGCGGAGCGGGGAGCGATTTTCGGAATTAAAAAAGACGGCCTTAAGTTCAGTATCAGCCTCAAGGCCACCAGGAACATCACTGCCGCGCAGATGGAAAGTCCGGCTTTCTGGGGTGCCCAAAAGATGATCGAAGACGTCGCTGAAACCGGCAAAGGCCGGATTGCGATCATTTCTTCGGACGCCCGCCAACCCAGCCAGGAACAGATCCTGTCCCAGATCTGCGTGCCGCTGGTTATCAGGAATAAAGTCGTCGGCGCCTTGTATCATGACAACAGCATCATGCCGAATTCCTTTAAGGACAAAGATTTGAAGCTTCTCGGTTATTTCGGTTCCCAGGCTGCGATTGCCCTGGACCACGCTGAAGCGTATACCAAGATTCAGAACCTGAACCGAAAACTCTACCAGGAAAAGCAGTACTACAAAGAGCAGTCTTTCCAGAACCTGGACTTCGAGGATTTCATCGGCAAGAGCCCCAAATTTCTTCAGGTCTTGAATAAAATAAAGCAGGTAACGGACGCGGGAACCGTCGTCCTGATTCTGGGCGAAACGGGCGTGGGCAAGGAAATGGTGGCGCGGGCGATTCACAACCACAGCCGCCGCCGCAACCAGCCGTTTATCAGGGTCCTGTGCAATGCGCTGCCGGAAACGCTGATCGCGAGCGAACTCTTCGGACATGAAAAGGGCGCCTTTACGGGGTCGGTGGAACGGCGGATCGGCCGGTTTGAACTGGCCGATCACGGGACGCTCTTTCTGGACGAAATCGGAGACCTGCCTTCGGACATTCAAACCAGCCTGTTGAATGTCCTGCAGAGCAAGGAATTTGAGCGGGTCGGCGGAACCCAGACCATCCATTCCGACTTCCGCCTGATCACGGCAACCAATCGGGATCTTAAGGAGGCTGTCCGGAATAAGAAGTTCCGTCAGGATCTGTATTATCGGCTCAACGTGTTCCCCATTTATGTTCCGCCGCTTCGGGAGAGAAAAGAAGACATCCCCCTCCTGGCCCATTATTTTTTCAAGATTTTCTCCAAACGGATGGGGAAAACCTTCGATGGAATTCCCCAGAAGGAAATGAATAAACTGGTCAGGCATGAATGGCCGGGAAACATCCGGGAGCTGGAAGGCGTCATCGAGCGGGGTGTGATTATGAGCAATGGCCCTTCCTTTCAGGTGCCGGAGCTGGGTGTCGAGCACAAAGAGGCCGCGGAGACAAAGCCGCAAACCACGATGGAAGAAATGGAGCGTTTTCATATTTTGCAAACGCTCGAGCAGACCGGATGGAAAGTGCGGGGCCCCGGAGGCGGGGCCGAAGTTCTGGATATGAATTATTCCACCCTGGTCTCGCGAATGAAGAGACTGGGCATCACAAGGCCGCCGGAATATCCCCGGGGAAGAAAAAGAGGGACGTGATACGGGCCGACTTTTGACCCTGCGGCTTGCGGCTTTGGCACCCGGGTCTGTTGGATCATTGACAGCCCGGCCGCGTCTTGGTAAGATGCCGCCGTCTGGATATCTGA
>SBEK01000408.1 GCA_009668925.1 Deltaproteobacteria bacterium
GACTCGTATCGATGTTTTCCGTCGTATAGGGTTCGATCGTAATGATCGGGGCGACCTTGTCGATGTGGGTGATCGTGACGGTGCGCGATGCGGAACCGCCGTTCCCATCGGTTGCGATGAACGTGAACGACCCGTTTTCAGTGAAGGTGTGGCTGGTTTCGTTGAGCGTCCAGTTCGTGACGGTCGCGGTGACGGTCACGTTCTGATTGGTCGGTGTGGTCGGATATGGATTGATCAGGATCGCGTAGTTCACGATCATGGTGATGACGCCGTCGGCATCCCGCTCGAATTCATAAAACTTCCCGTTGATCACTCGGTCTTGCGGGAGATCCCCGGCATAGTTGAACGGGAGGGTCGTTGCGATCCCGTAGCGTTCTTCTTTCAGTTCGATCGCGAAGCGATATTCCCCGACGTCCAGGGTCGAAAGGTCGAGGTTCGTCGTGGTATATCCGGCGCCGTCATAACTGACAAGGCCGTTTCCGAAATCCGTCGTCAACTGTTCGCGGACGGGACCGTCGGTTAGCGGATAAAACAAATCGGAGGTATCGCTGATTTTTAAGGTATGGGACGCGGTTGCGCCGGTGAAGGCGTTGTATCCCTTGAAGAATCCATAACCGGATAAGGAAAGCAGATTCCCGTTCCACGCCAAGGTCTCGACTTGACCGAGGGCTTTTCCGTCGACCAGACGCGGGACCATGTAGCTAAGGTTGGAGGAGACAAGATACCCCTTACTCAAGTCGCGGTTGTATTCGACCAATTGGCTGGCGGTATCCGCATAGGCAATCATGTTGCCCGATGCGTCGGCCGGCATCGTCGTCGGCGTTCCCGCCCAATATTTCGCGTTGATTTTGGTGAACGGTAAGAGAATCAGGCTTTCTTCCTTCAGCGAACTGCTTAGGGTATAGAGATCGGTGGCTTCCGCGCCCGCCGTCTTTTCGACGTTGACGGTCGTATTGCTGTTCATGATGGCGTAGTCGACGGCTTGGTAATCCTTGCTTCCGAGCCAACGGTCGATTTTATACGCCCTTCCGGCGATTTTCTCGCCCCAGAAGTGGTCGGAGGCGTATTTCACGTTCATCCCGCTGTTCTTGCTGCCGAAAACCGAACCGAAGAATCGCCAGTTCTCCGGACTGATGTAGCCGCGCAGATGGATCCCCATCATTTCATTGATGC
>SBEK01000409.1 GCA_009668925.1 Deltaproteobacteria bacterium
CTGTGGTCATCGGCTCCCCCACAATGTGCAACAGCATACTGCACACAGTTGCGGCTTTATTGCATATGATCAGGGTCACGAAATTCAGGGGAAAGAAAGCCGCGGCGTTCGGGTGTTTCGGATGGAGCGGCGAATCAGCGAAAATAATAAGCGAGTCACTGGCCGGCTCCAGGTTCGAGGTCATCGGCGACGGATTGAGGAGCCAGTGGTATCCGGGCAAAGACCAGCTACTGGCGGCGTTCGAATACGGCAGGCGGATCGCAAAGGAATAAAGTACCGGGAGAACGCGAATGGGATACGGATTGGGCATCGATACCGGCGGGACATACACGGATGCCGTGATTTTCGATTTTGAGCGCAGCAGAGTGATCTGTGCGTCAAAAGCGATCACCGTCAAGCAGGACCTGAAGATCGGCATCATTGACGCGATAGACCGGCTTTCCCCCGAACCGCTCGGTGATATCCAGCTTGTTTCGCTGTCGACGACGCTGGCCACGAACGCCTGCGTGGAAGGCAAAGGCTGTAGGGCAAAGCTGGTCATGATCGGCTGCGACGAAGTTGTCGCGGAGAAATACGGACACGAATACGGCCTGCCTGAACCGGGGGAGATCATTTTTATCGGGGGCGGCCATAACCAGAAAGGCGAGAAGGTCGCGGATCCGGACTGGGACCGCCTTAAGGCGCGTGTCTTGCGTTGTATGCATGAAGCCGATGTTTTTGCTGTTGTCGAGTTATGGGGCATACGAAACTCCGAATACGAAATTAAAGCCAAGAACCTGATCGTTTCATGGACCGGGCTGCCGGTGGTCTGCGGCGTCGAGCTTACCGGCGAGATCAATTCGCTGAAAAGAGCGGTCAGCGCGTACCTGAACGCGCAATTGATACCGATAATCAACGAATTTTTGAACTCAGTCAGGGCAAGCCTCGTGCAGAAAGGGATCAAGGCGCCTATAGCGATCGTAAGGGGCGACGGAAGCCTGATGTCAGAGAAATTCGCACGGGAGAAACCGGTGGAGACCCTCCTGTGCGGACCGGCCGCGAGCATTTCAGGCGGGATCAGCCTGACCGGCAGCAAAGACTGCATCGTCATAGATATGGGAGGCACCACGAGCGACATCGCGATCGCATACGGCGGGGTCCCGAAATATGCTCTGGAAGGCGCGGTAATAGGC
>SBEK01000213.1 GCA_009668925.1 Deltaproteobacteria bacterium
ACTCGAACGTGGATACGGAAACGATGATGACGGCCAGGATGGAAAAAGCATACAAAATCAGAGCCCAATTCACGTCGGATTTGTTCCTCCTTCAGGTTTAGAAGACGGTTACTGATCGACAGTCGAATGTTCAGTTTGGCGCAGTCTGTTTGACTTGCAATCTAATAGCGATCACGGACAAAGTCAAATAAATTTAACGGTTCAGGCTTCCGGAGCGCCGGTGGGCGCAATGCTTAAGCGACCGGCAGGTTCCTGTGCCCTCCGGGCGGCCGGCCCGATGGACAGACGTGATGCCAAACAGCCGCCGGTATTGCGCCGGCGGAGGCGTGCGAGGTTGTTTCTTTTCCGCTTCCGCACCCCGTCAAAGTTTCCTTCCGGCGACGCTCATAATGAAAATAATAGGGCCGTTTTTCCATCGGGGTGCTCACGGACTTTCCAGCTTGCCGATCCGCTCCTTGAGTTCCCTCATTCTTAATTCCCGGTCCACGAAGACGCGGTTCAGCCGTTCCAGTTCATCTGTTTTGGCCGATAACTCCGCCGTTCGTTTGATGACCCGCTGCTCCAGTTCCGCATAGAGTCTCTTTATTTTTTCTTCCGCGTTCCTACGCTCGGTAACGTCATTGAAAATGACGGCGAATTTCCCCGCTTCCGGCCTGAAGGCGCGCACTTCAAAATATTTATTCATCTGGCCGAAATAATTTTCAAACTGCACGGGCTCCCCGGTGAGCGCCACCTTGCCGTACCGTTCAATCCAGAACGGCTCGATCGCGGGCAAAATCTCCAGGACGGTTTTGCCGATGATATCGGCGGCGGAAAGACCGGTCAAGGTTTCGAAAGCCTTGTTGACCGAGAGGAAGCGGTAGTCGACGGGCTTGCCTGCGGAGTCGCAGATAATTTCGTGCAGGGCATAGCCGCTGATCATTTCCGAGAATAAAAGCCGGTATCTCTGTTCGCTTTCCCGCAGCGCCTTCTCGGCGCGCGTTCGTTCGGTGATGTCGTCAAACATGGCGACCACCTGACCGGACGGCAGCTTGTACACATAGTTTTCCGCCCAGAAGGCGAGACGTCCGTCCTGATAACGGGCGTTGGGATGCGAGACGGCGACGCCTGTGCGCCAGACCTGCTGAAAGATCCGAAATATCCCGAAGTCTTCTACGCCTGGAAATACTTCGCGGACGGATCTGCCGATGACATCCCCGGCAACGCCCGTGATCCTTCTTCCGGAGGCGTTCAAATCTAAAATGATGAAATCCGCGCCGTCCCGGACGGCTTCATAGACGGCCACACCGCTCGACATATGATCGAAAAGTTCGCTAAAGCGCGTTTCACTGGCCAGCAATTCTTTTTCGGCATGCAGGCTGTCCAGAACCGTTTGAGCCATCACGCGCTTTCGGAAATACACGAGTAAAAGGACGAACGTTAAGAACAGGAGGACAAAAATCGCCGTCGTTTGCAGAAAGTAGACGGACGATTGCGCTAAAATGGAATCCCGGTCTCGCTCCACCAACACGCTCCAGCCGATTCCCGTGACCGTGGCGGATGATATGTAGCCTTCCCGGCCGCCGGGAAAGACCGCGGAGGCGGTGGCGGATCGATTCCGGTCGGCATTTTTGCCGAAGTCTGTTGGCGAAACCGGATAAGGGACGAGCTCTTTCTCGTAAGGGTACCGGGTGCTGCAGATGATGACGCCCCGGCGGTCGATCACCGAAACGGATATGCTTTCCTCCCCGGCTGTCGTTCCCCGAAGGACCTGGTTGATCGAGATCGCCCGCTGCGTGTTCTGCAGAAAGCCGGCGATCTCTCCCGCGTCATCGAGAATCGGGACAGCGACATGGATTGCCGTATCCTTTTCGGCCGTGATTCTCAAGACCGCGTCGGAAACATAAGCCTTCCCCTGCTTGTTCACCCCCTGATACCAGTCCCGATGAGCGAAGTTTCTTCCCAGAACGTCGGCGCGGGAAGGCTCGGAGATCCACAGCGTGCCGGCCCGGTCCGTGATGATCAGGCTCGCGATGTCGGGATTGTTGCGGATTAAATGGACGAGATGTATTTTTGCTTTTTCCGCATTTTTTTCCGCGACGGCCCGGATCAGGAGCGGACGGTTGGCGTAAGATTCCATGGTCCGGACAATGCGCAGGAGATGCTCTTCCAGAATCAAGGCATAAAGTCCCGCGGAGGTTTGATCTTCGCTTAGCGCCTGCCGGGTCGCTTCCTGATAGTGCCGGTAGCACAGGAAAAATGAAGTCGCCAAAGCGACGAGGAAAAAGGCCAGGGACAGCCCAATAATATTTCTGCGCTTCGCGAACCACGGATAGGGTGGAGCCTGATTGACCACTTCCGGAGTCATCATCTGCCTCGAAGAGAATTGTCTTGTCAAAACCGCGAGCCACTCCTTAATGGTCGCGTATCAGACGAATCGGGTTCTGTCTAAGATTCGGATGAATTCATTATGAAAATTGCGCACATAAAGTCAAGAAGAAAATAATCAGCGGTCCTATTGCCGTGATACCCCACAGGTCATTCATGAATACGCCTGCCCGCCCGGGGCGCTCCCGGGGCGTGATCGGCCCGCGCCGGCCGAAAGACCTCGGGGGCCGGGTTCATTTTTTTATCCGGGTGGTAAATTGCCTGAAGTTCTGTTATTGTCTGATACCGTAATTTTAAAATTCCTGAAGCGAGAATACCTATGTCCGAAGAAGATTTAAGCAAGCTCAAAATCGACAAGGCGGCGAAGAAAAGCGTCACGGCCGGACGCAAAAAGAAGCCGTTCGTGATTGCGGGTCTGATCGTTGTGCTGATCCTGGGCGTCATTTTGTTCCGGATCGGCCTTATCGCTCCGACCGCGACCGTGGACGTCACAACCGTGTCGCTGGTTTATCCGGCGCAGTCTTTGTCCGTCCTGAACGCCAGCGGCTACATCGTCGCCCAGCGCAAAGCGGCCGTCGCCTCAAAAATTACCGGCCGTTTGACCGCTTTAATGGTCGAGGAAGGCAGCCTGGTCAAGAAAGGGCAGATTCTCGCCCGGATGGAAAGCGCGGATCTGGAGGCCGTGAAAACACAGGCCGAGGCCAATCTGGCCAATGCGCGCGCCGTGCAAAAACAGCTGACGGTGGAGCGCGACAATCTGCAGCTGGACTACGACCGGTATAAAAAACTTATCGCCGGCGGGTTCATCTCGCAGTCGGAATTCGACACGATGAGTACGCGCTACCGGCGCGCTGAGGAAGCCGTGAAGGCCGCCGAGGCGGGAGCCTCTGCGGCCGAGGCGCAGTTGCAGGGCGCCCGCGTCAATTTCGATTATACGCTCATCCGCGCCCCGTTTGACGGCGTCGTGCTGACCAAGAACGCGGATGTGGGCGACATTGTCACGCCGCTTTCCGCGTCGGCGACATCGAAAGCCGCGGTGGTCACACTGGCGGACATGGATTCTCTGCAGGTCGAGGTGGATGTATCGGAAACCAGCATTACGCTTATTAAAACGGGACAGCCCTGCAGTATTGGGCTTGATGCCCTGCCCGAAAAGCGTTTCCGCGGCGTGGTGCACGCCGTCGTTCCCACGGTGGACCGCTCGAAGGCGACTGTTTTGGTCAAAGTGCGTTTTCTGGACAAGGATGCGCGCATGCTACCCGACATGAGCGCGAAGGTGGCCTTTCTCTCCCGCGACCTTAACCCCGACGAACTCAAACCCAGACTGGCCGTGAATGCGGCCGCGCTGGCCAAGCAGGGGGAGCGCAGCGTCGTCTATCTGATCCAAAACGACAGTGTCCGGGAGACGGTGATCACCACCGGCGTCAAACTGGGCGACATGCTGGAGGTCACCAAAGGCTTGAAACCCGGCGACCGCGTTGTGCTGAAACCCCAGGGGCTCACCGACGGAGCCAGGATCAAGATCGCGGAGCGGTGAAAAAGAGTGAATGGTGAATAGTGAATGGTGAAACGCAGGGGCGAAAATTGTTTTCGCCCCTGCAAATGAAATATGTAATTCCTCGATTCCGGTCATTGCAGGAACGATAAGATGCAGATTGCCACGCCGATTGAGAATCGGCTCGCAATGACCATGTCGTCTTGCTGCGGTCGCCGCGTGTTCGCAATGACGGAAGGGAAAAGATGAGCGACGAAAAAAAACCGATTGTTGAAATCAAAAATGTCTACAAGTGCTATCACCGGGAAAGCCTGGTGGTGCCGGTTCTGTATGATATCACCTTCGACATCGCCGAAGGGGAGTTCCTGTCGCTCATGGGGCCGTCCGGCTCCGGGAAGACCACGCTTCTCAATCTGATCGCCGGCATCGACAAGGTCGATCAGGGTTCCATCCATGTCGGGGACATCGATATCACGGCGCTTTCGGAAACGGAGCTGGCGGGATGGCGGGCCAATTCGGTGGGCTTCATCTTTCAGTTCTACAATCTGATCCCCGTGCTCAAAGCCGTGGAAAATGTCGAGCTGCCGCTGCATCTCACGACCTTGCCGAAAAGCAAACGCCTCGAACACGCCAGGCGGGCGCTTTCGCTGGTCGGACTTTCTCACCGGATGGATCACTATCCGGGCGAGATGTCCGGCGGGGAGCAGCAGCGCGTGGCCATTGCCCGCGCCATTGTCACCGATCCGACGATTCTGGTGGCCGATGAACCGACGGGCGATCTCGACCGCGTCTCCGCCGAAGAGATTCTCTCCATGATGGAGCGGCTCAACCGCGATATGGGCAAGACGATCATCATGGTCACCCATGATCCGCGCGCGGCATCCCGTGCCCAGACGCTGCGCCATCTGGAAAAGGGGTATCTCACCAATGATGCTTCTCAAAATCCTCTTTAGGAACGCCTTTCACAATAAGCTGCGCAGCGGGCTCACGATTCTGGGCATCGCGGTGGCCATTCTGGCGTTTGGACTTTTGCGCACGGTCATCAGCTCCTTTTACGCCGGTGTGGAGGCGGCATCCGCCTCCCGGCTCGTCACGCGCAACGCGATTTCCATTATTTTTGCGCTGCCCATCTCCTACGCGGAAAAGATCCGGCAGGTGGAAGGCGTCAGGATCGTGTCCTGGGGCAACTGGTTCGGCGGCATCTACATTGATGAGAAGAATTTTTTTCCCAACTTCTGCGTCGAACCGGCGACGTATTTTAACCTTTATCCCGAATTCGTCCTGGACGAGCAGCAGAAGAAGGCTTTTCTGTTTGAACGCAAAGGCGCCGTCGCCGGCCGAAAGCTGGCGGCGAAGTACGGCTGGAAAATCGGCGATACGATTACGCTCAAGGGCACCATCTATCCGGGGAACTGGGATTTTGTTCTCAGGGGCATCTACCGCGGGCGCGACCGGACCGTCGATGAAACGCAGTTCTTCTTCCAATGGGCCTATCTCAATGAAGCCGTCAAGAAGGTCGCCCCCGTCTTTGCCGATAAAGTCGGCTTTTACATGATCGGCTTGACGAGGCCGGATATTGCGGCCGATACGGCTCTGGCCATTGACAACACGTTCAAAAACTCGCAGGCCGAAACACTCACGGAAACGGAAAAGGCCTTCAACCTGGGGTTCATCGCGATGAGCGAAGCGATCGTGACGGCGATTCAGATGGTGTCCTTCATCATCATTCTGATCATCATGGCCGTGGTCGCGAACACGATGGCGATGACGACGCGCGAACGCACCGGAGATTACGCGATCATGAAAACGCTGGGCTTCGGCGCACGCGATATCTCCATTTTGATTTTCGGCGAGGCGCTGGTGCTCACCCTGACCGGCGGGGTGATCGGCATGATTCTGACGTTTCCGGCGGCCCGCATCTTCGGCCAAGAGCTCGCCACATATTTCCCCGTTTTTCTGGTCTCCCGCGATACGCTTTATCTGGATCTGGCGGCCGCAGTGCTCATCGCCTTTCTGGCGGCGATTATTCCGACGCGGCATGCCATCCGCATCCGCATCGCCGATGGGC
>SBEK01000410.1 GCA_009668925.1 Deltaproteobacteria bacterium
GCTTCGCAGCGGGCCTTCACCGTAGTCAGGATTTCATTGGCGAAGAATTTCGCGGAAGCGATTCTGCCGCTGTAGAAGGCGGCATCCCGGTCGCTTCTCTGCAGACTCTTTTGCTTGCCGGCGGAATCAGCGCCGTTGGCCTCATAAATGGCGGCCAGTTTCGCCGAGGCGATGTCGGCGGCCTGGAGGAGCAGATGACCGACGATAACGTCCCCGAAGATTTCCAGAAACTTGCAGGCGTTCAGGATCGGCAGCAGGAAATTTCCTGATTTTCCGGCCTGGGCAAAGAACATAGTGAGTTCCAGACAGGCATTGGATGCTTCTTCCAGAACGGCTGCGTATTTGGCCAGATCCGGATTTTTCTTCGCGTCGGCGATGGTTTTCTGGATCATGCCCGCCAGATTCATTACATTGGCGCCCTTGCGCTGGCCGAGTTTGCGGCCGACCAGATCCAGAGCCTGAATGCCGTTGGTCCCTTCATAAATGGTGGCGATCTTCTCATCGCGCAGATACTGTTCCACGGGATATTCCTGGCAATAGCCATAGCCGCCGTAGACATCCATGGCCAGCGAGCAGGACAGAAGCCCCTTATCCGTCGTCCAGGCTTTGACAACCGGCGTCATGAGATCCAGCAGTCCTTCCCACTTGGCTTTTTCTTCTTCGGTCGTCGCGACCTTCGCCATGTCAATGCAGTAGGCCGTGAAGTAGCAAAGGCTGCGGGAGCCTTCCACATGCGATTTCATCCACAGCAGTTTCCTGCGGACGTCGGGATGGTTAATAATCGTGACCGGTTTGGCATCGGGATTTTTCATGTCCCAGATCGCGTTTCCCTGGATGCGTTCCTTGGCGTAGGAAACCGCATGTTCCAGTGCCGCCGAAGAAAGTACCAGTCCCTGCATGCCCGTTCCGAGCCTTGCTTCATTCATCATCATGAACATGATCTTGATGCCTTCGCGTTCATTGCCCAGAAGTTCGCCGATGCATTTTCCATCCTCACCGAAGTTCAGGGTGGCGGTGGCCGATCCCTTGATGCCCATCTTGTGCTCAATGCCGCCGGTATGGACGTCATTGGGTTCACCCAAGCTGCCGTCGTCATTGACGCGGATTTTGGGAACGATGAAAATAGAAATCCCCTTGGTGCCGGCGGGATCGCCTTCGATGCGCGCCAG
>SBEK01000411.1 GCA_009668925.1 Deltaproteobacteria bacterium
CCATGCAGTTCGCGGCAATCGGCCAGCCGGTTTCCGTCTGCCACCAGTGGTCGACGACCGGAATCTTGAGCATGTCGCTGGCCCAGTAGTAGGTATCGGGATCGAGGCGCTCTCCGGCCAGAAACAGGTACTTCAGGCATTTGATGTCGTATTTCTTCAGGTAGTCTCCCTGGGGGTCTTCTTTCTTAATCGCGCGAAACGCCGTCGGAGCGGTAAACAGCACCGATACCCCGTGTTGGGAGATCACCCGCCAGAAGGCCCCCGGATCGGGTGTCCCCACGGGTTTGCCTTCATACAGAATCGTGGTGCAGCCGTAGAGCAGCGGGGCATAGACGATATAGGAGTGCCCCACCACCCAGCCGACGTCCGAGGCCGCCCAGAACACTTCCCCGGGTTTGATATCATAGATGTGTTTCATCGACCATTTCAGGGCCACGGCATGGCCGCCGTTGTCGCGCATGACGCCCTTGGGTTTCCCGGTGGTGCCCGAGGTATAGAGGATATACAGTGGATCGGTGGCGGAAACGGGGACACAAGCCACCGGCTTTGCCGATTTAATCAATTCGTCCCAGTCCAGGTCGCGGCCGGGCATTAATTCGGCCGAAACCTGCGGCCGCTGGTAGATAACGCAATTTTGGGGCTTATGCGCGGCGATTTTGATGGCTTCGTCCAGGAGCGGCTTATAGGCCAGGGTCTTTTTCCCTTCAATCCCGCAGGAGGCCGAAACCATCACTTTCGGCTTCGCGTCGTCAATGCGAATCGCCAGTTCATTGGGCGCAAATCCCCCGAAGACGACCGAGTGCACGGCCCCGATCCGCGCGCAGCCCAGCATCGCCACCACCGCTTCCGGGATCATCGGCATATAGATAATGACGGTATCGCCCTTCGTGACGCCTAAACCGGCCAGCACTCCGGCGAACCGGGACACTTTCTCCAAAAGCTCGCCGTAGGTGATCTTCTTCACGGTATCCGTAACCGGGCTGTCGTAAATCACAGCCACCTGGTCTTTTCTCCCGGATTCCACCTGGTAATCCAGGGCGTTGGCGCACGTATTGAGCTCACCGCCC
This sequence comes from Deltaproteobacteria bacterium, assembly GCA_009668925.1. The sequence goes on from SBEK01000411.1 coordinate 1,068, forward strand.
GTAAACCAGCGATAAAAGGGTGTGTTGCTGTCGTCGAGAACTTTATCCCATTTTTTCGTCCATTGAATGGCTTGGGCCGCCTTCCCCCAGAAAACGTC
>SBEK01000214.1 GCA_009668925.1 Deltaproteobacteria bacterium
TCCGGACGGAAAAACGCTTCGCGGTAATTTTCAATGCCGTAAACCTGGCTGCCCACGCGGACGTTAAGATACTTGTCGCCGCCCGGCGAAGCATTGTAGTAGCCCTCCGGCGTGATGACGATCCATTCATCATGGACATAACCGAAACTGATGAACTGCGCCAGTTCCCTGCCGGTGGCGGCATCCCACAGGCGCACGGTGTTGTCGTTGCCGGATGACAGCACGCGCCGGTTATCCGCCGAAAGCACGGCGGATTTGATCCTGTCGGTGTGCCCGGCCAACGTGCGGATTTCCTCGCCCGTCTGAAAATTCCACAATTTCAGAATCCCCAGCCAGTCGCCGGACAAGAGATACTTCCCGTCGCCGGAGAGATGAAGGGTTTGAATAAATCCATGGTGGCCGGAAAAAGTCCGGATTTTCCTGCCGCCGGCCACTTCGAACAGACGGATGTCATCATCGTTGGCCGCCACCCTGCCTCCGACGGCGAGCTGATTGCCGTCAGAAGTAAAAGCCAGAGATCCAATGATCCCTTCAAACTCGGTTTGCATCATCACCTGCCGGTCGGAAATCCGGTAGACAACCGCTCTTTTATTCATCCGCAGGGCAACGTAGCGTCCGTCGGGCGAGATCTCCCCCTCGGCGCCGTAAAATTTATTTTCCGGAAAACGATTTTCCAGCCGAATGGCCTGACGCGTCCGCATATCAATCAAGGCCACGGCATCATAACTTTTATAAGGCGCAACCGTATATCGGCCGTCAGGGGAAAAGGCGATGGGATTGCCGAAGCCCTCGAGCACGACGGCGTTGGCGTCGCGGGTAACAACCTGGTCCGTCTTGGCGTCCAGCAACTGGTAGCCTTTCTCATAAAATTTATCTTCGTAATCGCGCAGAGCCGGATCTTCCATATTGATGGCGTAATACCGGTCGGAAAATACAAAACCCGCCTGCCGCCTTTCCCGGGGAAGACCGCTTTGACTGTCGTAGGTCTTGCGCAACGTGGGGGATAAAACAATGTGGATGCTCTTTTGGTCTCTGGAAAAATGAGCCAGCATGACCATGGCCGTGTTCCCGCCCAGCGTCCGGATTTTTTCCCGCCGGGCCACGTCCCAAATTTGTATTCTTTCGCTCGCCGTCACGGCAACGAGCCTTCCGTCCGGCGAAACGCTCACCGCATCGTCGGAGATGACATCATCGCTTAATATTGTTTCCGGCTGTCCGGAAGCGATATTCCAGATGGTCACGGCCCCTTTGGCAACAGAGACAATGCGGCGGCTATCCGGCATAAACGCCATGGCGCCGTGTGTGCCTCCCCGGTTGTCCTGAAAAATTTTAGACTGCTTTTTGATCCGCATGTCCCAGAGGATGATTTTTCCATCCTTTCCCGCCGAAGCCAGATATTGTCCATCCGGTGAAAAAGCCACGCGGAGGACACCGCCTGTGTGTCCGGTGAAGCGCTGAAATTCCTTGCCCGATTTTACATGCCAGAGCCGAACGACGCTGTCAGACACATTGGCGCCGTAAACGCCGGTTCCCGAAGCCAGATATTTCCCGTCCGGCGAGAAGGCGACCGACGCAAACTGTTGGGTTTGTTCCCTGAGCATCCTGATCCTGTTTCCTGTTTTGGCATCGAATAGTTGTATGACATAGCGGTGGACGTTGTTGTCTTCCCGCAAAGCACAGGCGGCGGCAATCCTTGAACCGTCCGGCGAAAAGGCAACAGATGTCGCATCCGACAAATATTTGCCGCCGACCGGAATCGTCCGCACATCCCCGCCGGTTTTTGCATCCCAGATCATGATGTCGCTGGTAAATCCGCCTGCGGCAAGCCGACTTCCGTCCGGGCTGAAAGCCAGAGAAAGAATCCAGGAGAAAGCATCGGTAAAGCCGGTGGTTGATGTCCGTACCTGCCGTCCGGATTCCACGTCCCAGATTCTGGCGCGATTATCCTGGCCGCCCGAGGCGAGGTATTTTCCGTCGGGAGAAAAAACGATGGAAGAAATACTCCGGGAATGACCCGTCTGAACAGAGATTTCGGGGACATCCGCCCCCAGGGCAACAGATGTTAAAAACACCACCCACAAGAAACAGAAACTAAAAAACAATTTTTTATTCACACCAATCCTCTATTATGTGCTGCAAGTTGCGAGATGCTCTCTATACCCATCGCCTTTCCCGATCCACCATTCACTATTTCACTTTCCCCACCGGAAACACTTTCGGAATGCTGTCCGGCAATTTCCTTTTACCCTGGCGACGCGGCATCACCGCCTTGTGCCTTCCGCTGATCTCCTGTTCGTTTTCCTGCACGAAAACCGATTCATCGCCGATCATTTCTGCATTGACCGGAATCGGCTTCAGGCAGGCATAAAGGCCCGCGCCCAAAATATGCATCAATAATATTCCCGCAAAACCTTTCAAGGTTTTCAACTTAATGTCCCCATGGTGACCCCGTTTGCCGCCGATGCCACGCCTACGCGCCTCCTTTGCTTTTTTGAGGGAATCTCCGGCGCAATGTCTGCACAAAGGCCTGATCGGCCCGTGCAGAAATCATTTCCAGCGGCGAATAGCCCCGTTTCCACGCCAGATAAAAACAAAGCAGCAGCAAGGCCATCGAGAGAGCAATATTGGGCCAGGCGTTCAAATCCCACTGGCCGTTCCAGGCAAACTGCCAGGCATCGGAAAAGGGCGTCAGGTAGGGGATAGGCCAATGATCGTTGTCCGGTCCTCTGGCTCCCAAAATATCTCCGAGCAAATGAATATGAAAACTGACAAACACAAGGAAGGCCACGCGCCAGCGTCGCCCGGTAAGAAAGAAACTGACCGCCGAAACGAATAACGCAAACGTCAGGTTGTGCAAGACCGTGTGGTGGTAGGCAGACCACCAGAGCATCTCATGCCTTGATCCTCTGGTCAGGATTTCTGCCGCGAGGCCGAGTCCATCGAGATCAGGGACAACGGCGGCCAACGTCACCGCGGCCCTTTCCCGGCGGGCAAGGGTCCCGTCCGCACTGGCGACGGTCCAGCCGAGCAACAGGTGGGTGATTGGATTCATACCGTTTCTTTCATCCGGAAATTTTTCCTCTTATGAACTGTAAGCTTACCTGTCAGCATTTCCCTTCATCTGAACGCCCGCCGCATATGGTATGGTGATCAATCGGCAAAACCCGTTTTGGCTTGTGTGATCTTCCGGCCGTCGTGCGCGACGATACAGTGATTCCGGCCCAGACCCTCTTTCGGTACGATGATGATCACATCGGGTTTGCGGATGACTTTATAGTCGGCTTCGGAAAATTTGGACAGATAGTCGGCAAGCGGCATTCCCGGCTTCGCCTCCGCGCAGGCCCGGGCAGCCGTCTGACGGGCCTGATGCTGGTCATAGACAAAGTAGCCGGCCGCCAGACCGATGAGGAGCACGACGCCGTAGATGATCAAACGCACGGACGACTTCAGTTTTCGACGGGCAGTCGTTGCGCCGCTTTGCGGCCACAGGATTTTTCGGGCGGTTTTTCTGAGCAGATAATAAAGGCCGGCCGCGCCCAGGATGAACAAGAACGGCGCGCCTTTTTCACTCTCGAAAAGAGGCAGAAAAGGCAAAATGAAGAAGGAAAGAAAAATCAGGATGGCCGGCCAGCGGGCGAAGCGCGCATAACGGATCAGTCCCGAACCGGTCACCGACGCGACAAACGCGTAAACGACGGCGCAGGCCACATCCGGAATGCCGCCTGCGGCAATCGCCCGGATATTGATCAATACGGGAACGCAAATAAAGATCAGGAGAAAGCCGATGATCCGGATGGAAACATAAGCGCCCTGTTCGTCCTTGAGCCTCTTCCTTTCTTCCTTGGTCACCCACCGCTTTTGAAAGAGCAGCAGGCCTTTGCCGCGGGCTTCCTCCTTCGTTAATCCGTCGAGCGGAATGCCCCAATCGGTGTTGATCAGCAAATCCATTCGTTCGGGCTGATACTTCTTTAACATGGGTATTTGCTTTCCTTCCCGATCGCCGCATAACCCGTATGCCCCGCGTCGTTAACGGCGCCTTGAATTGAGGCCTGGGGCGGGGTGCGCCGTTTAAAGTACGGGTCCTCCTTCATGTGCAGGACGGCAAACAAAAGAAAGAGGAAGAGGAACACGACAAAAAGAACCAGCACATTGGCCTTCAAACGACCCAGCGCCGTGAAGAAACCCGCTATCCCGGATTCATCCCCTCCCTTGTTCGGCAGCTTGTAAAGCCGGACCAATAAGGTACAAGGTCCGATAACGGGAATCACCGCCACGATGGCCGTTCCATAAAAACGTCCCTCGCCTGCGGGTTCATAGCCTCTGTGTTTCCATTCCGCATAGGCGGCGATGACCAGGATAAACCAGGATAGGGGATATATGATGGTAAAAAACAACTCCCCTCCCGCCGCGGTCGTCATCCCGACCAGCATGGCGGCCGCGTGGCCGACGAGCCCGCAAACCAGGGCATTGCGTCCGATTTTGGTATAGGCAATTTTCGGCATAGGCTTATCTTCTGCGCCGTATCTGCGACGTTGAGCCGGCTTCTTCAAGGACCATCGGGACGTCTTTCGGTTTTTCCAGCACCCGCATGAGGTATTGCCCGCCCGCCCTGAATGGGCCTGACAGGCGCAGCATCACGTCATGCAGGGAATATTCGACAACCATCTGGTTTCCGCGCAGGACGGGCTTCCCCAATCCGATGGAGTAAAGCCATTCGGCGGAATGCCCCAGAAAAACGCACGCCACCACATATCTTTCAAAATCGATGGCCGGCGCCGGCTTATTAAACGCCCGCTGCCAGAGTTCGGACCACTCGGCCGGTGCGTCCACCACCCTGATGAACGGCTCTTTTTGCTTGGAAACGTTTCCTTGCCATTCCATTCCCAGATATTCGCGGGGGGCTCCGGCTTTCTCCAGGATGCTCACCATCGCCGGCTTGTCGCCCTCCACCGCATACGTCCAGGCCGATTTGCCGGCCTTATCTTTCAGAGAAAGAGACGCCGCGCTTCCCTTTTCGGCCAGCACCTTCACGACATCCGCATTGAAGTTTTTTACCGCCAGAATCAATGCCGTTTCGCCTTTCTTGTTGACCGCATTGACATCGGCGCCGTGATCGACCAGATACCGCGTATTGGCGAGGTTCGATGACTTGAAGGATTTAACGGCTTTCATGAGCGCCGACTCTCCCTCATCATCCTGCATATTGACATCTGCGCCCCGCGCAACGAGAAATTCCAAAAGGTCCGCGTCTTCATCCGCCGCCAGCATCAAGAGCGTTCCGCCGGCAAAACCGCGCGCGTTCACATCCGCATTCTTGATGAGCAGAAGTTTGACGATCTCCAGATTGCCGGAAACCACCGCCTGTCCGAGTGCTTCCCGCCGGTCAAAATTTCCGCCATTCGAAAGGAGTATTTTCACAATGGGGAGATTTTTCGCGGCGATCGCTTTGCTAAGCGCCGTGTCCCCGTATTTCGACTTCCGGCCGGCATCCGCCCCGGCTTTTAAGAGGGCTTCTGCCGCTGCGACATTGCCCTTCTCGCAAGCCATCATCAGAACCGTCACCTGATTCTCGTCGACGGCATTGACATCCGCCTTGTGGCCGATCAGCAATTTGACGATATCGGTGCTGCCTCCTTCCAGGGCGATCATCAGAGCCGTTTGTCCTTCGTTATATCGCTCATTGGGGTTCGCGCCGGCAGCAAGCAAAAGACCGGCCACTTTTGTCTTCCCGCCCATCACGGCATAAATCAGGGCGTCGCCCTTGTTGAGATTCCGGACATTCACAGCGGCCTTGTTTTTAAGCAGTTCACTTACGACATCCGCATGACCTTTGATCGACGCATAAATCAGCGCCGTATTGTTGGCGCCGTTTCCGGCGTTCAC
>SBEK01000412.1 GCA_009668925.1 Deltaproteobacteria bacterium
CCTTATGACGCTTCCAATTCCGGAGGGAGCAACCTGGCGCCGTCGAATGCGAAACTCATCGCACAGGTGAAAAACCGCGTCCATCAGGTAAGGATGGAAAATGATCTTGCCGCCGCTGCGCCGATTCCCGCCGATCTCGTGCTGACGTCGGCCAGTGGTCTTGATCCTCACATAAGCCCGCCTGCGGCGCGGCTTCAGGCGCGCAGAGTCGCCCAGAAAAGAAAGATTCCGCTGGCGGATGTCGAAAGTCTCATCAAACAAAACACGGAGGAGCCGCTGGGACAAATATGGGGCAAGGCGCGGGTCAATGTGCTGGACCTCAACCTGGCCCTCGATGCCTTGAAGACGGAAAATTAATCAAAGGCTCTGGCCTATGGACGAACAAAATTTGCGCCCCGATCCGGATGCATTACTCAAGCAAGTTGAACGCGAAGACGTCAAGAAAGGCAGGCTCAAGGTCTTTCTCGGTTACGCTCCGGGCGTCGGCAAAACCTATGCGATGCTTCAGGATGCCCATGTGTCCAAGAAGCGAGGCGGCGACGCAGTCGTCGGGTTCGTGGAAACCCACGGCCGGTCGGAAACCGAGGCCCTTCTGGACGGACTGGAAATCATTCCCCCGAAATCGATCGAGTACCGCGGTATTGCTGTCCGAGAGATGGACATCGACGCGATCCTCGCCCGCAAGCCGGCTGTCGTGCTGGTCGACGAATTGGCTCATACCAATGTGGAAGGCAGCCGTCACCCCAAGCGTTATCAGGATATTGAGGAGCTCCTGGAAAACGGAATCGATGTTCATACGACCGTCAATATCCAGCATTTTGAAAGCATGAACGATGCCGTCGAAAAAATCACGGGCGTTCGTATGCAGGAGACGCTTCCGGACACCTTCTTTGATCGGGCGGATGAAGTCCAGGTCATCGATGTGCCCTGGGAGGAGCTGAATCAAAGGCTCAAAGAAGGTAAGGTCTACGTGCCGCAACAGGCGCGGCACGCTATGAACAACTTTTTTCAGCGCGGCAATCTCTTCGCTTTGCGGGAACTGATGCTGACTCTGGTCGCCCGCAAGATGGACAGCGAACTGCTCGATTACATGCGGGCAAGGGCTATTCCGGGGCCCTGGCCGGCATCGGAAAAACTGGTCGTCTGCGTCGGGCCCAGTCCCTA
>SBEK01000215.1 GCA_009668925.1 Deltaproteobacteria bacterium
ATATTATTTTAACCGGACTGTCAAGGAAAATTTCGATCGCTGGACCAGAGCCATCCCCATACATGGCACGTGCAGGGCCCGTAACAACAAAACATCGGAGGTGATATAAGTATGAAAGTGACGTTTGATATGATGAGGGATTGTTCCAGTGCAAGATCCCGGTATTTCCGGACAATACGCTTTACTGAAGCGGATACCCGAGGAGATGACAGAGCAAATCCCGGAGGCAGAGCAAACGAGACTTCAGGACATGAGACGCAGGCATCGTGTCCCGGCACTTTGAATTAAATGCACGTCTTTCGTTATGAATTGTGAGGCGGTCTTTTAAACATTCCCCCCTTATGATTTCTGAATCCAATATTGTCTTTTGAATGATGCTCCTGGAAATACGTGGCAGTCTCAGGAAAGCGATCATTTTCGCAAAAGGTGAACCCCCGGTCGGAATAATTCTTCGGCATGCTGGATCTGTCTCCTTAAATATGTGACTTCCTGCACATAAGTGTGCGCACATAAGTGTGCTGATACCACATCTACCTCCATCTTGCCGTTTCGTGCAGTTTCCGGAAGGCGTATTCAAAAGCCGCCTCTTTTCCGATCGTTAAATAGACTGCGGATCAGATATGGCCGGCGCTTCACCCCAAAAGCAAACATCGGCACAATTTGTGAATACACTGCGTCCCATATGAAATCGAATCCATCAGATGGGGTTTCATTCATTCATGCCATTCGTCCTGAAACCTATGGGGACGAAGTGATCGGCGAGTCGAAAATCGTCCTGCTGCTTTGCATGCCTCATGATGAGGCGTTCCCCCGACAAGAGAAGGTGCTTGAAGAGATCGCCGGCATCTACCGAGAAAGAATAAAGGTCGTTTTACCGGAGGAAGCGTTCCTTGAAGTCTTCAAAAAGAATCTGCACATCGTCGGAACACCCACATTCCTGATTTTGAAACAGGGCAAGGAAATCGCCCGGGTCTGGGGCGAATCAGACCGGGAGACATTGATTCAAGCCGTCCGGGATACGGCAAGTAAGGTTTTGAAAGAAAATTGGTGAAGGTGACAACCCGGAGGATTCCGGCTGCAAAGCAGAATCGGCTTCGGGCGATTGTTCATGTAAGGAGTTCAGTACATCCGCGTGATGAGGTGTGCTCAAGCATCTGGAGAAGGGAGGGACGATAAGAGAAGCGTTTGTGAATTACGAATCGTCATGATTTAATTTTCAGCACCTAAAGAAAGGAGTTGTACATGAACAGGATTTTGACGCGTATTTATTTTGTGGTGGCCTTCGTCTGTGCCCTGGCCCTGCTTTCGGCAGGCCTCTGCGGTCCGGGCGAAACCCTGGCGGCCAAACCGGCTAAAACCGAAAAGGAGGCAAAGAACGCCCCGGGTACGGAAACGTGGGCCAAACCCAATGCCGTCATGGACGGCACCAGGATGGCGGACATGTCCAAATTCGATCCGGCCAATTGGGTCAACCCTGAAGGAGAGGACACAATCCGCATCGCGGTCGTCTGGACACACTCGGGCCCCGCCTCTTTCGTCGGAGACCAGGCCTGGCTGACCGTGGCCTGGGCCGTCTATGACATCAATCAGCGCGGCGGCATCATGGTGGACGGCAAAAAGAAGAAGATCGCCCTGTATAAGGTCGACACTCAGTCAAAACCGGATGTGGCCAAGAAGGCCTGCGAGCGCGCCGTTCTGCAGGATAAGGTCCATGTCCTGCTCGGCTCTTCGGGCAGCAACATCGTGAAAGTCATGAACGAAGTCGCCAACAAATACAAAGTGATCTCGGTGAACATGGCCTCCTCATCCGAGGAACTCCAGGATGTCACAAACTTCAACCGTTATTCCTTCATGACCTGCGATTCCACCTCCCAGATCGGTCGGAGTGCGGCTTACTACTACGGCCAGATCCGCAAGAAAGAGAAAAAATTCTACATTCTGTGCCAGGACTACTCCTACGGCAAGGACATGGCGGAGGGGTTCAAACGCGGCCTGAAAGAGTACTATCCCGAAGCGCAACTCGTGGGCGAAGATTATCATAAGCTGTTCCTGACCGATTACGCACCCTACCTGACCAAGATCAAGGCCTCCGGCGCCGAGGTAATCTTCACGGGAGACTGGATTCCCGATTCCAGCAACCTGATCAAGCAGTCCCGTCAGATGGGGCTTACCATTCCGCTTGTCGGGAACTATCTCGATGACGAAAACACGCTGGCCCAGGTCGGCATTGAAGGAAGCAAGGGCCTCGTGACGGTCAAGCACTTCGAAAAGGCCGGACCTCTTCCCAATGCCGGAACCATCAAATTTTATAAGGCCTGGAACGAGCAATGGAAGAGCGTCTGGAAGGCCCCCTTTAATTCAGTCCTGTTCAAATACCCCTGGTCCCACCTAGGCAACTGGACTCAGCATGTTTACTGGACCCTGAGCGTGATCGAACGGGCCAAGAGCACCGATCCCGAAAAGATCATCAGGGTCTTCGAAGGCGACACTTTCCAGATGGTGAACGGACGGCTGATCCAGATGAGAGCCTGCGACCACAGGGCGATTCAGGGCTTCCGGGTCGCGGAGTTCGTACCGCCGGCGGAACAGAAGCAAAACATGAGTATTCCGCCTTACTACTGGCTGGACAATGCGTCCATGCCCGGCCCCGCCTGGGATATCCCGGCCGAGAAGGTCCTCCCCTGGATGGATCAGAAACTCGACCGGTGCAAGGGCAAAAACGACTGGGGCAAATAGAAGTAAGATAGAAATTCGGGGTTTCTTCTCCGCTCTCTTTTTCACGAATCCCTCCTCCATGAAGGGAGAGTGGAGGAGAACATTTCGGTCACTGCGGCACTAAGAAACGGGGCAGGAATTTCTCTTGCCAATACATAAAAAAAAAGTAAAGGAGATTACGATGAGAAGGGGAAATAAATTCATAGTAACGGCCGTTTCAGTCGGCGTGCTTCTGGCATTTCTGTCGTTCACGGCATTTGCTGCAAAAGTGAAAGAGTCCACTAAATTAGAACCGGAATATAGTTGGGCCGGCAAGGTCAATGCGTCTTTTGACATCAAGAAAATGGGGGACATGTCGGACTTTGATCCCGCCAACCCCATCGTCCCCAAAGGCGATACCATCAAGATTGCTTTCATCAATTCCTTTTCCGGTCCGGCTGCGATCAGCGGCCAGATCACTTTTGTGCCGGTCATGTGGGCCGTTCACGATATCAACAAACGGGGCGGCATCTGGGTCGACGGTAAAAAGAAGCTCATCGAGCTGCTTCAGGTCGACCACCAGTCGAAACCGGATGTCTGCAAGAAGGTCGCCGAGCGTGCGGTCCTCCAGGACAAAGTCCATGTCTTGATGGGAACCTCCGGTGGCCACCTGATGAAAATCATCAGTGAAGTCGGCAATAAATACAAAGTCATTGTTGTGAATACGGCGTCCCCGGGAGATGAAGTGCAGAGCGCGGAAAGTTTCGGGCGCTATACATTCATGCCCTCGGCGTCCACTGATCAAATCGGCCGCGCCATGGCCTATTACTATGGCCAGATTCGAAAAAAAGAGAAGAAGTTTTATGTCCTGTGCCAGGACTACTCCTATGGCCGCTCCATTGCGGAAGGCTTCAAAAAAGGGCTGAAGCAATACTATCCCGAGGCACAGATCGTCGGCGAGGATTATCATAAGCTGTTCCTGACGGATTTTGCTCCCTACATCGAGAAGATCAAGGCGTCCGGAGCGGAGGTCGTCTGGACGGGAGATTGGCTGCCCGATTCCGGGAACCTGCTCAAACAGTCCCGGGCGCTGGGGGTGAAGATACCCTTTGCCAACCTTTACATGAATGGTGCCAATGAACTGAACGCAGTCGGTGTGGAAGGAGGCAAAGGCCTCGTTAATATCTGTTACCATGATGAAGTACCGTTCTTCAAATATCCGGGGTACGATAAATTCTTCAGCGCCTGGCACGATCAATGGAAAAAATGGAAAACCGCACCCTTCAACGGCGAGACGTTCGAATTCGTAAGCGAGTTCAACGGCGCCTTCGCCATCGGGCCCTACTGGCTGTTCAGCGTCATCGAACGTGTGAAGAGCCTCGATCCGGAAAAGATCATCAAGGCCTGGGAAGGCGATACCTACCGCTACGCCAATGGAAAAGTTCTCAAAATGCGCGTCTGCGACCATAAGGCCATCCAGAATCTGACGGTCAAAGAGTTTGTACCGCCTGATCAGCAAAAGGTTTCATACACGATACCGCCGTATTACTGGTCCCAGAAGCGCTCCGCCCCGGGCCCGGCCTATATTATTCCGGCTCCCAAGATCCTCCCGCTCATGGACCAGAACCTAGATCGTTGTAAGGGCAAGAGCGATTGGGGTGAATAAAATCTGTAACGGTTCAGGTGAGCGAAAGGAGGAAGCAGCATGCGGACACGGCAAAATTCCCCGGTGTTTACCCCCGGGCGGATCGGAAATCTTGAAATCGAGAACCGCCTTATCCGCTCGGCTACCTTTGAACATGCCGCGACAAGAGAAGGAGACGTATCCGATGCCCTGATCAAGATCCACACGACCCTCGCCCGGGGCGGCGTAGGGCTCATTGTGACGGGCATTGCCTGGATCCACCCCCGCACCCCTGCGCCCCCCTATATGACCAGGGCGGATGCGGATGCCTTCCTTCCGGGATTGACGAGGCTGGCCAAGTCCGTGCATGATGCGCGGCCGGGATGCCGCATTTTGCTGCAGCTGCACCATCCGGGGCGCCAGATTTATGTTCCGGATGCGGTAGACTCGGCAGCACTGGCCCCCGGCATAACCGACTACGCGAACCGCCATCCGGAGGTGCTCAGTCACCCGCCCGAGACGGGTCCCGTCCCGGAGCCGGTGGCGCCTTCCGCTCTGCCTGACGCCCTCTTCCACAGGACGCCCCGCGCCCTGGGCCCCGAAGAGATCGACGAAATCATCGGGGCCTTTGCCGCCGGAATCGGCCGCGCCCGGGAGGCCGGCTTTGACGGTGCACAACTCCACGCGGCCCACGGCTGGCTTCTGTCATCTTTTCTGTCGCCTCATACGAACAGGCGACACGACGCCTACGGCGGCTCCGTGGAGAATCGCACTCGAATTCTGAGTGAGATCCTCAAGCGGGCCAGAAGTCAGGTCGGGCCGGATTTTCCGATCCTGGTCAAGTTCAACGCCACCGATTTCCTGACGGACGGAACTGATCTGGAACAGGCTGTCGCCATCGCCCGGATCCTCACGAAAGAAGGCTTCGATGCGCTGGAGATAAGCGGCGGCATGTGGGAATGCCTCACCCGGAGCCGGGAAGAACTGGGGTGGCCGCCCGTGTTCCTGCCGGAGTCGCGGACGGAAATCCGAACAGCTGAGCAGGAGGCCTATTTTCTGCCGGCCGCCGCCCGGATCAAGGTAGAGACCGGTGCCACGGTGATTTCCGTGGGCGGTTACCGGTCCTTTTCCACGATCGAGGCGGCCCTGACTTCGGGCGCAACGGATTTCATAGCGCTCGCAAGACCTCTCGTGCGCCAGCCCAACCTTCCCGGGCGCTGGCTTGCGGGCAAAGGGGCGGATTGGGCGACCTGCATCTCGTGCAACGCCTGCCTGCCCGTCGGAAAAGAGGTTCTCGCCTGCCGGGCGGCGAAAGAAATCTGATTTTAGTATTTTTGAAATCGAAACTTCTCCGCGAGTCCATTCCGGAGGGGCCAATAAAAAAGCGTAAAGAGGTAAGTGGCATGTCGAAAGAAACAAAAGTAATGACGACAAGAGAAGCGATCAGCCGGTTTGTCCATGACGGGGACAGCCTGGTGGTCGGCAACTACACTGAGGGGATGCCCTATAACCTGATCTTTGAAATCATCCGCCAGAAGAAAAGG
>SBEK01000413.1 GCA_009668925.1 Deltaproteobacteria bacterium
GGATATGCGATGTTCATAATATTCCGTTGGCCACCAATACGGCCTCGGCATATTTGATCATCAAGTCTTTGGAAGAGTGATTCCGCCGGGGTGCCGGGGCGACGGTCCGTTATGCCGCGTGCAGACGGACAACCGGCGTTCGATTGCTTCGGATGTGCGGGAGCGCGCCGGGAAAAAGATTCGCGGCGCAATCCGCTTCCCAGGCGAAGGACGCTTCCGGCGTGAAGACTTTTGCCCGGTCCACCCGCAGGAACTATTTTTGGAGCACAGAAACCCCATGGTAAATAAACTTCAGATCCGCAGCGCACTCCTCGTGATCCTCATCGTCGCCTTTCCCTTGATGTGTGTTGCGGAAGGACCCAATCCGAAAGTCTGGGAGCCGATGGGCCGTCAATTCTACTACAATAAGAAAATGATCACCGAATCATCGGGCAGGCTGCTGGTCTGGACATACAGGACCGTCACCGATGAAGACAGGGCCAGGAGAATCGAAGAAGTGAAGAAATATGATCCGGGAAAATCCATCCCCTATCAGAAATACCACCATGAATGCTTCTTGTGGGAGATTGATTGCGGCAACAGAAGGATCAAGACGAAAGAGTACATCGATTTTGACGGCGACGGAAAGGCGATTGACCGCTACCGTTACGACGGCGGGGAATGGGAAAGCGTCGTCGCCGGAAGCGGCGCGGAGCGGCTGTATCAAAAGGCCTGCACACCCCCCGAGACTCAAAAGTCGCAAAAGCAGAAGCCGAAGAGGCCATTCGGAAAAAGGAAGTGATTCCGATTTCCGTTGCCGGTATGACGAACTGCCGTTTAAGACAGGAACAGGTATGAAGAAGATCAGATCAATTGCGTTGTCGTTTCTCATTTCCTTTTTATTTGCCGGCCCGGCGACGGGTGCGGAGGACTGGGAGAAAAACTACTCGGATGCCAACGGAGATGTTGTTTTATATAAGGTGGAGCAGAGAAGAGCGGATGCCGTCCAGGTATGGGGAAAACGGATTTTCTCCGATGTCGGCAGAGAGGAGTTTCTCCGGGACAGGAGAGAAAATGGCTTCTCGACGAAAGGATGGGAGAATCTGGGACATTTTACGTCCCTCTATGAGATTAATTGCACCAAGAAGCTGGGCCGGCTGTTATCCGTGGTCATTTACGGCA
>SBEK01000414.1 GCA_009668925.1 Deltaproteobacteria bacterium
TTGCTCAGGCCATAGACGTCCCTGAGATACGGGCCCGCCCACAGTCCGAAAAAACCGAACAGGGCCCCGCCTCTCATTATGAACCACACCGCTATGCTCCAGAAGTATTTATTCTTGAGAATGATCTTCAGGTCCCCGGCAATATTTCGCTTTCCCGAAAAAACCGCTTCCCCGTCCTCGATGACCGGCGGCAGCCCTTTGCCTTCCGGCGAGTCTTCGATGAACCGCCAGTTCAGGAAGATGATGACGAGCGACGCGCATCCCACCAGTACAATTGCCATCCTCCAGCCGACAAGCCCGGACAGGAGAGCGAGCGGTGTCGTTGCCGAGAACCAGCCTATCCCGCCGACAGCCATCAAAGCGCCGGCAACCCTCGCCAGCTGCGCCCCGTGGAACCACATGCCGAATATCCTCATCGACGAGACAAAGACAGCCGCAAGGCCAAGCCCAATACATGCGCGGGCCCCAATGGCGAATCCAAAATACGGGGCGAGGCCGAACCCGATCGCACCGAACGCGGCGATGAGGCTGAAAAGAACTATTGTTTTCTTGGGCCCCCAGGAATCGGACAAGATACCGACGGGGACCTGCATCAGTGCATACGGATAAAAATACGCGGATGCAAGTACCCCGAGCGCGGTTGCCGATATATTGAAGCTCGAAACGAGGTCCTGCGCCACGACTGCCGGGGACACGCGATGAAAATAGACAATGAGGTACTGGGCTGAAAGAATGAGAAAGAGTATCCACCTGTGCCGGTTCACGAGTATTTCCTTTTTGCGGAATAGTTACAAACAATACTTTGCGTGGGACGGCTTTTTCAAGTAAAATTAAAAGATCTCAGCAGGGCGGACAGCCAGAATGAAAGCCGCGACAATACGGAAACTGCTCGACGTAACCAGGGGCAAGATAAGGCCCGATGCCGCTATTATCAACGGCAAGATAATCAACGTCTTCACGAACAGCGTCGATACGGGTTCGACGGTGATCATCAAAGATGGCCTGATAGCATCCATAGAAGGCAGCGAGGCCGCTTCGGGATACGACCCCTTTGAGGTCATCGATGCACACGGGTTGTATCTTTGTCCCGGTTTCATCGATGCACATACGCATCTCGACAGCCTCATCCCGTTCTATGCATTCGCTCCGTATTCCGTCCG
>SBEK01000415.1 GCA_009668925.1 Deltaproteobacteria bacterium
ATCGCCTTGTGGTCGCAGGCTCTCATCTTTACGACTTTTCCGTTGACATAACGATAGGCGTCACCCTCCCAGACTTTAATGATCTTCTCCGGATCGGTGCTCTTGGCCCTCTCCATGACACTCAGGAGCCAGTAGGTCTGCATAACCAGGGAAACGCCGTTCCCGACATTGATGGTCCGTATAGACTCGCTGTCGTAAGGCGCCTTCCATTTTCCCGCGACCTTTGCCCACGTCTGATAATATTTGGCATAATCCGGGGATGATTTAAAGGGATCGGGCATGTCGAACGAATCGACACGAACGAATCCTTTGGTGCCTTCTACGCCGATATCCCTCAGCATGTTAACATCATTCATAAAGATGTTGGCAAAGGGAACGTTGATCTTCATTTCATGGGCCTGTTTGGCAAGATTGGCTCCATCGGGGAGAAAATCACCGGAAAAGATAACTTCAGCTCCGGAAGCCTTGACTTTGGTCAGGTAGGGGGCAAAATCCGTCAGGAAAAGTTTATGATAATCCTCTCCGACAATCTGGCCTTCGGGATGATATTCTTTCAGGCCTCTCTTAAAAGCGGCGGCCAGAGCATGGCCAAAGCTGTAATCCTGGTTGATAATGTAAAATTTCTTCTCCTTTTTGCTGATCTGACCGAAGTAGTAGGCCAGAGCGCGGCCCGATGACTCGACCGAGTAGTAGGAGTGAAAGGCAAAGCGCGAGAAGTTATCGGCATTTTGCAGTTCATCCACCATCGATCCGATGTTGACGGAGATGACCTTGTATTTATTCGCCGTTTCATTGATGATTTTCATATAGTGGCTGCCGTCGCTGCCCAGGAAGGCATGGACTTTTTCCTGCAGGGCCATCCGTTCGCAAATCTTCTTGCAGGTGTCCGGCTTGCCCATGTGGTCGGCTTTGATGACCTGAATCAATTTTTTCTTGCCGTCAACCAGGATGCCGCCGCGCTTATTGATGTCATGGGCCACCCACTGCACGACCGTATAATACCACTGCCCCTGCAGGGCGGCCGGTCCGGAAAAAGAAACCACGACGGCCAGCCTGATGGTGTCCCCCGTGGGAACGGGGGAGGTGCCGGGATCGTAATCGGACATGTCGCTCATTTTATTGACGTCAAAGGCCGCGTTGGGTTTTGCCGCCCACGGAT
>SBEK01000216.1 GCA_009668925.1 Deltaproteobacteria bacterium
AACACAAATAAACACGCTGCCCTCAATTTCATGAGCCGCCATCATGCAAGAGCTGTCTAAAAATATCAATTATATTTTTTTCAGGTCTTTACGGGTGAACAGGGTGTGTCTATCGATCCGTCACGTATTGTGATCATTTACCTAACAGCCTACAGCTAATAGCCTACAGCCTATATTTTTTACCACGGAATCAGCCGGTAGAGCTTGGCAAACATTTCATAGACCTCAATCCAGTTTTGCAGATCCCGGGTGGTGTTCATGTGTTCGTGCTTATTCACCATGATCCAGCTCATGTGCGCCGCGCCGTCCTTGCAGGTCGAGCAGTCCCGGGTCGCGGATGTGCAACAGCGGTGGACCGTATGGAGGTCGGCCGCCCAACGGTAAAAGCGAATGAGGCGCTTGGTGCGCGGTTGGCGCGTATCCATCGATTCCGTCACCGACGGGCATTCCCGCCAGCCGAAACGGCGTCCCAGCATCATCCCCGTCGTGATCACTTCATGATAATATTTACTGGAAATGACGGTGTGCGGATAATGGTCCAGCATCTCGTCCATCTCGTGGCGCAGATCAGCGAGTTCGCCCGGCCGCCAGGAAAATCCGTCCACACTTTCATCGTTGGACAGAAGCTGCAGATGCACTTTCAAACCGACATCGCGAATACGCTTGATGACCGGCTCGATATGGCCCACCTGCTTGGGTGTGACCGTATACAGGTAATAGGTATAAGCGTCGCCTTCGTAATTTTTGCTCGAGATGGCAAACGTGTCTTTCCCCCGGAGGATCTTCTCGTCTTCGCCGCCGCCCCACAGGGAAATCCCCACCATCATGTCGGGAAATTTGTCGCGGGGCACTTTGATGAGCCCGTTGGTCGCACAATAGGTGGGCAGGCGTTTGTAGAAGGCTTCCAGACGGTCCATGCAGAGCGTGGGCTCGCCGCCGATCAGAATCGCCAGATTCACGCCGCGGGCCTTTTCCTTATCGATGAACTGTTCCCACTTGCGGATATCCATCTCTTCCAGGACCTGATGCTCCCCGGAAGAAAAAAAGAAACACCCCTTGCAGCGCAGATTGCAGCGGTTGGTCAGATCATAGATCGAGCTGCGGATATTGAGTCTGGCGATCCGCCGGTAGCGGTCGTGCCAGTCGGAAGAAAGCAGGGTGCTGATCATTTTCATCTATTTTGTCCTTCTTGATGCCGTCATCACCGAATCCTATCTTTCACCCCAACAGCAAGCGGCGGCTCGATCACTTCATCGCAGAGATTCTTCCCTTTTTCGTATCCCGTCACCCAGACAGCCAGGTAGGTATCCACATAGTCCAGCCAGGATTTAAATGTTTCCGGGGTCTGGACATGCCGGTAAAGCCTGGCGGTGACGACCGCGGAACCCGCGGCATAGTGGCGGCAGTCGGGACAGTCCGTATCCGGCACGCAGCAGGCGACCGACCGGTCCCACTTCAGATCCGTCCGGTATTGACGGAAGGACCGCCCCAGACCGATGTCCTGAGAGGGATTACAGCGGGGATACGAACAGCCGTACAGATCGTGCAGGCCCAGAAGCGACGTGTGGGCCACGGCATTGTATACGGAAAATAAAACATTTTCCGGATATTGGTGCAACAGCGTGATCATGGACCGGCGGGTTTGGGCAAGGGAAGCCGCATGGTGGCGCAGCGCGCCCTGATATCCGACCGGAGACGAAAATACGTTGAAGGTCAGCTTGCAGTTGTGGGCGGCAAGCGTCGCGGCCACGTCATGCGCCTCGTCAATATTCTCCCGTGTATACGTGTAAACAAAAACCGCCCGCGGGTCGTCTCGGTAGTTTTCAATCTGCCTGGCCAGCAGATTCCTGGCTTTGCGAATCCGCAGACTGGTCGCATCGTTTCCCCAGACGGAGATATGAATCTTATACCCGACGGATTCGGGAATTTTTTTGAAGCCGTTGGTCGCGATGCTTCCCAGCGGCATCTCGAGGTAGCAGGCATCGAGAAGATCGGGCACCAGCGACGGCTCGGCACCCGCCAGGACCACGTAAGTGATGCCCCGTGCTTTTTCGGCGCGCATCAGGGCGCGCCAGTCCGCGACATCGAGATTTTCCGAAGCGAATTGCTTCTCGCCCTCGAAATAATAGCAGCCGTCGCAGCGGATGTTGCAGCGGTTGCTCATGTCGTACGTCGATTCCCTGAGGAAAAAATACCGCCGGACTTTTTCCCAGCGGCTTTTTACGTCCGGATCGGCCAGCAGATCGGAAAACTTCGGTCTGGCCGGTTCGGGCTTTATCTTCACATGCGCTCTCATAGACGTGAATAGCCGTCCTTAGTGTTTCGTCGCGAGTTTCTCTTCGATATACTCGCCGATCAGGCGAACCGTCTTCAACTTGGGATAATCGTCTTCGTCGATGATGATTTTATATTCGTCCTGCAAAACCAGCGCAATCGTCGCCAGATCCATGCTGTCGATGCCCAGTTCGTCCACCAGATCCATCTCCGGATTGAACGTGTCGGGGGTGACATCTTCCAGTTTCAGTTCTTCAATAATGATTTCGGCAACATGCCGCACAATGCCTTTTATGTCTGCGCTTTGAGGCATCCTTCTCCTCCTTCTCCTGCTGATTTATCCTCGTGCTCGTTTCGTTGCGGTCAGCTGACCGCTGCAAATGACCTTGTTTTCATGAGTCACTTTAAAACTGAATAACATCGCCTGCGCCTCTTCTTCCCGGGTCAGGTTCAAAAGGAAGGCTTCCCCCGGCCGAATGGGCCCCGTAAATCTGACCCGTTTCAGCGCCGACAGGTTGATCGATTCCGCATCCTGGCCAACAAGCTTCAAAATCGCTTCATAAACCGTATGAATCATGGCGATTCCCGGCAAAATCGGCTCACCGGGAAAATGTCCGGTAAACCAGATGCAATCCGGGGGCACCCGGACCAGCGCCTCCAGGGCATTCGGTTCAATCCGCTTGACATCTTTGAGCAAATTCCATTGATCGATCAAAAAGACCCCTCCGGTCGATTCATGTAAACGGTGGTATGGAGCCAAGGGTTGAACTCTATATCATTGTTTGTTTTTTCAATCAAAATTTTTTTCTCGGGTCAATGATTTAATTTAATGCTCCGCACCGGATGTTTCCTTCCCCGAATCAACGCTCATTAACTGCTCTCCCGTCAGGCGGGATAAAGGTACGATCTGCAATCCTCTTTCCGCGAGGCCGGTCAGAAGCAATTCCAGCTCCCGCCAAAAAATGGCATCATCTTCGGGCCGTCCGGGCGGTATATCATGGAGCAGAATGATGTCGTCGCCTCTGACGTTCTTGAGAATTTTCGAGGCCAGATTCCGCACACGGCGATTTCCCGCGTCTCGCGCCCGGCGGCTGAAAACGACGCAGACGAGTCCTAGTTCGGCCAAAACGGGAGGAAGTTGCGGATTGATAATGCCGACCGGCGGACGAAACGCCTTCGCGAAAACACCCATACTCCGCAAAACCCGGTCCGCTTCCCGAACTTCACGCTCCAGGGCCTGCTGTCCTTTCAGCATGATCAGCGGATCATGATTCATGGAATGATTGCCGATGGTATGGCCCCGGCGGATGATCTCCCGAATGAGATCCGGATGCCTGAGGGCATTGACGCCGGAAACAAAGAAAGCGGCCTTCGCCTGATGCCGATCCAGCAGATCGAGGATTTTCGGGGTTGTGAAGCCGGAAGGTCCGTCGTCAAATGTCAGCGCCACGTCGTTCCTGCCCGTACACCCCCGGCTCACCACCTCTCCCAGAAAATTCGTCCCGGGGAAAAAACAGGCGCCCACGCACATAATGATATAAAGCAGGAAAAGAACAATCGTCAGACAGGGATGAATAAAGAAAGCCGCACAGCCGGCAATAATAAAAATGATCCCGGCAATGTGAGCAGAACTCCAGACGATTGTTTTGGCTTTCATTTTCATGATGACCTTGATGTTGATCCATTATTCTGCGGCAATGGCTTTGTAAAAAACTTCAGAGGCAAGGCGCGCGAAGCTGAAGAAGTGAGGCGTATAGGTTCATACGCCGCAACGCCTGAAGATGAAGCGCAACGAAGCATATGAGCTTTTTACCAAGCCATCAACTAGATGAGGTGCTCCCAGAGGGGCCCGGTAAGCCCCCGGTCATACAGCCGCGGCAAAATGCGGGTGGCCTTGCTCTCCCCCGCGCCGACGAGCCAGTTGAGCCGGCCCGCGGCATGCGCTTCGACTTTCGCCATAATTTCGACGTCCGATATAAAAGGAGAGCGGTAGAAGACGGGCTCCAGAAGATTCTGCGAGGCGCTGATCTGGCCCTCGCGAAGCGCCGTCTCGTAAAGCGCCGTATGGGGATAAATACGGATGCCGCAAAAGAAGAAGAAAACGGCCCGCTCCAGCTGATCCACTCCGTTTAGCGTTTCCTGCACCGTCTCCGGAGTTTCGCCGGGACCTCCCAACAAAAAATAATGGGCGATGAAAAGACCTGCCTCCACGGCGCTCTGATGCGCTTTAAATACATCGGCGGAAGCAAAGGGCTTGCGCAGATTCGCGAGCATGGCGCCGCACAGAGACTCCGTGCCGAACTCCACATGCGTCAGCCCGGCGTCGGCAAGCTTCCGGAAATAGTCGTCGGGCGGCACAGTGGGCGCGAAGAACCCCCCCCAGGGGATGGTGATGCGGGCTTGCTGAAACGCCCGGGCCACCTGGAGGCTGTGCTCGTAACTCGCGTTAAACGCGGAATCGGTGATAAAGATGTATTTGGCTCCGGAGGACTGCAGCCGGCTCGCCTCACCGGCGATTTCCGCCGGATCGAAAAAACGCATCCGGCCGCCTTCAATATGGGGATACGTACAGTAGCTGCACCGAAACGGACAGCCCCGTTTGGTTTGCAGATTGAGCATCCCGCCGTAAGACTGATAGTATTTGACGTGAGGAGCGTCGGGATCGAAGGCCCGCTGCATCCCGCCGTCCCAGGCCTGGTAAGTCACCGGCGAGGTTTCACGGGTGACGATCCCGGGAATGGCCGCGGCCGCGCGCCCCCGGGCGTGGGGATCGGTTTGCTGGTCCAGTGCCGCAAGGAGCGCGGGAAGCTTCTCGCCTTCTCCGGCAACCCCGTAATCCGCCCCGAGCGCCCGGAGAAACTCTACCGGAAAAATCGTATATCCGCTTCCTCCCAGGATGAGCGCCGCGGGTGAATTTTGCCGGATGACGGCGACCAGATCCTGGTAATCGGACAAATAGCCCCGGCTGTTAATCGTATCCGTATTGTCGATATTGCGGATGGAAAGACCGATGTAATCCGGTGCAAATTGCCGGATGCGTTCACCCAGTACGCTCTGCGAAGGCACCTCATTCATATCCAGAATTTTAGTTTCGTAGCGCGAACGCAGGGAACCGGCCACATAGTCAAGCCCCAGCGGATAAACCGGATAGGGCTTTTTCATCATATTGGCGGAGATCAACAATACTTTCTTCATGAAAACATCCACTGTGGCCGCGGCCGCGAATCCTCAACGGCCGCTGGGGTGGCGAGGATCAGGCCTGGGCCGTTTTGGACTGAATGTAAGTCGCCAGAGCGCGGACCGAAGCAAATACCTTGGCGCCGAGTTCCTTGCTCTCGATTTTGACGCCGTAGTCCTTTTCAATCATCATGACCAGTTCCAGAACGTCGATGGAATCGATGCCCGTGTCACCGCCCACAAGCTGGTCATCATCCTTGATATCCGCCGGGGTTACATCCAGCAATCCCAGTGTTGCAATAATTTTCACTTTCAGTTCACTGATTATTTCTTCTACCGTCCTCATGGGCCACCTCAATATGTTTAAATTCT
>SBEK01000217.1 GCA_009668925.1 Deltaproteobacteria bacterium
AAGATAAACCAGCGGCAGTATCAGGGTTTCACGGGTGTAATGATGATATCGGCCTGGGGCCTGGCGATGGTGATTGCATCTTTCCTGTTCCTCTATATCGGTCATCTTCTGGATGAGAAACTGGGAACCGCACCGAACTTCATGCTGGGCTTGTTCATGCTGGCGATCTTCATCTGCGTCATGAGGCTCTATCAGGAAGCAAAGAAACGAATGAAGGATTTATAAGCGCCGCTACACCAAAAAACATGATCTGTCTATATAACGAGCCCCCTCTGATCCATGCGACTGAGGGGGCTTTTTAGTGTTATTCAAAAAAGTGGATAATATCTTCTTGACAAAGCGGGGCATATTCTGCTAGGTTCGCCCCACGCTTGGATCCGGAAGGACTGAGACGGAAGGAAAACTTAGAAGGAATATTAAGCCTCTCGTCTTGCAGCGGGAGGCTTTTTTTTTATGGGAAAATGAGAGTTATAGAATCCATCAGAGAAATGCAGACTCACTGTGAAAGCCTGAGGCTTGCAGGGAAAAGCATATCGTTCGTTCCGACCATGGGCTATTTTCATGAGGGTCATTTGTCTCTGATGAAAAAGGCCCGTGAGACAGCGGACCATGTTGTCGTCAGTATCTATGTTAATCCGACCCAGTTCGGGCCCAAAGAAGATTTTTCCAAGTATCCGCGTGATTTCGACCGGGATGCGCAAATGGCGGCGGGAGTCGGCGTTGATGTCATCTTTTTCCCGCCGAACCACGAAATGTACCCCGACGGATATCAAACATATGTTGATGTGGAGAAAGTCACGCAAAACCTATGCGGTATATCCCGGCCGGGACATTTTCGCGGCGTCACGACGATCTGCTGTAAGTTGTTTAACATCGTAAAACCGCATACCGCCGTCTTCGGGAAGAAAGATTTTCAGCAGCTGGCGGCGATCAAACGCATGGTCGCTGATCTGAATCTCGATCTCGAAATTATCGGGATGCCGACGTTTCGTGAACCAGACGGTCTGGCGATGAGCTCGCGAAATGTTTATCTGAGCAAAGAAGAGCGGTTGTCGGCCCTGGCGCTCGTCGGCTCGCTCAAGCTGGCGCAGAAGCTTTACGCCCAGGGCGAAAGAGACGCCGCGGCGATCATCAAGCAAGCGGAAGCGCTTATTCAAAACGCCCGATTTACCGAGATCGACTACATTAAAATATGCGACGCGGCTACATTGGAAGATGTGCGGGAAATCACCAAAGAGGCGGTGATGGCTCTGGCGGTGAAGGTTGGAAAAACGAGACTGATTGATAATTCCGTTTTAGGTGAAGAACTTAAAGCGTAAATTTTTTAGATAGGAGAACACAAATAAATGCAACGATTGATGATGAAATCTAAAATCCATCGCGCCACGGTCACAGACGCCGATTTGCATTACGAAGGCAGCATTTCCATTGATGAAAAGCTTCTGGAAGAAGCCAATATGGTGCCTTATGAAAAAGTCGAAATTTATGACGTGGATAACGGCGCCCGTTTTTCCACTTATATCATTAAAGGGAAGCGCAATTCGGGGACCATTTGCCTTAACGGCGCAGCCGCCCGCATGGTGGCCAAAGGCGACTTAATCATTATTGCCACCTACGTCAATGTGGAAGATGAAGAAGCCAAAAAATGGAAGCCCATCTGTGTTCTCGTAGACGGTAAGAATAAGATTAAAAAAGTTTCCAAATAACTGTATGAAACCAACCAGAGCACTCCTGTCTTTCTGATGGGGGTGCTTTTTTTATTTGGCACAAGGAAAGTGGCACAAAGGTATTGAACTCACCCTGGGGGTATGCTATCGATATTTCGCAGGAACCACGGACATTTTAATGCATGGAGGAGATATGGCTTTTCGGGAAATTGATAAAAATCTGAAATATCAGGTGGCGGATTTGTCGCTGGCGGCCTGGGGAAGAAAAGAAATGGACCTGGCGGAAAACGAGATGCCGGGGCTTATGGCCGTGCGCAAAAAATACGGACGCAAGAAACCGCTCGCAGGTTTGAAGATCATGGGCTCTCTGCACATGACCATTCAGACGGCCATGCTGATTGAGACGCTCAAAGTATTGGGCGCTGATCTTCGGTGGGCATCATGCAATATCTTTTCCACCCAGGATCATGCGGCGGCGGCGATCGCCAAGGCGGGCAGTGCGGCGGTATTCGCCTGGAAGGGAGAGACGCTGGAAGAGTATTGGTGGTGTACGGAGCAGGCGCTGACCTGGCCGGACGGCTCGGGTCCGGATTTGATCGTGGATGACGGGGGTGATGCCACTTTATTTATTCATCACGGCGTTAAAATTGAAAGGAACCCGCAACTGCTCAAGCAGAAAGTCGACAATAAGGAATTTGCCATTGTGGTTTCACGTCTGGAACAATCCTATAAAAAGAATCCAAAACGCTGGCAGAAAGTAGCCGCCGGAATCCGGGGCGTGTCCGAAGAAACGACAACCGGTGTTCATCGTCTGTACCAAATGCAGGCGGCGGGTGAACTTTTGTTTCCGGCGATTAATGTGAATGACTCCGTCACGAAGTCGAAATTTGACAATCTTTATGGCTGCCGGGAGTCGCTGGCCGACGGCATTAAGAGAGCGACCGATATCATGATCGCGGGCAAAATGGTTGTTGTCTGCGGTTACGGCGATGTGGGCAAGGGCAGCGCCCAGTCCATGCGTGGATTCGGCGCCCGCGTGGTGGTGACGGAAATTGATCCGATCTGCGCCCTGCAGGCGGCGATGGAAGGTTATGAAGTCAGAACGCTTGAGGAAGTCGCACCGGTCGCGGACATCTTCGTGACCGCCACCGGCTGCTGCGATGTCATTACCGGCAAGCATATGGAGATGATGAAGGATGAAGCCATCGTTTGCAATATCGGTCATTTCGACAGCGAAATCGATATGCATTATCTGGAAACGAGCAAGGCCTGCCGCAAAGAAACCGTTAAACCGCAGGTCGATAAATGGAAGCTGAAGTCCGGCCGTTCAATCATCGTTTTGGCGGAAGGACGCCTCGTCAATCTGGGATGCGCAACGGGGCATCCGAGCTTTGTCATGAGCAACAGTTTCACGAATCAAACATTGGCGCAGATTGAATTGGCCTCCCGGAAATATGATGTCGGTGTCTATACGCTGCCCAAGAAACTGGACGAGGAAGTCGCGCTTCTTCATCTGGGCAGGCTCGATGCCCGGATTTCAAAGCTCACGAAAAAGCAGGCGCAGTATCTCGGTGTATCGGTGGATGGGCCCTTTAAACCGGACTATTACAGATATTAACTCCAACCGAATCGATGCATCCTCCGGAAACGCGGGGGATGCATCGTCTTGTTTGATCCCGCTTACGCGGAAGAGCGTCAATGCCCCGCGGCCTGCTGCGATATAATGACATACCCTGACCGCTCGCTGCGAAGTGGTTGATTCACGTTCTTATCCGGTAAAACAGGAAAGCGGCAAGACCGCCGAAAAGGATGTTGGATGTCCAGGCGGCCACAATCACGGGCAATATTCCTGATCGGCCCAGAGACATGCAAAAGGCGTGGACAATCCAGTAAGAAAACCCGATAAATATTCCAATCGCGACACTCTGCATAACGCCCCCGGCTCGTTCGGACCGGACGGAAAAAGACATGCCGATGAAAACGAGAATCAGGCAAACAAAGGGAAAGGCAATCTTGCCGTACAAATCGACCATGTATTTGGAAACGTCATAGCCTTCGGCCCGAATTTTCTTCACATAGCGCCGCAATTCAAAATAGCCCATTTTTTCCGCGTCTTTCTGAATGATCTTGAAATCGTTCGGCTGTTCCGGAATAGCGACGACTTTTTGTTTGGACCAGGCCAGTTGCGGAACATTTTCTTTTGTGAAAGTGGTGGTGAGCAGATTGAAAAATACCCAGTGCTTATCCTTCCATTCGGCGCGTTCCGCATCGATCCGTTCTTTCAGCGTGAAGTCGGAATTCAGCAAATTGATCGTTATGCCGCGTAAGATATTTTTCTCGACGTCGAATAATTTGAAATTATAAATCGCGTTATGGCTGCGGTACCAGATTTCGTTTTGTTTGAAAAACCCCAGGGTTTTTTGCTTCTGCACGTCCACTTTGACGATATATTCCGTTTTCTGGATTGAGGCCGGCGTGACCATCTCGGTGAAAAAAAACAAAAAAACAGCGACAACCGCCGCCACGGCCAGAGCAGGGACGGCGATCCGGTACAGACTTACGCCGTTGGCCTTCATAGCCGTAATTTCACTGAATTTCGATAGAAAGCTGTATGTCAGCAGAGTCGACAGTAAAATGGCCGCGGGGAGGATCATGGAAATAATGAAGGGAATGGAATACAGGAAGTAAGAGGCCATTTGAACGGCAGTTGCTTTATTGCTCATGAACATGCGTGATTTTTCAAAGAAATCAATAATGACATACAGGACGATGAACGTGACGCAGGTGATGAGGAAAAACCTCAAAAATTCCCTAAGAATATATTTATCCAGCAGCTTCAATGATTGCCCTCAAATGTCCAGCTTTTTGCGCCAAAAACGGTGATAGATAATTTGGAAAAGAGAAATTTCCTTATTGGCCATATAAAAGAGATAAAGACCCAGTAAAGCAAAAAATACATTGGGCGTCCAGACGCCGATGACGGGGGAGAGCCCGCCGGTTTCCACCAGGGCTTCTCCGCCGATACGCAGAAGATAATACGTCGCGACGATCAGGATGCCGACGGCAAACCCCCTGGATTTAACCGCCCGATGGCTGGTAATCCCCAGAGGCAGAGCCAGCAGCCCGAAGAACAGACACGACAGAGGGATGGAAAATTTTTTGTGGACTTCAATGGCCAGCTCGCGTACGGCGGCGCCGTCCAGCCCCGGCTTCTGCATACGTTCCAGGAGCTCCGTCATGGTCATTTCCGTGCTGGACTTATTCTCATCGGTAAACGCCGCGAGCGTTGTCGACAGATCCAGATTGACGTCGTAGCTTTTAAAATCGACTTTCCGGTAATGCTTCAGATCGGAACTCACCGTGTGGATCGAGCCGTTTTCCAGGCGGAGTTTAACAATCATCAGCTTGGGATCGGCGACCAGATAGGCTTTCCTGGCCAGAATGGTATTTTGTTCTCCCAGGATGCGGCTGTCGGAAATGAGAACACCTTCCATGTATTCACCGTCGGCGGGGATTTTATCGGCGTATAAAAGAAGACCTTTGAAATCCGCGTTAAATATTTTTTCTTTAATTCCAATGCTGGCGTTTTGCGAGGCCAGTTCAAAAAGAAGTTTCTTGGTGGCAAAATTACTTTGCGGCACCAGAAAATATCCGATGACGATGGCGCAGACAAAAGCCAGTACCGAGGCGATGGCCACGGGATAGTAAATCTGCAGCAAACTCACGCCCGACGCTTTGAGCGCCGTGATTTCATTGTCCGCGGAAAACCTGCCCATGGCAATAAGGATGGAAACCAGAAGCGCGATCGGAATCGTAAATAACATGAAATTGGGCATGATGAGGGCGATCAGATGGACGATGTCCCAGACGCGGATGCCTTTATTGACCATCAGATCCATGATCTGGAGAATCTTTCCCATCAGCAGGACGAAGGTCAGAACAAAAAGGATGAGAAAAAAAGGGAAAGCAATTTCCCGAAATATGTAACGGCTGATAATTTTATTCATATCACTATCGAAAATTTTTTAAAAACTAGCATGTATCGATGATTTTGCACAAGTAAAACATGTCGCTTATGCGAAATAGGTTTGCAGGCCGGATTATAT